>NZ_JBEPOZ010000002.1:0-331769 GCF_040547005.1 Arthrobacter sp. UYCu712
GCCCGCCGCTACCTCAGCCTCGAGCTCATCCAACAATCACAAACCGTCGGGACCACGCCCGCAACCACGACAGAACAGGAGGACACCAACCCCGAACTGGCGCTCAGCGCCTAACCAACCCAAGAATCACGCAGCAACCCCGTTACACCACGCAAATGGACTTGACCTCGTAGGCGGTGAGCGAGCGCTTGCGGTGTGTGTTGGTGTGCCAGTTGTGCCAGATTCCGGCTGCGAGTGCGAGGAGTTTGGAGGCGACGCGGGCGTAGACGCCTTCGAGGGTGCGTCCGCCGTGGTGTTCGAGGCCGAGCTGGCCTTTGAGGGTGTCGAAGACGGACTCGATCCACTGGCGGATTCCTCCGAACCGGCCGAAGCGGGGTTTTTCGTCCTTGCGGTCCGGTCGGACCAGCGTGGCGCCGAGGTCCTCGGTGATGAACCGTTCGAAGTCCCGGCCCGCGAAGCCGAGGATGACCTGTCCGGCACGGATCAACCGGTGGTCGTTGGTGAGTAGTGCCTGGGTGACTTCACGTTCCCCCAGCTTCGGGTTTGCCAGCCCCCAGATCGCGGGCATGCCCTCAGGGGTGCTGATCAGGTAGAGCCGGAAACCCCAGAAATAGCGGGAGTGGGAAGCGCAGTACCCGTAGCCGGCGTGCCCGGCCAGATCGGAGCGTTTGACTGTTTCGCGGGACATGCCGCAGGGCACCGGGGTGGAGTCGAGAAGCCGCAGGATCTCTTGCCAGGACGGTGTATCCCGGGCTATGGCCGTGATGGCCGCGGCGATGAGCGGTCCTGCCGCGGGGACCCGCTTGTATAGCCGGACTGGTGCGGGATATTCGGGAAATGCCCGCGCAGATGCGCCCTGGCGTAGCGGATCCACCGGGACTCCGAGGATGAACCGTGAAGCAGTTGCTGGGCCACGACCAGGCACAGCAGTTCGGCATCATCGAGCCGGACCTTTCTGCCCGGCCGGCCGGACCGGGTGTACCCCAGATCCGGCAGGACACGGTCGGTGAGGAAGACATAGAGTGTGGTCAGGAGGGTGTTGAGTTCATTGTTCACACCAAGGGTTTAACACCCTCCGCCAGCAATTAACAGACCCCGGGTGCGAAAGCGCCCGGGGTCTGTTCTACAACACACCGGATTAGGTCTTACTCATCTAGGAGCAGCCACTGGGTGGAGAGCGGGTTCCGGCGCAGCGTGAAAGTCCGCGGCGCGGAGTCAGAGGTCCCTAGGCGTACCTGAACCTGCCAGTATTCTTGGCTGACCAGGTCGCCGCTGCCGACGGCTGCTGTGCGTCGGGTGTCCCACCAAGAGTTCCCCCGCCGGCTGCTAACGCCAGCGGCAGGATTCCAGCGCCCGGAGCAGGGGCGCGGGGTTCGTCTTCAGGTGATCGACGGGGCGGGTCCCGGCCAGGTCCCGGGACGGTGTGACCATCCAGACGGTGAAGTAGTTGTGCGGGATGTCCGGCTCCATGGCTCTGCGGAAGAGTGCTGTGACGGTTGGCTGGAGCTGGCCGCCGGGGAGGAACTGGAATCCCGGGCAGAAGGTCCCGTCGTCAATGAAGACGCGGACGAGCTGCCGCATGACCGGTTCCCGGTCTTCCATCAGTTCTGAGAGCCGGCGGTGCACCTGTGCGAGGGCGGCAGCGTGAACTCGGTCCGGATCCCGGCCCAGGTCTGATCGCTGATCGTTTGAGGAGTCACTGTGGCCTAGTCGCTGATGCTTTCCAGCAGCCACTGGGTGGAGAGCGGGTTCCGGCGCAGCGTGAACGTCCGAAGGGCCGAGCTTGAAGTGCCGACCCGGTTTATCTCCCCCTCAAACAGTGTTAACGCGGGTCAGCACCGAAGGACAATACAAGGCACGTTGGCTGCGTCCGGATGGGGTGTGGACGAGTCACCGAAGCGGTCAGGCGGCCAGCCGCGGGGATGTCGCCGCCCACCAGCCCCAGCGGCTGAACCACTGGGAGGATCCGATTTCAGGGTCAACGGCCCGGTGGTGTCTAGGACTCGACGAGCGTCAGGATTGTTTCCGGGCGGACGCCGTCGGATTTCATCGCATCGGCTGCAGCTTCGGACTCCATCATTCGCTGGAACGTATCCATGTCGGGGACTTGGACGATTAGGCCGACACGGTGAGTCTTCGCCGGGTCGATGAACGTTCGAACCGTGATGCCCAGAGGCCCGAAGATTTCTTCCCGTTTTGGTGAGCTGAGCCAGTGCTCAACGTCGTCGACCTCGTGGAAGATCATTATTGTTGGCATCGTTGCCTCTGCTTTCTGAAGTTGCGTCAGGAGCCGGATTGGAGAGGGACCGCGTTAGGACATCGTGATCACGCTGAACGTACCATGGCCTCGATTGCAGCGATAGCGAAGAGAAACGCTAGCGAAGAGAAACGACGGCGCGGCCCCTCACAAGCCGGCCAGCCCAGAAGATAGTGAAGGTACCAGCTGGCTGCGGAATGCAGATCGCAGCTGTCAGCATCGACGACGGTCCAGGAGGGTCCGTCGGTTCTGTGCGTGACACCGAACGGGTTCCACCGTGAAGCGTCGTGTGGGGTCAGCGGGGTCAGGTTTTGCGCTTTACGAACGAACCTCGAAGGGGGAGATAATTCGTGCGTTTCGAGACGACCCTAGTCCACAACTCACGTGGCTGGGAACCCCAGCGGAGGGTAGATAAGGCGTACCTGGACATGGGAGTCGGTGTTGGGATCGACCAGCCAGATGGTTCCGTCGTGGCGGATGGCGGGGGGTTTGCCGGCCGGGTCGGTCCGGACCTGCAGGTCGTGGGTCTGTGGTGCGGTGTCGGTGATGGTGCTCATGCGGTGTGGTTCTTTCGTGGTGCTGTCGTGCGGGGTTTAGGCGGCTTTGACGACGGGGAGTTCGTCCCAGTGGGTGGTGTAGCGGGGGGAGAGCATGTCCCGTTTCATGGTCCAGTCGGGTCCGCCGCGGATGCCTCCGTGGCCGAGGCCGATGGAGCCGCGGCCGTAGCGGCGGGTGATGTCTTCGAGGAGGGTTCCGATGTGGCGTTCCTCGTGTGGGTTTTCGAACAGGGACAGGGGTGCCTGTTTGCCGGTGGGGCGGAGGTCGGTGACCATGATCCCGGCCCGGGCGTACCGGATGCCCTCGCAGATGCGGGGCAGGAGAGCGTGGGCGGCTTTGGTGAGCAGCACCGGGTCGGCGGTTGGCATCGGCAGGGCCACGCTGACGGAGGGGTAGGAGGTGTCTTTCGGGTTGAAGTGTGAGGTGCCGGCGAAGGCGGTGAGGACTTTGGCCTGGAGGCCGTGTTTGGCCAGCCGGGCCGAGGCTTGCTGGCCGTAGACGCTCATGACCTGCCGGATCCCGGCCGCGGTGGTGATGGGGGTGGCGAAGGAGCGGGAGAAGATGAGCTGGTCCCGGCCGGTCCGTTCTTCCTCCATCGGGATGCAGGGGGTTTCCTGGAGTTCCAGGACGGTGCGCATCATGACCACGGAGAACCGGTCCCGGATCATCACCGGATCCGCCCGGGACAGGTCAAGGGTGGAGTGAATCCCCAGGGCATTGAGGCGTTTGGTCAGCCGGGTGGCGACACCCCAGATCTCGATCACGGACAGACGCCGCATCAGGGATTCCCGGTCGGCTGCGGGCACGGAGTCCCAGTGGCAGACGCCGTCGAAGGCCGGGTTGTTCTTGGCCCATTTGTTCGCCAGTTTCGCCAAGGTCTTTGTCGGTCCGATGCCGACGCAGACGGGCACGCCGACGTTGCGCCGCACGGCGGCTTTCATGTCCCGGCCCAGGGCCAGGAGCTCCTCCGGGGTGCCTTTGACGCCGAGGAATGCCTCGTCGATGCTGTAGACCTCGAGCCAGGCCGAGTACCGGCCCAGCAGCTCCATGACGCGGGCGCTGATGTCGCCGTAGAGCTCGTAGTTACTCGAGAGGGCCACGAGTCCCCATTCCCTGGCCCGGGGTGCGAGTTTGAACCAGGGCTCTCCCATGGCGATGCCGAGGGCTTTGGCTTCCGGGGACCGGGTGACGGCGCAGCCGTCGTTGTTGGAGAGCACGATGACGGGCCGGCCCTCCAGAGCGGGGTTGAAGGCCCGCTCGGCCGAGGCGTAGAAGCAGTTCACATCCACGTGCGCGATCTGCGGCATCCGCCGCATGAGACCCGGCTTGGACACAGGCCGGGCCCTAAATGTAATGGAGGCATCGGGTCGCTACGCCCCACACCACCAGATCGGATAAGGATGGTACCCGGATGTCCGGGTACGCGGGGTTCTCTGCCTGCAGCACGACCCCGGTACCCGTGATCCGCAGCCGTTTGATGGTCAGTTCCCCGTCCAGGACCGCGACGACCACGGACCCGTCCACCGGTTCCAGGGCGCGGTTCACGATCAGCTCATCACCGTCGCTGATCCCGGCGCCGGTCATGGAGTCCCCGGACACCCGCACCACATAGGTGGACGTAACGTCCTTGATGAGGTGCTCATTGAGGTCGATCCGCCCGTCAAAGTAGTCCTGCGCGGGCGAGGGATACCCGGCCGCGACAGCGACCGGAGAGATCAGCACCGACAACAACGACGCACCCGCATCTATCACGCGGGGACCAACAACAACGCCCACAACACACCTTTTATTCGAATATATCTTCGAATAAGCATACCGCTCGCCACCGACAGAAGACCCATCGACCGGTGGGATCGGCCGCCGGCGGGGGCCGGGTTGCACGCCAGTGGGGACAGCTTTGAGCTGCGCGGAGGGCTCCACCTCACCCCAATGGGCGCAACCCGGCCGAACGGTGCGCTGTACTGACCGGATGTGCGGCCGCGGGCCTTTGTCGGGGGTATGAGGAAGCCTCCGCGCGAATCAAGGACTCAAGCGTGGAGGCTCCCGGCTCTCCAAGCTGGGGGGACTGGAGAGCCTCAATGAGTTTACCGGCCGGCAGGCCATTCATGAGTGGCTTCGCCGGCATGGCGCTGAACCTGCGTTTACCTGCGGGGTGGGCGGCCGCGGGTCCGTCCGGCCTGCCACCCGGGCGCGGCGGCGTCCAGGAGCTTGACCTTTTCCGGGTCGAGGTCGCCGCGGCGGTGTTTGTACCGCTGGGTGTGGATCAATACCCCGAGGGTGTGCTCCCGCTCTGAGGAGTAGTGTGGTGGCGGGGCCAGTCGTTGCCCTCGGTACGGAAGTCCACGAGCTGGGCGAGTCGTTCATGCCACCTGGCCTCATCCGCTGATGCCCTGGGGTTTCCTTCCCAACCGGGGACCCGGGCGAGGCTGTCCCGGTACACCGGGTGAAGGGTGCCGTTTGCTGCTTCGCGCCGACGATTCGAGAGCCACCGAGCCATCGACCGCTCACCTTTATCCTTCGAGCGGTCACGGGGGAAGCGGCCCTCAGCCGTCATCCAGGCGATGATCTCCTCCATCCGGGCAAGGTCCGTTGGGGCCGGCTTTGGCCGCGGCGGCGGCCCGGTATGCGGGTTCGAGGCCCGGATCCTGGTGGCGGGCGATGACCAGGTGGTACCCGACGGTGGCAGGTTCGGCGCGGACGAGGGCAGCGATGCGTTGCCGGCTCAGTCCGAGCCGGTACATCAGCACCCATTCGGCGTCCGGGCGCACCGCTACCGCCTGTCCATGATGGAGCCCATCCTGCCGCGGCCTCCCTGCAAGACGGGCCTTCGGCGTGGAGCCGGCGCCGCGGAGTCCCCGGGCACCCGCAGGTGCCGAGCTCGCGGTGGGCGGAGGGCCGGCATCTATGCCGGGGCGCTGGGCGACCCGCAGCGCTGGC
The DNA here is from genome assembly GCF_040547005.1 of Arthrobacter sp. UYCu712. Lineage (NCBI taxonomy): Bacteria > Bacillati > Actinomycetota > Actinomycetes > Micrococcales > Micrococcaceae > Arthrobacter > Arthrobacter sp. UYCu712. The sequence goes on from NZ_JBEPOZ010000002.1 coordinate 5,753, forward strand.
CCGGACCTTCACAGATCTACCGGGCCTCGGGCTCTCACCCACTCAATACGAGTCGGCTGGAAAACGACGCGACGGGACCATCAGCAGGGAAGGCAGCGTGGCGCTGCGACGGGCCCTGATCGATCTCGGCATGGGTCTGTGGTTGACTGACCCGCCCAGCCGGGCCGTGGAGCGCCCGCAGCGCAGCGAGGACGAACGACGTTGACCGCAACAAGCCGGCGGCACACCATACGGCCAGCCGGGAAAGCCGCCAGTTCCCGGATTCAAGGAGGTGCGCCCCCAAAACCACTTCACAACTCCGGACGACGGTGAGACGCTGGAACCGACGAAGGGCCGGACCAGACGCCGACCGGGCTATGGCGGACGCTCACGCGTTACGCCGCTTCTAGCTTGGCGCCCGGCCCTTCGCCCTCCGGCCGCAGCCCGAACGACGCCAGATGACCCGGTGAATGACCGAGGTCGGACAAGTCAGCGTGGGCGCGACCCGGAACCACGCCGGTCCAGCCAACAAACCGTCAGCCGTCACCCCACTCACGAGCCCCGCCCCGGACCGCCCGAGGCGTGCACCGCCGTGCCCCGGACACGGACTTGACATGACCTATAGCCAGCTAGAGCTTCGTGACGTCGGCAACGGGATCCTGGTCCCAGGGGGTGGGCAGGATGCCCTTCTGGTAGCCGGCGAACCAGGCTTTGACCTCCGGGGACTGGAACGCCGCTTTGAGGGCTTTGGCCTTCTCCGAGCCGGCAAAGTCCTTCCGGCCCGCAACCACGATCCGGAACGGAACCTGGTCCGCATCCGCTTCGAAGGCCAGCGCGTCCTCCTTGGTGTGCCCGGCATCGGCGGCCATCCGGGCGATCAGGAAGCCGGCGTCGACGTCGGGAAGGGTCTTGGCAAGGGATTGCTGGTCCACCTCCACGAACTGCAGCTTCTTCGGGTTTGCGGTGATGTTCTTCTGCGACGTGTGGATCACTGTTGCTTCGGAAAGCTCCAGCAGGCCCGCGTCCCGGAGCATGAACAGGGCACGGCCGTTGTTGGCCGGGTCCACGGGGATGCCGATCTTCGCGCCGTCCGGAAGCTCGTCCAGGGTCTTGTACTTGTCGGACCAGATGCCGCCCGGCGCGCTGTAAACGTAGAAGAGTCCCACGTTGTCCAGGCCCTTGTCCTGGTTGAACTGCTTCAGGTAGGCGTTGTGCTGGAAGAAGTTGGCGTCGAATTCGCCGTTGGCCACTGCCAGGTTGGGCTGGATGATGTCCGTGACGTACGTCGGCTCCAGGGTCCATCCCTTGGCCTCGAGCAGCTTCTGGGCGAGCTTGGTGGGTTCCTGGTACGGGGCCGACTCCGTGACGATGATCTTGATCGTCTTTCCGCCGCTGGCGCCGGCACCCCCGGGATTGACGAGGCCGCAGCCTGTCAGTGCCGAAACGGCGGCTGCGCCGGCGCCCGCGAGGGCGTACTTGAGGAAATTTCTACGCTGCATGTTCTTGGTCCTTTGTGGTGGTCCGCGCTAGGCGGTGACGGTGGCGGGCTGGTTTTCGGCAGCCGCGGAGAATTCCTTGAAGGCCCCCCGGAAGGCCGCGGCGGGATGGCGGCCGTTGAGCCGCGGCCCGGCCCCGAAGAGCTTCTCCCGCAGGGTTCCCGGCGCGTAGCTGTCCTGGGCCAGCCCGCGGCTCCGCAGTTCCGGCAGCACACCCTCGATGAAGTCGGTGTACGAGCCGGGGATGGTCTGGTTGATGATGTTGATGCCGTCGATCCCGGCGTCCTGCCACTCCTCGAGGCGGTCGGCAATCTGCGCGGGGGTTCCCACCACGCGGTTGGCCCGGCTGCGGTACAGCGCAATGTCGCGGAGGGTGGGGTTGCCCCCGCGGACGGAGGCGCGGATGGCGGTGAGGTGGCCCTGGCTGCCTTCCGTCTCAAGGTCACCGAGCGGGGTGTCCAGCGGCAGGCCGCCGAGGTCGACGCCGAATCCGCCGCCCACGTGGGCCAGCAGGGCCTCGATGTCCAGGCTGTCCTCCAACTCCCCGGCCTTGCGTTCCGCTTCGGCTTCGGTGCCGCCGACCACGAAGTGCATGCCCTGGAGGAACTTCACGTCGTCCGGGTGGCGGCCGGCGGCGGTGGCCTGTTCACGGACGGCCGCCGTGTACTTCGCGGCAACCTCGGTGTTCGGCGCCAGGGTGAAGGTGGCCTCGGCGTTGGCGGCGCAGAACTGCTGGCCGCGGCCGGAGCTCCCGGCCTGGAAGAGCACCGGGGTGCGCTGCGGCGAAGGCGCCGCGAGGTGCGGACCGTCGATCGAATACCGGGGCCCGCGATGGTAGATCTTGCTGACTTTCTCCGGGTCGGCGTGGACTCCGGTCTCCTTGTCCCGGAGCAGCGCGTCGTCCTCCCACGAGCCTTCCCACAACTTATAGGCGGCCTCGACGTATTCGTCCGCCCAGTCGTAGCGTTCGTCGTGCTTGGTGAGCTCGGTGGCGTTGAAGTTCCGGTGCGCGTTTTCCAGCACGCTGGTGACGATGTTCCAGGCCACCCGTCCGTTGCTGATGTGGTCCAGGGTGGACATCTGCCGGGCAAACTGGAAGGGGTGGCTTTGAATCACCGACGACGTCGCGGCCAGTCCGATGTCCCGCGTTCCGGTGGCGAGCGCGGACAGCAGGATGAGGGGATCGTTGGACGGCACCTGCAGGCCCTTTTTCAGCAGCGATGCCCACCCGCCGTCGTAGTCGCCGTAGAGACCGACGACGTCGGCGAAGAAGATCGCATCAAACTTGGCGTCTTCGAGCTGGCGGGCCAGGTCGATCCAGAGCTGGAGTTCGTTGAACCGGTGCTGCTGCGCTTCCGGGCGCCGCCACTGGCCGCCCATGATGTGGCTGGACGTGTTCATCACGAAGGCGCTGATGAGAAGGCGGGGGCGGGGTCCGTTGAAGCGGGTACTGGCTGTTGAAGTCATGGGGGTGCTTTCCGCTGTGGGAGGTGTGATGGGCCGGGGTGCTGCGGGCGGTCAGAGCCGCTTGTCCAGGCGTCGGGCGAGGCGGGAGCCGCCCAGCTGGACGATGGTGACCAGCAGGATCATCAGGACAATGGCCGTGATCATGAGCGGCGTCTCGTAGCGGTAGTAGCCGTACCGGATGGCAAAGTCGCCGATTCCGCCGCCGCCCACCAGGCCGGCCATCGCCGAGTAGGAGATGAAGCTGACGGTCATAATCGTGATGGAGCTGACGAGTCCGGGCTTCGCCTCCACGATCAGGACATCCCGGACGATCTGGGACCGGCTGGCTCCCATGGACCGTGCCGCCTCGACCACGCCGCCGCCCAGTTGGCTGAGGTTCTGTTCCACAAAGCGGGCAAAGTACGGGATGGCGTTGAGGGCCAGCGGGACAATGACGGCGGCCGTGCCGATGGTGGTGCCGACAATGAACCTGGTCACCGGAATGATCGCGATCAGCAGGATCAGGAACGGGAACGAGCGGACCAGGTTGACCAACCCGTCCAGGACGCGGTGCAGCTTCGGTTTGTGCTTCAGCCCGTTGGGACCGATCGTGTAGAGCAGCACACCCAGGGGCGTGCCGAGGAGCACCGCCAGCGGGATGGCCACCAGCAGCATGGTGAGGGTCTGCCCCATGGCGACGCCGATTTCGGGCAGGACTTCCAGGATGCGGTCAAACATTGATCAGGCCCTCCGAAGTGGCTGTGGTGTGGGCGCCCTTCCCGGAGCGGTCCAGCTGGATCTCATCGGAGATCAGGTAACGGCCGATCGACGTCGCCGGGTGGAAGCCGTGGCGCTGGAGTTCGGTGAGATCGAACTGCTCCACCACCCGGCCCTCTTCCATGACCGCAACGTTGTCGGCAATGGCCTTGATGACGTTCATCTCGTGGGTGACCACCACGATGGTGATGCCGAATTCGGCGTTGACGTCGGCCAGGTACTGCAGGACGGATGCTGTCGTCCGGGGGTCGACGGCGGACGTCGGCTCGTCGCAGAGCAGCACCTTGGGCCCGGTGGCGAGGGCGCGGGCGATCGCCACACGCTGTTTCTGGCCGCCTGAGAGCTTGGCCGGATACGTTGTGGCCTTGTCGGCGAGGTCCACGATTTCCAGGGTTTCGGCTGCCCGCCGGCGGCGTTCTGCCTTGCCCACGCCGGCGAACTTCAGCGACAACTCCACATTTTCCTGGGCCGTGAGGTTGTTGAGCAGATTGAAGTGCTGGAAAACCATCCCGATGTCGTGCCGCTTGGTCCGGAGCTCGGCGTCGGACAGGGTCACGAGGTCGACGCCGTCCACCAGGACGCGTCCCGACGTCGGGCGCTCGAGGAGGTTGATGTTCCGCAGCAGGGTGGACTTCCCGGCCCCGGAGAACCCGATGATGCCCTGGATGGTGCCCCGCCTGATATGCAGGCTGACATCATCCACGGCCGTGAATCGGCCGCCGGACGAATCGAATGTCGTACTGACGTTCTGGATGTCGATCACAGGTCATCACCTGCTCGGGGCCGCGCCGCGACCGCTGTCTGCGTGTTCATGGTTTCCTCCGGGATCGCCCGAGGAAGGCCCTGAGCCCCGGCTCCGGGCTGCGCTTAGCGAAGCCCCGAGCCTAAGAACACATCGGTTCTCCATCGGTCCTGGCGGTAGCACCGTCCTCAAAGAGGGGGTTGCTGCGGCGTCACGGAGCCAGATCTCTCAGCCGCTCGGGATGGTTACGACTCCATCTGACACGGCTGGGCAGCGGATACGGAAAAAGCCGGTCACATTTTGTAACCGGCTTTCCTGATCCTGTAGCTTCTCGACTGCTGCTAGCTGTCCACGCGCCAGCCTTCGCGGGCGGGGCACGCGTTCACGACAACGTCCAGTCCGGCCGCCTTGGCGCGCTCCACTGCGGCATCGTCGAAGACGCCCAGCTGCAGCCAGACGGCTTTCGCGCCGACCGCTATGGCCTGGTCGATGACGGCCCCCACCCTGTGCGAGTTGACGAAGCAGTCCACGACGTCGATCGGGTGCTTCTCCGCGGGGATCTCGGCCAGCGAGCGGTACCCCTTCTCGCCGTGGACGTCGTCCCCGGGCAGGTTGACCGGGACAATCTGCATGCCCAGGCGGTCCCGGACGAAGAGGGAGACGTCGTAGGCCGAGCGCCACTCGTTGGTGGTGAGTCCGACGATCGCCCACAGGCCCTTGGTTCGCATGAGCCGGTCAATGACTGCCGGATCGTTTACATGAGTCATGCATCAAGCCTACTCCTGCGGAGTTTCGGCATAATCTCCGAACAAATGAATGAAACATCGGCATCCGGTGCCGCAATGAACGAATATTACAGCGCGGAAGACCCGGATTTTGCGGATTCGTGCATCTCGGGTCTAGTTGGTACTGACCATCCCGAGCGGCCGAGAGACCTGGATCGATGAAGCCGCAGCAACCCCCGGTGACGTGAGACGACCATTCCCACGGAACTGTTCCTCTCTCTTTCGATGAATTCGAGGGAACTGGAGGAACCAGGGTGCTACTGCCAGGACCGATGGAGTGCCACAATGACCCCTGAGAATTCTTCCGCCCTGCCCACCTTTGCCCGGACTCCGTCCGAGGCATCCCCACAAACCACTTCGGACGCGACGGCGAACGAAGCAGGGCTGCGTGACGCGCCCGGCTCCTCTCGCGGCTCTTCGGGATGGTCCCTGACAGAGCCCACGGACGGCGCAGTGCACGGCGTCCCCACCGGCGGACCGGCGCGTCACCGCAGCACCACCCCCGCGGCCGCAGGCGCAGGCGCGGGCGCGGGCGCAGACCCAGCCGCAGGCGCAGACCCAGGCACAGACACAGTTGCGTTCTGGGAAGAACAGGCCCTCCGCCTGGACTGGGCGGAGGTGCCCACGGGCCATTCGTACGGCGGCAAGCCCTGGCACACCGCGCACCGGCGCGTGCCGGCCGACCTTGAAGCCGGCACCGGCCCGGACATCACGTGGTTCGAAGGCGGCAAGCTCAACGTGGCCCACAACTGCGTGGACCGCCATGTCGACGCCGGCCGGGGCGAGAAAGTGGCCCTCCACTTCGAAGGTGAACCCGGCGACCGCCGCTCCATCACGTACGCCGAACTCCAGCGCGAGGTGTCCAAGGCCGCCAATGCCCTGCTGGCCCTCGGCATCACCAAGGGCGACCGCGTGGTCATCTACCTCCCGGTCATCCCCGAAACCGTCATCATCACGCTGGCTGTTGCCCGCATCGGCGCCATCCACTCGCTGGTCTTCGGCGGTTTCTCCGCCGAGGCACTCAAGTTCCGGGTCGAGGACACCGGCGCGAAGCTGCTCGTCACCACCGACGGCCAGTTCCGCCGCGGCACCGCCGTGCCGGTCAAGGACAACGCGGACGCAGCCGTGTCCGGAGACAACTTCATCGAACACGTCCTGGTGGTCAACAGGACCACTCCGGCGGACGAGCTCGAGACCGCGCCCATGACCGAAGGCCGCGACGTGTGGTGGCACGACGCCGTCGGGCAGGCCTCCGGCCTCCACACCCCCGAGGCGTTCGACGCCGAGACGCCGCTGTTCATCATGTACACCTCCGGCACCACCGGCAAGCCCAAGGGCCTGGTGCACACCTCCGGCGGCTACCTGACGCAGGCATCGTGGAGCTTCGAGCACCTCTTCAGCCACCCGGACCCGAACCTCCGGGACCAGGACGTGCACTGGTGCACCGCTGACCTGGCCTGGGTCACTGCCCACACCTACGAGATCTACGGCCCGCTCTCGAACGGCGTCACGCAGGTGATCTTCGAGGGCACTCCGAACACCCCGCATCCGGGCCGGCATTTCGAAATCATCGAACGCTACGGGGTCACGCAGTATTACACGGCCCCCACGCTGGTCCGGTCCCTCATGGGCTGGTTCCCGGACGGGGTCCCGGACACCTACGACCTCTCCTCCATCAGGATGCTCGGCACCGTCGGCGAAGCCGTCAACCCCGAAGCCTGGCGCTGGCTGCGGAACAACGTCGGCGCCGGCACGGCCCCCGTGGTGGACACCTGGTGGCAGTCCGAGACAGGCGCCACCATCCTCTCCCCCGCGCCGACGGACACCGAGTTCAAACCCGGTTGCGCGGCCCGGCCGCTGCCCGGCGTCAGCACCCGCATCGTGGACGACGCCGGCAACACAGTTCCGCCCGGCGTGCAGGGCTTCATCGTGGTGGACTCCCCCGGCCCCGCGATCGCCCGCACCGTGTGGGGGAACCCGCGCCGCTACTTCGATTCGTACTGGCGCAAATACGCCGGGCAGGGCTGGTTCCTCGCCGGCGACGGCGCCAAGTACGATGCCGACGGCGACATCTGGATCCTCGGGCGGGTGGATGACACCCTCAACGTCTCCGGACACCTGCTCTCCACGATCGAGATCGAGTCGGCGCTCGTGTCGCACCCCGACGTCGTGGAGGCCGGCGTCTGCCCTGTCACCGATGCCAAAACGGGGCACGCAGTCGTCGCGTTTGTCGTACTCAAGCGGACCGCCGGCGCCGACGGAATCCAGGACCGGCTCAAGGCGCACGTCGCGAAGGAGATCGGCCCGATCGCGAAGCCGCGGGACGTCGTCGTCGTACCCGATGTGCCGAAGACCCGCAGCGGCAAGATCATGCGCAGGCTGCTCACCCAGTTGTTCGAAGGAACAGCGCTCGGGGACACCACCTCGCTCCAGAACGAACCATCCATCGCGGACATCCAGGATGTCCTGCGGAACCGTTACGCCCGGAAGTGAAGGAACACCATGACTGAGATCAGCAACATCGCCCGTCTTGCCGACCCCCTGAAGTTCGCGTACTGGGTGCCGAACGTTTCCGGTGGCCTGGTGGTCTCCACCATCGAACAGCGCACCGGCTGGGACTTCGACTACAACAAGAAACTCGCCCGGATCGCGGAGAACTCCGGCTTCGAATACGCCCTGACCCAGACCCGCTACGCCGCCTCCTACGGGGCGGACAAGCAACACGAGGCCACCTCGTTCAGCCTGGCGCTGCTGGCCGCCACCGAGCGGCTCAAGGTGATCTCCGCCGTCCATCCCGGCATGTGGCACCCCGGCGTGCTGGCGAAGTTCATCATCACGGCAGACCACATCTCCAACGGCCGCGCCGCCGTGAACATCGTCTCCGGCTGGCTCAAGGACGAGTTCACCAATTTCGGCCTCGAATGGCTGGAGCACGACGAACGGTACGTCCGCACCGAGGAATTCATCAAGGTCCTCCGCGGGCTCTGGACGGAGCAGGAATACAGCCAGTCCGGCAAGTACTACAACATCAACAACTTCACCCTGCAGCCAGCGCCGGTCGACGTGCCGGGCCGGGCGCACCCGGAAATTTTCTTCGGCGGCAACTCCACAGCGGCCCAGGCCACCGCCGGTCGCGTGGCTGACTGGTACTTCTCCAACGGCAAGGACCTTGACGGTTTCAAGGAGAACATCGCCGGCGTCGTGGCCGCCGGAGGAGAAAGCGGGCGCGGGCGCAGCGGCTCCCTGGCTTCCCCCAAGTTTGGCCTCAACGGCTTCGTCATCGCCCGGGATTCCGAGAAGGAAGCCCGCGAGACGCTCCGCGAGATCGTCGCCAAGGCGCACAAACCGGCGGTCCAGGGGTTCCGCGACGCAGTCCAGGAAGCCGGCGCATCCACCAAGGACGGCAAGGGCATGTGGGCCGACTCGAGCTTCGAGGACCTGGTCCAGTACAACGACGGCTTCAAGACCCAGCTGATTGGCACGCCGGAGCAGATCGCCGAACGGATCGTGGAGTACAAACGGATCGGCGTGAACCTGTTCCTCACCGGGTACCTGCACTTCCAGGAGGAAGTCGCCGGGTTCGGCCGCGACATCCTGCCGATCGTCCGCGAACTCGAGGCGGACCTGGCACGCAAGAACGGCACCGAGCTGGACCTCTCCGGAACCCCGGTCGCCAACGTGGAGGTGGCAGCGTAATGGCCGACCGCAAATTCGGATTCCGCACCCGCGCCCTGCACGCCGGCGGCACGCCCGACGCCGAGCACGGCGCCCGGGCCGTGCCGATCTACCAGACCACGTCGTTCGTGTTCAAGGACACCCAGGACGCCGCCAACCTCTTCGCCCTGCAGAAGTACGGCAACATCTACTCCCGGATCGGCAACCCCACGGTGGCCGCGTTCGAGGAGCGCATCGCCTCCCTGGAGGGCGGAATCGGTGCCGTGGCCACGTCCTCGGGCATGGCCGCGGAGTTCATCACGTTCGCCGCGCTGACCCAGGCCGGCGACCACATCGTGGCCGCCTCCCAGCTCTACGGCGGCACGGTGACTCAGCTCGACGTCACGCTGCGCCGCTTCGGCGTGGACACCACCTTCGTCCCCGGCACCGACCCGGCGGACTACGCCGCCGCGGTCCGGGAGAACACCAAGGCGATCTTCGTCGAGGTGGTGGCCAACCCGTCCTCGGAAGTCCAGGACCTCGAGGGGCTCGCCAAAGTCGCGCGCGACGCCGGCATCCCGCTCGTCGTCGACGCCACCTTGAGCACGCCGTACCTCGTGCGGCCGATCGAGCACGGGGCGGACATCGTGATCCACTCCGCCACCAAATTCCTCGGCGGCCACGGCACCACCCTGGGCGGTGTGATCGTGGAAAGCGGCCGCTTCAACTGGGGCAACGGCAAGTTCCCGACCATGACCGAGCCGGTGGCCTCCTACGGGAATGTGTCCTGGTGGGGCAACTTCGGCGAGTACGGCTTCCTGACCAAACTGCGCTGCGAGCAGCTGCGCGACATCGGCCCGGCGCTCTCCCCGCAGTCGGCCTTCCAGCTGCTGCAGGGCGTCGAAACGCTCCCCCAGCGGTTGGACGAGCACTTGAAGAACGCGCAGGCCGTCGCCGAATGGCTCGAGGCGGACGAGCGCGTGGCCTACGTGAACTTCTCCGGCTTGCCCTCCCACCCGCACTTCGAGCGGGCGAAGAAGTACCTGCCGCTGGGTCCGGGCTCGGTTTTCTCGTTCGGCGTCAAGGGCGGGCGTGCCGCGGGCCAGAAGTTCATCGAGTCCCTGCAGCTGGCCTCGCATCTGGCCAATGTTGGCGACTCCCGGACCCTCGTGATCCACCCGGGTTCCACGACCCACCAGCAGCTCAGCCCCGAGCAGCTCGAGTCCGCCGGGGTCCCCGAGGACCTCGTCCGGATCTCCATCGGGCTCGAAGACATCGACGACATCCTCTGGGACCTCGACCAGGCACTGGACGCCGCGTCGGAGGGAGCAGACGTAGAGTCCTCCGCGGATGTGCTGCCGGCCGACACCTGCACGATCGGAGCACGCGCATGAGCACGGAAGCACGAACCTGGGCCGGGCCGTCAGCGCCGGAACGCCTGAATCTGCTGCGGCAGGCGAAGTCGATCGCGATTGTGGGCGCCTCGGACAAGCCGTCCCGGGCCAGCTACTTCGTGGCCACCTACCTGCAGTCCTCGACACGGTACAAGGTGTACTTCGTCAACCCGGTGGTGAAGGAGATCCTGGGCCAGCCGACGTACGCGTCGCTGGCGGATCTGCCGGAGAGCCCGGACATTGTGGACGTGTTCCGCAAGCATGATGACCTGCCGGGTGTCCTGGACGAGGCCATCGCGGCCGGCGCCAAAACGCTGTGGCTGCAATTGGGCTCGTGGCACGAGGACGTTGCCAAGGAGGCGGAAGCGGCCGGACTCGACGTTGTGATGGACCGCTGCGTGAAAATTGAGCATGCCCGCTTTCACGGCGGCCTGCACCTCGCCGGGTTCGACACCGGGGTGATTTCCTCCAAGCGGCAGGTCCTCGCCTAAGGCTCCGGGGCCGGGCTGGCGTCCTCCTCCCCGGCGCGCCCGGCTGCCGGGGAAGTGTCAGGGGTGGCGTCCGGGAAGTCTGCGCCCTCGGCGGGCTCTTGGGAATGGACCCGGATCTCGGACACGTCAGCCGTCGGATCTCCTTCGGCCGGCGCCTCGCTGTGTCGGCGTTCGAATCCCTCAGGCGTTTCGCTCATGTCGCGTCCTTTCGTGTGGCTTCCCCGGACACTTCCCCAGACGGCTTCCCGGAGGTCTGCATCGGGGGCCATGGATTTGCCGGGAGTACTGCTTTTTCTCATGGTGGCTCGGACTGGCTCCATGGTCAAGAACTTCCGGGATCGCCGGCGGATCCCTGCCCGGGACGGTGGGCGCCGTGTCAGGAACGGAAGAGCCCGCTGTAGGCGTTGAGGGCGATTTGGCCGCCCAGGTGGGCGTAGAGGACATTGCTGCCGGCCGGAATCTCCCGGCTTTCCACGAGGTCGATCAGCCCTGCGAGGGACTTGCCCTCATAGACGGGGTCCGTGATCATGGCCTCGAGTGAGGCGCCCAGGCGGATGGCTTCCAGGGTGGACTCGACGGGGATGCCGTAGCGGTCCCCGGCCCAGCCTTCCAAGACGTTGATTTCGTCGTCCCGGAGCTCCCGGCCGAGGCCGATCAGCCCGGCAGTGTTCCGGGCTATGCGTTCAACCTGGTCGCGGGTCTTCTGCAGTGTGGCCGAGGCATCGATGCCGATCACGCGGCGCGGTTTGTCCTGGCCGGCAAAACCCGCGATCATCCCGGCGTGGGTGGACCCCGTGACCGTGCAGACGACGATCGTGTCGAAGAAAATGCCGAGCTCGCGTTCCTGCTCTTCCACCTCGAAGGCCCAGTTGGCGAAGCCCAGCCCGCCCAGCCTGTGGTCGGACCCGCCGGCCGGGATGGCGTACGGCTTGCCGCCGGCGGCCTTGACCTCTTCGATGGCGCTTTCCCAGCTGCTGCGGATGCCGATGTCAAAGCCCGCACTGTCCAGCCTGACGTCGGCCCCCATGATGCGCGAGAGCAGGATGTTGCCCACGCGGTCGGACAGCGGATCCGGCCAGTCGACCCAGTTTTCCTGGACCAGCCGGGCTTTGAGGCCGAGTTTCGCGGCTACGGCCGCGACCTGGCGGGTGTGGTTGGACTGATAGCCGCCAATGGAGACCAGCGTGTCGGCGCCCTGCGCCAGGGCCTCCGGGACGAAGTACTCCAGCTTGCGGGTCTTGTTGCCGCCAAACGCGAGGCCGCTGTTGACGTCCTCCCGTTTCGCCCAGATCCGGGCACCGCCGAGGTGCGCGCTGAGCCGCGGGAGCGGGTGGACGGGGCTCGGTCCAAACATCAGGGGGTAGCGTTCGAAATCGGTGATGGCCATCGACGGTCCTTCGCTCGTGGTGGGAAACGGCATCTGCAGTTCAATATGCAATATATTGCATTGTCCGATACGCGTCCCGGGAGAACAAGGGCGATATACGATATGTTGCATGCCTGTCCCCTCGCTCTCCGGAGTCCACAAGCGGCCCCTGCTCCGGGACAACGTCTTCGAATCGATCCTGACCGCGATCGTCGACGGCACGTTCGTGCCCGGCGAACGGCTGAAAGACACGGAGCTGGAAGCGTGGCTGGGCGTCAGCCGGACCCCCATCCGGGAGGCCCTGCTGCGGCTGGAACGCGCCGGCCTGGTGATGGCGCTGCCGGGCAAGGCAACCATCGTCGCCCCCTACGACCAGGCGTCGACCGTCAGCACGCAGCAGGTGGTGGCCGGGCTGCACGAGCTGGCCGCGCGCCTGGCCGTCCCGCTCCTGACGGAGGATCACCTTACCGCCATGGCCGAGGCCAACTCACGCTTCGAACAGGCCCTGCAGGATGCGGATGTCGAGTCGGCGCTCCGGGCCGACGACGAATTCCACGCCGTCTTTGTCACGGTCAGCGGCAACCCGGTGCTCCACGGGCTCCTTGAGCAGACCACGCCGGTGCTGCGCCGGGTGGAGCGGATGCGCTTCGGTTCCTTCGCCGCCCGGGGTTCGGTGGCGCAGCACGCCGAAATCATCAGGCTCGCCCGCCTCGGCGACGCCGAAGCGGCCGCCCGTTTGTGCCGCGAGAACTGGCTTTCGCTGGCTTTCACGTCCGCGGAGTAGTCCCGGCTGACGGTCGGGTTTGCTTAACCACGACGACGGCGGCGGGCCACCTTTCCAGGTGACCCGCCGCCGTCGTAGTTCAGTCAGTCAGTGTCAGTCATGGATCAGGTCGTTGATCACGATGGTCTGGTCGCGGTCCGGGCCGACGCCGATCGCGGAGAAACGCGTGCCGGAAAGCTTTTCCAGTGCCAGCACGTAGTTCCTGGCGTTTTCCGGCAGGTCCTCCAGCGTGCGGGCGGTCGTGATGTCCTCGGTCCAGCCGTCGAAGAACTCGAAAATCGGCTTGGCGTGGTGGAATTCGGTCTGCGTCATCGGCATTTCCTCGTGCCGGACACCGTCGACGTCGTAGGCCACGCAGACCGGGATCTGCTCGATGCCCGTCAGCACGTCCAGCTTGGTCACGAAGTAGTCCGTGAAGCCGTTGACGCGGGAGGCGTGGCGGGCCAGCACGGCGTCGTACCAGCCGCAGCGGCGGGGACGGCCGGTGTTGACGCCGAATTCGCCGCCGGTCTTCTGCAGGTACATGCCCATCTCATCGAAGAGCTCCGTGGGGAACGGCCCGGCGCCCACGCGGGTGGTGTACGCCTTGATGATGCCGATGGAACGCGAGATCCGGGTGGGGCCGATGCCTGAGCCCACGGAGGCGCCGCCGGCCGTCGGGTTTGAGGACGTCACGAACGGGTAGGTGCCGTGGTCAACGTCCAGGAAAGTGGCCTGGCCGCCCTCCATGAGGACCACCTTGCCCTCGTCCAGGGCGGTGTTCAGGACGTAGGTGCTGTCGATGACCAGCGGGCGGAGGCGCTCGGCGAAGGACAGGAAGTACTCCACGATCTCGTCCACCTCGATGTCGCGGCGGTTGTAGACCTTGACCAGGAGCTCGTTCTTCTGGCGCAGCGAGCCTTCGACCTTCTGGCGCAGGATCGAGGCGTCAAAGACGTCCTGCACGCGGATGCCGAGGCGGGCCACCTTGTCCATGTAGGCCGGGCCGATGCCGCGTCCGGTGGTGCCGATGGCGCGGGAGCCGAGGAAACGCTCGGTGACCTTGTCCAGGACCTGGTGGTAGGGCGCCACGAGGTGGGCGTTGGCGGAGACGCGGAGCTTGGAGGTGTCCGCGCCGCGGGCTTCCAGGCCGTCGATCTCCTGGAACAGGGCTTCCAGGTTCACCACGCAGCCGTTGCCGATGATCGGAACCGCGTTGGGGCTCAGGATGCCGGCCGGAAGGAGCTTAAGCTCATACTTCTCACCGCCCACGACGACCGTGTGTCCGGCGTTGTTGCCGCCGTTGGGCTTGACGACGTAGTCGACGCGGCCGCCAAGCAGGTCAGTGGCCTTACCTTTGCCTTCGTCGCCCCATTGGGCTCCGACGATCACGATTGCTGGCATGGGATCCTCCCCCATTCGTTCGGGCCGACTCCCGTTTCATCCACCGTGCCTGGTTCACCAAGGTGGGTCGCCGGAGGTCAGCGCCGTTCATGAGAATGCCCCGAATCTACCGCTGTGCTCTTACCATCAACGCCAGAGTCCGGGGCTCTTACCACCCAAGTTTAGCCGATCACCGTGCCGGTCACTCATTCGACCGCCCAATGGACTTGCCGGCGGTGCATGGCGGCGGCCCGCTAGGCTGCGGTGAACGCCAGGGCGGCCCCGGCGAGTCCCGGCCCAGCTTGAACGCCATCTCATCGCCGTTCAGGCAGGCGATGGCCTTGCGGTTCACCACAAGGGCCCGCGCCCCAAACGTCTGGCCGAGGACGACGCCGGCCCCGGCCAGGTCCGCTGCCACTCCTTCGAAGGACACGACGGCGGCGGCGGAGGATTCCTTCTTCTTCATAGCGTTCGTCATAGCTGCATCATCCACCAGGCCGGCACCGGGCCGCCATTAGTCGGGACGGGGACAGCATCACCCCGGCCGCGGTCCAGCATTTCGCTGGGCTTGATAGACTGATTAGGACCGACCAGGAATCGGTCCACACCACATTTTCAAACCACACCGGATCCAGCGTGCCCTGTATTTGGCGTGCCCGCGTCCGGTATGGCAGCTTTACCAATCCCGCAGGAGACACAGCAACATATGACAGCCTTGGCCACTGAAAATTTCCGCGAGCAGCTCCTGAGCCGCCGCTACGAACCTAGCGTCGCAGCCGTCAACGAGCTGTGCGACACGCTGCAGGCCACCAAAGCTGGCACCACTGTCCCTTACGTGGACCCCATGCACGACATCGACGAGTGCCGCATCATCAGCCTCTTCTCCAATATCGGCACCGATGACCCGTCCGGCTTCATCACCGCGGGCGACGAGGAAGCCGCCACCCGGATGCTCGGTGTCCAGTGGAAGCTGGGCCTGCGTCCCGAGTTCGTGATGCCCTGGAACGTCCACCCGTGGCACGTTCCCGGCGAGCCCAACGGCAAGTTCACGCCGGACCAGATTTCTGCCGGGCTCAAGCCGCTGCTGAAGTTCCTGGCCGTCGTTCCCCGCGCCTCGGTGATCGTGGCCCACGGCACGGAGGCCAACCGGCTCGCCAACCTGCTGCTCAAGACCGAGGTGCCCATGATCTGGCGCCGCGGCCTGAAGACCTACAAGGTGCGCTCGCTGAGCGGCCGCGCGTTCGCCGGGACCCCGGCCCGCCAGGAGCAGTACCTCGAAGAGATGCACACTGTCTACCTGGATGCCATGGCGCGCACCGGCCTGACCAAGACCAACTAGTCCCCACCCGCACCCTGCGGGCGTGGGCCCACCCCACGAAAACGGCGGCTGTCCACCTTCCGGTGGCAGCCGCCGTCGTCGTTAAGGCAGTTACTTTGCTTCGATCGCTGCCTTGGCCGCGGGATCGGAGTCGTTGAGGAATTTCTGGATCCGTTCCGGTTCCTCGGCTTCGCCGATCGCCGCGGAGGCGCGGCCCAGCGAATACAGGGCGCGCAGGAAACCGCGGTTGGGTTCGTGCTCCCACGGGATGGGCCCGACGCCGCGCCAGCCGTTGCGGCGCAGCGAGTCCAGGCCGCGGTGGTAGCCGACGCGGGAATAGGCGTAGGAATCGATGGTCCGGCCCTCGCTCCAGGCTTCCTCGGCCAGGACGGCCCACAGGAGCGAGGACGTCGGGTGCTTCTCCACCAGATCCAGCGCTTCCTGGCCCGCGTCCAGCGCCGCGTAGACCTCGGTCTCAGCGGGCAGGAGCGTGGGCTCGGGGCCCATCAGGTTCTTGCGGAACTCGTCGGACATTACTTGAGCGACTTGCCGGTCGAGCCGAGCTGCTGGGCTGCCTCGACGACGCGGGCCGCGAGGCCGGCTTCGGCCGACGCGCCCCAGACTCGGGGATCGTAGAGCTTCTTGTTGCCGACCTCGCCGTCAACCTTCAGCACACCGTCGTAGTTGCGGAGCATGTGGTCCACAACGGGGCGGGTGTAGGCGTACTGCGTGTCGGTGTCGATGTTCATCTTGATGGTTCCGTAGGAGACGGCGTCGGCGATCTCCTTCTCGGAGGAGCCGGAACCGCCGTGGAAAACGAGGTCGAACGGGTTGGCCTTGCCGATCTTGGCGCCCACCTGCTCCTGGATGTCCTTGAGGATCTCCGGGCGAAGCTTGACGCCGCCGGGCTTGTAGACGCCGTGCACGTTGCCGAAGGTCAGCGCGGTGATGTAGCGGCCGTTTTCGCCGGAACCGAGGGCCTCGATGGTGGCAAGGGCGTCCTCGACGGTGGTGTAAAGCTTGTCGTTGATGGCGTTCTCGACGCCGTCTTCCTCGCCGCCGACGGTGCCGATCTCGACCTCGAGGATCATCTTGGCGGATGCGGTGCGCTCGAGGAGTTCACGGGCGATCCGCAGGTTCTCCTGCAGGGTCTCGGCGGAGCCATCCCACATGTGCGAGTTGAAGATCGGGTTGCGGCCGGCCTTGACCTCAGCCTCGGAGGCAGCCAGCAGCGGCAGGACGAAGCCCTCGAGCTTGTCCTTGGGGCAGTGGTCCGTGTGCAGGGCGATGTTGACGCCGTAGTTCTTGGCAACTTCGCGGGCGAACGCGGCGAAGCCCAGCGAACCGGCAACCATGTCCTTGGTGGAGGCGCCGGACCAGTAGGCAGCGCCGCCGGTGGAGACCTGGACGATGCCGTCGGACTCGGCCTCGGCGAAGCCGCGGAGGGCGGCGTTCAGGGTCTGGGAGGAGGTGACGTTGACAGCCGGGAACGCGAAGCCGTCCGCCTTGGCGCGGTCGATCATCTCGGAGTAGATCTCTGGGGTTGCAATGGGCATGCTGACTCCTAAAGTGAATTTCGTCTACGGGCTGGTGATCCTGGAGGGAACCTCGTCGGCTAGGAACCATCCTAGTCATTCCTGCGCCGGGGCCGTGTCTGCGGTCACTGCGCCCGTGTAATACTCGCGCCCCGGCGGCTCCGCCTACCCCTCACCCGCCTGTGGCCCCGGCCCAGACGGCAGATCGCGGCAGTGTTGGGCGAACGTCCCTACCCCGGGAGTTGGCCGAACACGTGCCGGCGGATCCACGCGTGCATCGCGATGGCCGCGGCGGAAGCGGCGTTCATGGACCGGGTGGAACCGAACTGCTCGATCGAGAGAGTGGCGAGGGCGGCATCGTGGACCTCCGGCGTCAGCCCCGGGCCCTCCTGGCCGAACACCAGCACGCAGTCCCTGGGGAGCTCGTAGGTCTCCAGCGGGACGGAGTCCGGGAAGATGTCGATCCCGATGATCGCCAGCCCCTCCCCCTGCGCCCAGGCCACAAAGTCGTCCACGGTGGGGTGGTGGCGGACGTGCTGGTAGCGGTCGGTGACCATGGCCCCGCGGCGGTTCCACCGGCGTCGTCCGATGATGTGGACTTCCTTGGCGAGGAAGGCGTTGGCGGTCCGGACCACGGTGCCGATGTTGAGGTCGTGCTGCCAGTTCTCGATCGCGATGTGGAAATTGTGACGCCGGGAGTCGAGATCCGCCACGATCGCCTCGTGCTTCCAGTAGCGGTATTTGTCGACGACGTTGCGGCGGTCCCCGTCGGCCAGGAGGTCAGGGTCCCAGTGGTCCCCCGGCGGCAGCTCGCCCTCCCACGGCCCGACACCGACCTCCGCCTTGGATTCCGCCCCGGCTTCCGGCTCGGCTACTCCCCCGGATTCTGTCGCGGACGCAGGGCCGGGAGTGGGTTCGCTGGAGGTCTCGGGTTCAGTCACCACTCAACATTAGACTGGGACACAGGAAGCGGCACACTATCGGCGGAGGGCACCATGGCGGACCAGCGGACACACGAAAGAACAGATCCGGACGAGGTGCGCTCAACGGCGTCGAAGTACCGCAGCGGCCAGGACATCGAGTGCTGGCTGACGGACATGGACGGCGTCCTGGTGCACGAGAACCAGCCCATCCCCGGCGCCGCGGAACTGATCCAGCGCTGGGTGGACACCTCCAGGCGGTTCCTGGTCCTGACCAACAACTCCATCTTCACGCCGCGGGACCTGGCGGCGCGGCTGAAGAGTTCCGGCCTGGAAATCCCGGAGGAGAATATCTGGACCTCCGCCCTGGCGACGGCCCAGTTCCTCAAGGACCAAGTGCGCGGCTCGGACTCCGGCAACCGCGCCTACACCATCGGCGAAGCAGGACTCACGACGGCGTTGCACGAGGCCGGCTTCATCCTCACCGACCAGGACCCGGACTTCGTGGTGCTGGGCGAAACGCGCACGTACTCCTTTGAAGCGATCACGATGGCCATCCGCCTGATCCTGGGGGGCGCCCGGTTCATCGCCACCAACCCGGACGCTACCGGGCCCTCGAAGGATGGACCGATGCCGGCCACCGGCGCCATCGCCGCGCTGATCACCAAGGCAACCGGCCGCGAGCCCTATATCGTCGGCAAGCCGAACCCGATGATGTTCCGCTCCGCGATGAACCAGATCGATGCGCACTCCGAAACCACGGCGATGATCGGTGACCGGATGGACACCGACATCATCGCCGGCATGGAAGCCGGGCTGCACACGGTCCTGGTCCTCAGCGGCATCACGCAGCGCGACGACATCGCGGCCTACCCGTTCCGGCCCAACCAGATCCTGAACTCCGTGGCGGACCTGAAGAACCAGATCTAGCCGTGCTGCGCCGGGGAGGGCCCTAGAACGCCGTCTTTTTGCCTCCGCCGGAGGGCAGCGGGAACAGTTCGTCCTGCAGCTCCTCGATCAGGGGGCGGTAGACGGCGGGATTCCACCCCGGGCTGGCGTGCGCCGGCCGGGCGCCGTCGGTGCGCAGCTCGTCGGAAACCATGTTGGCCTTGAAGGTCAGCATCCACGCATCCCGTGCGGTCTCGTAGTCCACGGTGCGGTCGCGCGGGTTCCCGATGAACGCCATCCGCGTATCCCCGAGCTTCCCGGCGAAGCGGCTGGCATCGTAGTGGTAGATGTAGGCGGACTCCGACTGGATCAGGACGCTGGAAGGGGCAATCGGCGAGAGCTGCTCCAGCGTCTGGTCCAGGACCTGACCCCAGCTGCGTTCGTCCTTGTGCAGCATCCGCTCACCAAGTTCGTACCCGCCGCGCAGCACAGAGGGGAACCGGAATCCGGTCTCATAGAGGAACACCACCCCCTCGAACCAGCTCTGGTCCAGCACGTCGTGTCTGCTGTTGGGGCTGGAATCGAGCAGTATGAACGCCACTTCGAATCCGTGCAGTTCCCGGAGCCGGGCCGCGACCTGCGTGGCCACCATGCCGCCGAAACTGTGGCCGTAGAAATACAGCGTGGTGAGGTTCCGGGCACGCACGAATTCAATCACGGCGATCACGATCTGGTCGATGTCCAGGCCCACGTTCGAATAGCCGACGGCGGCCAGCTGGCCACGCTTGTTCAGGGCACCACGGAGGGCGTTGAGGATCCACTGGGCTTCCTCCCAGCTGGTTTTGTAGCCGGGAAACAGGATCCAGCTGGCCTTGGGGAAGTACTTTTCGGCGGTCTCGTCCGGAACGGTGAGAATGTCGTTCACCCGCCGGGCTGTCTGGACGCGGCGGGTGAGCAGCATGTCCGCGGCCAGGACCGACGCGGTACCGGTGCCGATGAGGAAATTCCGGCGCGAGAAACGCTTCAGTTCTGCGGCGTGCCGGAGTATGCGGGCCCCGGCGGAACCGGGGCCGCACGCATCGTTTTCTTCGCTCTCACGCGGCACACCCCTACCGTATCCACTGCCGATCGCGGATCCGTAACCGGGCCGGATAACAGCTCAGCCACGGTCTCCGGGGACGCAGCCGGGCCTAGGCGGGTTCGGGCTCGCGGCCGACCTCGCGCCGGCTGATTTCGAGGCCGATCTCGTCGTAGGAGGCCAGGAGTTCCGAGCTGGCCATGTCGGCGGGGTCATCGAGCCTGCCGAACACGGAGTCGCTCGCGGCCAGGAGTTCATCGTCGGTGAAGCCGGTCAGCGTGCGCGTTCCCGAGGAGTCGAGGGACGCCGTGAAATCGCCCGAGATATCGATGGAGCGCAGCACGGCGGCGGGGTCCTCGCGGTCAGGGTTCAGGTCCAGCGAGACTCCGGTGGCCGCCGAAACGGCGCCCGCCACGTCCGGCCGGGCCGCGCCGCCGTCGATCGTGTTGAGGTCGTTCCGCAGACCGGCGAGGGCCACAGATTCAACGAATCCGGCACGGCCGAGGTCAACGCGGATGTGGGAGCTGATGCCCATTTGGCGGACGCGCTGGATGATCTGCAGGAGAAATGGTCGCGATGCCTGCGTGAGGCTCCCTCGGACGTCGATCCGGACAACATCCGAGGCGATGTCGAGTTTGACGTGGGCGTTGAGATTCTGGTCCATAGGTACTCCAAAAAAGGGTGTCTATGGCCGACGGCTCAACCTCATTCAGCGTAACGGCAGCAGGGACCGGGCACAAGTCATACGCCACTACCGGATGAGCGGCAGGGTCAGACTGCCTCTTTCCGGCCGGGCTCTTCGAAGTGGGTGCGGGTCGCGGCGCCGCCAACCGACTGCACCAGCGAGCTCGCGATGTCACGCAGTTTGACGTTGCCGTTGCTGGACGCGTCGGTGAGGATCCGGACGGCGGTCTCCTGGTTGCAGCGGTTCTGCGCCATGACAATCCCGACGGCCATGTCGATGACTGTGCGGGATTCGAGGGTGGCCCGGAGGTTCGTGGCGCTGTCCGTGTGCAGGGAGAAGCGGACCGCCAGCCGGAGTGCCTGGGAGATCTCGCGGGTGTAACCGCGAGCCCGGGCAGCGACGTCGCCGTCGAACTTGCGCGGCACGTCCGAGTACAGGTTCAGTGCCGCCTGGGCGTCGCCCTGTAGGTGGAAGGGCACGGACAGCACCGAACGCAGCCCGTGCGAGGCGACGGCGTCGGCGTAGTCGGGTCCCCAGCGGTCTTCTTCAAAGAGGTCCGGGACGTAGACTTCGCGCTCTTCCTTTGCCGCGGTCAGGCAGGGGCCCTGCGACAGTGAGTACTGGATCTCGTCCACTTCGCGGGCGGAGTCACTGCTCCAGCCGATCGTGGCGGCCTTCCGGTCCCGCAGGAGAGTGATTCCGCACAGTGCATCATCGCCGGAGCCCGCCACCTGGTGCGCGGAGAACCGCGCGAGTTCGTTGAGGAACACCTCGAAGTCCGCGCTGTCCAGAATGAGGTTCTGGATCTGGTCGACACTGCTCAACTCAAGGTCAGCACCCGGGGACATGCCGGGACTCAGGGGATGTTCGGACGGGAGCATGGCGCGTGTTCTCCAAGGGGCGGGTACTGGGTGTTAGTTAAGAAATGATAAGTCACCCCCCTGTGCCCGTCCACATGCCCCGGCCCGCCCGGCGGCGTCCCTAGTCGAGGCCGAGCTCGTCCTTGCCGAACGCGAAGAGGTAGGGAACCCCGGCTTCGGCTTCGATCTTTTCCTTGGCGCCGGTGTCGCGGTCCACGATCACGGCGACGGCCACGACGTTGCCGCCGGCCTTCCGGACGCCCTCGACGGCGGTCAGCGCGGAGCCGCCCGTGGTGGAGGTGTCCTCCAGGACCAGCACCTGGCGGCCCTCGACGGAGGGGCCCTCCACCTGCCGGCCCATGCCGTAGGACTTCTGCGCCTTGCGGACCACAAACGCGTCGATGGGGCGGCCCGCGTCGACGGCGGCGTGCATCACGGCGGTGCCCACGGGGTCTGCGCCCATGGTGAGTCCGCCGGCGCACTCAAAGTCGATCCCGGCGTCGGCCAGCAGCGAGAGCATGACCTGCCCGACCAGCTTGGACGCCTCGTGGTGCAGGGTGATGCGGCGCAGGTCGATGTAGTAGTCGGCTTCCGCCCCGCTGGAGAGGATTACCTGGCCGCGGACCACGGCCAGTTCCTTGATCAGTTCCAGCAGGCGGGCACGGGCAGCGGAAGTGTCAGAGGCAGAGTCAAGGGTGGCAGTCATGGGACCCAGTTTAGTGGGCGGCGCGCAACGGGAATCCAGACGGACGCCCAGATGACGACGCAGGGGCCCAGGCCCGCCGCACCACGCAGGGCCGGCTGGCGCTCAGGTGCGGACCGGGGCTTCCGGGGGACGGCGGGCATCAAGCGCGTATTCGAGTTCGACCAGCCCGGCGTCGTACGTCTCCCTCTCAGCAGCTTCAACAGGGTCGGGTCCTGGCCGGCCGGAAACACGCCGCGCCCCGCGCCGATCGCCACCGGCATGACAACGAGGCGCATGGCGTCCACTTCGCCGGCCGCAAAAAACGCTTCGCTCAGGGTCAGGCTGCCCCACAGCACGATGGTGCCCGCGACCTCCCTTTTGATGCGTCGGATCGCCTCGACCGCGTCGCCCGATTCAATGGTTGCCTCGGCCAGTCCGCCCCACGGCGCCCTCTGGAGCTGCCGGGAAGACACGTAGCGGCGGAGCGCGTTGAGTGCGGGCGCAATGATCTCGCCGTCGGATGCGGGAGTCGGCCAGAATTCAACGAACATCCGGTAGGTGGCTGCCCCGAGCACCACCGCCTCGACGGTGGCCAGCCACTCCTGCTGGCTTTGGTCGAACTCGGCGGTGCCGCCTTGGAGCAGTTCGTAGGCGGTGAATTCGTTGTCGATATTGGCGGCGAACCCGTCGGCCGTCACAAATTCCTGGACCACCAGTTGACCCATGATCGGTTGCTCGCTCCTTGCTCACAGGTGTTGCGGGGCGCGCCGGGCGAAGGCCGGCGCATGCTCGGGGCGGGGCCCGAACGCGACGAAACGCGGCACAAGCCTGCCGACCGCCGGGATCCGGCGGGCCAGGAACAGCAGCACGGCCGGAGCGCCGGACCGCTGTCCGGTCATGATGGGCCCGAACACCACACGGTGCATGACCCGCTGGACCGTCTGCACGACGACGGTCGGGGGCCGCCGTCGTCGTTCGACTTTTGCCAGCTCCGCCCGGGACACCCGCCCGCGGAGCAGCGCCGGGGCAAGGCAGTCCGCCGCGGCAACAGCGTCCTGGATGGCCAGGTTGATGCCCACCCCACCCGCCGGGGACATCGCGTGGGCGGCGTCTCCGATGCAGAGCAGTCCGTTAATGTGCCATTCGCGCAGCCGGTCCAGGCGCACGTCCAGCCAGTGCAGGTCCTCCAGTGAGGCGATGGAGTCCACCCTGTCGGCAAGGTCGGGACGCAGCGCCGCAACCCGCCGCCGGAACCCCTCGATGCCTTCTGCCGTGATCCGCACATCCGTACCCTTGGGGGCGAGGTAACCCATCTGGAAGTAGTCGTCCCGGAACAGGGCCAGGAGGGCCTCGCCCCGGCCGAATGCCGGCACGATGCCCGCCACTTCGCCGTGCTCGGAGGCGTAGCGGGGCAGCCGGAACCACCAGGCGTCAAAGGGCACGGGATACTCTTTCGGCGCCAGCCCGGCTGCGCGGCGCAGCGCTGAATGCCGGCCGTCCGTGGCGACCACCAGATCGGCCAGCAGTTCGCCCTCGTCGCCGGTCGAGGTGCGGTACCGGACCCCCCGGACCCGGCCGCCGTTGCGGATCAGGGCGGTGGCTTTGTGGCCCATCAGTAAAGTGAAGGACGGTTCCTGCGCGGCCGCGGCGGCCAGGAAGTTCAGGAAGTCCCATTGCGGCATCATGGCGACGTAGTTGTAGGGCGGGGGCAGCGAATCGAAGTTGCCCATTGTCACGGGCGGACCTCCCGGCACGGGGAAGGCGACGTTGCTCAGTTTGCTCTGCGGCAGCCGGCGGAACTCCTCGCCCAGGCCGAGCTCGTCGATCAGCCGGATGGTGGACGCATGGACGGTGTCGCCCCGGAAGTCCCGGAAGAAATCGGCGTGCTTCTCCAGCACTGTCACCTGCACACCGGCCCGCGCCAGCAGCAGTCCCAGCATCATGCCGGCCGGTCCGCCGCCGACCACCGCGCATCCGGTCTTCTCCATGGCCCCACGGTACGCCGCTGCGGCGCCGGACGGGAGCGGTTTTCGGCAAGGTTTTCGCGGCGGATTCGGCCCGGCGCTGCGCAAAATACCGTGCGCTGCGCGGATTCGCGTAGCCCAGGGTATTTTGCGCAGCGCCATTCGTTTTGCGCGTAGCGCCCTTCGCTGTCCGTGACGCCATCCGGCGGACGCAGTTGAGTCCAATTGACACCGCTGGCTAGGCTTTGAGTCATGCGTGAACTCCAGGCGATCATCATTGAAGAAATGGGCGTGCAGCCCCGGATCGACCCCGCCGGGGAGGTGCGCAAACGCGTCACGTTCCTGAAGGAGTACCTCAAGGCGACCCACACCAAGGGGTTCGTGCTGGGAGTCTCCGGTGGCCTCGATTCGTCCCTGGCCGGGCGCCTGGCCCAGCTGGCAGTCAACGAGCTGGAAGCCGAAGGGGTGGACGCGAACTTCGTGGCCGTCCGGCTGCCCTACGGCGTGCAGCATGACGAGCACGACGCCCAGGCCGCCCTGGACTTCATCGGCGCGGAAACGGAATGGACGTTCAACATCGCTCCCGCCGTGGACGGCTTCGAGCAGGAGTTCGAGAAGACCACCGGCGAGGAGGTCTCCGACTTCACCAAGGGCAACATGAAGGCCCGTTCCCGCATGATTGCGCAGTACGCCCTCGCCGGCGAGCACAACTATCTCGTGATCGGCACGGACCACGGCGCCGAGTCCGTGACCGGGTTCTTCACCAAATTCGGCGACGGCGGCGCGGACGTGCTGCCGCTGTTCGGGCTCAACAAGCGCCAGAACCGGGCCCTGCTGGCCGAACTGGGCGCTCCGGCGAGGATCTGGGACAAGGTGCCCACCGCCGACCTGCTCGACGGCAAGCCGGGCCGCACCGATGAGGATGAACTCGGCCTGAAATACGACGAGATCGACGATTACCTCGAGGGCCGCGACGTCCCGGACGACGTGGCTGAACGGATCGAACAGAAGTATCTCCGGACCCGGCACAAGCGCACCGTCCCGGTCACCATCGGCGATACGTGGTGGAAGTAGCCGGGCCAAGGAAACACTCCCTCCGGGGGCACTTTCGAGCCCTGGCTGGACCGCCTCGGCGCCAGGGTCCGGAGTGTCCGCGCCAATGTGCCCCCGGACGGCGGCCGCGTGCCGGGCCGCCTACCGGGCGCCCTGCAGCAGGGTTGAGATCCGGTGCGCCTCGTCCATCAGCAGGCGGCCCAGGAACTCGCGCCGCTCCTCCCGGAAGCGCGGCTCGATACCGGTCAGGGACAGCGCCCAGGCGGGCCGGCCGCGCTGGTCGAACACCGCGGCGCCCATCCCCCAGCTCCCTTCCAGCACCAGCCCCGGATTGACCGAGTAGCCGGCCTCGCGCGTCGCCGCCAGGTTTTTCCGGACCACCGCCTGGGTGTGGGCCGCGGCGAAGCTGCCGGCGTGCGCGGCCCAGTCCGCCAGGAACTGGTCCTGTTCTTCCGCGGGGAGGAACGCCATGATGGCGGTGCCGGCGGAGGCCACTCCCAGCGGGAAACGGACTCCCTCGTGCAGGACGAAGGAACGCACCGGAAAGCTCCCTTCCTCGCGCAACAGGCACACCGTCTCGGCGCCGCGGCGGATGGAGAAGAACGCGCTTTCGCCGGTCTCCTCGGCCAGCCGCCGGAGGCTGGGCCGGGCGATGTCCTCAAGCGGGAACCGCGCCGAGGCCACCGAACCCATCAAGAGGATCTCGGGCCCCAGCACCCAGTTGCCGCTGCGCGGTTCCTGGTCCAGCAGGCCTTCGGCCGCGAGCGAGCTCAGCAGCCGGTGCGCGGTGGGCCGGGTGAGCCCGGATTCGCGGACCAGTTCCACGAGCGGGGAGCCTTCGGGCTTGCGTCCGACAATGCGCAGCAGCGCCGCGACCCGGCTGACCACTTGGGCGCCCTGGACGGGTGCGGAGTTCATCTTTCACCTCTGGATTCCTCAATAGTATCCATATTATGGACACTGCCCATCGTAGCGTCCACACTGTAAAAATGCAGAAGATGTAGCGGAATGACGGCGTTGACAGTGGTCAGCGACACACCATAGGCTCCTTCTTCAGACGAACAGTCCACAACGTGGATTGGTGGCGAGAGCTCAATGAGGAGAAGCAAATGTCAAAGATGAAATCCAGTGCGGCCGCTGCGCTGCAGGACGTGCTGCGTGACGGCATGACGCTCGCCGTCGGCGGCTTTGGCCTCAGCGGCATTCCCGCGGACCTGATCGAGGCCGTGCGAGATTCCGGCGTCAGGGACCTCACGGTCGTTTCCAACAACATGGGCGTGGACGGCAAGGGCCTGGGGGTACTGATCGAGGCAGGCCAGGTCCGCAAGGTCATCGCGTCCTATGTGGGCGAGAACAAGCTCTTCGCCGAGCAGTACCTCGCCGGCCAGCTCGAGGTCGAGTTCACCCCGCAGGGCACCCTCGCCGAGCGCCTCCGCGCCGGCGGCGCCGGCATCCCCGCTTTCTACACCAAGACCGGCGTCGGAACCCTCGTCGCCGAAGGCAAGCCGCTGGCCGAATTCGACGGCGAGACTTTCGTCCAGGAGCGGGCCATCAAGGCCGACGTCGCCCTTGTCCACGCACACACTGCGGACACCGACGGGAACCTGATCTACCGCTACACCGCGCAGAACTTCAACCCCGTGGTGGCAGCCGCCGGTGCCGTGACCGTCGCGGAGGCCGAGGTAATCGTGGAACCCGGCGATCTCGACCCGAACCACATCATCACTCCCGGGGTCTTCGTCCAGCGCATCGTGCAGGCCAGCGGCCGCGAGAAGGACATCGAACAACGCACCGTGCGCCCCCGCCCGGCAACGGCCGACGCAGCGTCCGCCGCCGTCACCGTCTAATTCGGCACCCGCGCCGCCCCCACAATTTTTCAGGAGAAACATCATGGCTTGGACCCGGAACGAAATGGCTGCGATCGCGGCCGAAGAACTGAACGACGGCGACTACGTCAACCTCGGCATCGGCATCCCCACGCTGGTCGCCAACAATCTGCGCGAGGGCGTCCGCGTCGTCCTGCAGAGCGAGAACGGCCTGCTCGGCATGGGCCCCTTCCCCTATGAGGGCGAGGAGGACGCCGACCTCATCAACGCCGGCAAGCAGACGGTCACCGTGCTTCCCGGCGGCAGCATCTTTGACTCGTCCATGTCCTTCGGCATGATCCGCGGCGGTCACGTGAAGGTTGCCATCCTCGGCGCCATGCAGGTCTCCGGCAACGGCGACCTCGCCAACTGGACCATCCCCGGCAAGATGGTCAAGGGCATGGGCGGCGCCATGGACCTCGTCGCCGGCACTCCGCGCGTTGTGGTGCTGACCGAACACAACGCCAAGGACGGCACGGCCAAGATCGTCACCGAATGCACCCTCCCGCTGACCGGGCTGAGCTGCGTGGACCGCATCATCAGTGACCTCGCTGTCTTCGACCTTGTGAAGCAGGAACAGGAAACAAGCGGCGGCCGGCGGCTCACGCTCACGCGTCTGGCCCCGGGCGTCACCGTGGAGGAGATCCGCGAGAAGACCGAGGCGGAGTTCGACGTCGCCCTCGAGGACACCCCGGAAGCAGCACCCGAGCTCGAAGGAGCACCGGCATGAGCCTGCGTGAAAAGTTCGGCAAGGACGTCCTGCTGACCGGCTGGGGACACAGCCCCTTCGGCAAACTCACGGACGAGACCCTCGAATCCCTGATCGTGCAGGTCGCCACGGAGGCGATCGGCAACGCCGGCATCGAGCCCGGCCAGATCGACGAGATCTACCTCGGCCAGTTCAACTCCGGCATGATGCCGCTGGCCTTCCCGTCCTCGCTGGCGCTGCAGGTCTCGGAGCAGCTCGCCAACGTACCGTCCACCCGGGTCGAGAACGCCTGTGCCTCCGGCTCGGCCGCCTTCCAGCAGGGCACCAAGTCCCTCCTGGCCGGCACCGCCAAGACCGTCCTCGTGATCGGCGCCGAAAAGATGACCCACGCCGGGGCCGACGTCGTGGGCGCGGCCTTGCTGGGCGCCGACTACGACATGGCCGGCAAGGCCTCCACAACAGGTTTCACGGGGCTGTTCGCCGACGTGGCCAAGCACTACGAGAAGCGCTACCGGGCCGGCGCCCGAAGTCTCGGCGACGTCCTGGGCACCATCGCGGCGAAGAACCACCGCAACGGCGTGGACAACCCCTACGCCCAGCTCCGCAAGGACCTCGGCGAAGAGTTCTGCCGCACCGTCTCGGACAAGAACCCGATGGTGGCCGATCCGCTGCGCCGCACCGACTGCTCTCCCGTGTCCGACGGCGCCGCCGCAGTGGTGCTGAGCGTCGCGCCGACGGGCGGGGCAACCGCCCCGGTCCGGCTGGCAGGTTTCGGCCAGGCGAGCGACTTCTTCCCGGCCGAGCGCCGCGATCCCACCGCCTTCGCCGCGACTCGGGTCTCCTGGCAGCGCGCGCTGGGGATGGCCGGCGTCGGGCTCGACGACCTCGACTTCGCGGAGGTCCACGACTGCTTCACCATCGCCGAACTGCTGATGTACGAGGCCATGGGCCTGACCGAACCCGGCCAGGGCGCCCGGGCGCTCGAGGAAGGCTGGGTCTTCAAGGACGGCAAGCTCCCCGTCAACGTCTCCGGCGGCCTCAAGGCCAAGGGCCACCCCGTCGGCGCCACCGGCGTCTCGCAGCACGTCATCGCCGCGATGCAGCTCACCGGCACCGCGGGGGACATGCAGCTGGGCACCCCCCGCCGCGCCGCGGTGCAGAACATGGGCGGCGTCGGGATCGCCAACTACGTCAGCGTGCTCGAAGCCGTCTAAGTCAGCTGAACCAGCCCGCGGCCCGGAGCGGGGGTCAGCCGCGGGCCCGGATGAGGGCGGCAATCCCGCCGAAGCCCAGCCGCTCGGCGTTCTCCAGGGCCGTGCGGCCCTGGGGATCGCGGATGCCGGGGTCCGCGCCGGCCTCCAGGAGCTGCCGCACCACCTCCTGCTGTCGGGGACCTCCGTTATTGAGCAGGATTGCTTCCTGCATCGCGGTCCAGCCCAGCCTGTTGACATGGTTGACGGGGACCCCCGCCGCGATCAGGATCCGGACCGTTTCCACGTGGCCGTGTTCACTCGCCGGAATCAGTGCCGTGCCGGCGTAGCGGTTGGTACTGGCAACATCGGCACCGTGAGCGAGCGTCAGCTGCAGGATCTCGTTGAATCCTTCCGCGCCGGCATACAGGAACGCCGAGTCCTCGATTGCGTCCTTGGCGTTGACGTTGCCTCCGGCCCTGATCAGCTCCCCGACCAGCGCAAGATCGTTGGCCTTGGCGGCCCGGATCAGCGCCTGGTCCAGTTCGGCTTGCGCCTCCGCAGACAGTGCCGCTCGCGTGGACGGCGACGGCTGCGCAGAGGTTGCTGCAGCCGCCGGCGACGACGCGCCGTGTCCGGGAGTCACCTGGACCATTGGCGGCGATGACTCCAGGCGGAGGGGCCTTTCGATTTCCGGACTGCAAGCAGTTAGGCCCACCATCGCCGCGCTGATCAGCACAGCCTTCCAGAGACCGGTCATACTGGAAGACTACTTCGCTGTTCCGGCGATCGCCTCGGCACCGGCCGCCGCGCAGGCTTCATCCATCATGCCGTCCGGGGCGCCACCGACACCGATGCCGGCCACGGAAACGCCGTTGACCTTCAACGGCACGCCGCCGGGCAGGAACAGGGTGCCCGGGAGGTCGGCAATCGACGGTCCGTTGCCGTTGACGCGCTTGGCAAGTTCACTGGTGGGTGCACCGAACGCC
The DNA here is from genome assembly GCF_040547005.1 of Arthrobacter sp. UYCu712. Classification (NCBI taxonomy): domain Bacteria; kingdom Bacillati; phylum Actinomycetota; class Actinomycetes; order Micrococcales; family Micrococcaceae; genus Arthrobacter; species Arthrobacter sp. UYCu712. Next base: position 35,768 of record NZ_JBEPOZ010000002.1, read on the forward strand.
GCCGCGGTGTAGGCCTTCTGTCTGGCCGCCTCGATGGTGTGCTCAGCGGCGTTGTCCCCGCGGAGGAGTGCCTGGACTGTGCCGAAGCGGTCCACCAGCGCCACGGTGACGAACGGGAGCTTGTCAGCCTGGCACTTGGCCAGGGCAGCATTCACGGCCTTGCCCGAGGCGCCCACGGTAATCCGGTTCTGGGACACCACGGTCTCGGGCACCGGCTGGACATCCGTGGCGGTGCTTGACTTGGAGGCCGCGACCGCTTCGGGGGCAACGGCATTGGCGGCAGCCGTGGCCACGCCCGTCAGGAGCAACGCTCCGGCCGCGGCGGTGGCGTAGATCTTGGTGGATTTCTTCATGGTGCTTCCTTCTATGAGTCCGTCTGTTCGTACGGTTCCATGCTCCCGGTCCCCGCGCAGAAGGGGATCGGTCCAACGCCTCGCCGCCCCTCATCCGTTCCGCTTGGGGCATCAGCCAAAAGGTTGAGAGACCAGCATCGGCAGGGCGCCTAGCATTAGGGGAGCGCCACACACCGGACAGGAACAACATGCCAGCAACGCCGAGCGGGACCGTGGGCAGCCCCTCCGCAGACAGAACCGCCGAGGGCACCCCCGCCGCAGACCGGCCCGGGATGGGCCGGATCGACGCCGTCGTGCACTTGAGTTTCGGTGTGCTGATGGTGGCATCCGGAGTGCGGTACGTTTTGCGGCACAGTCCCGCGGACAATCTCTGGACCGTGGCCCTGGCCGGTGCCGTGTGCGTCCTCTACGGCGTGGTGGCGGTGCTCGCGAAGCGGGGCCAGCCCTGGCTGCTGTGGATGTTCGCGCTCGTGGCCGCCTGGGCCGCACTGGTCATCGCGGCACCGAGTTTCGCCTGGTGTTCGTTCGCCCTCTTTTTCCTGTCCCGCGCGGCCTTCCGCGGCTGGGCGGCCTACCTGGCGGGGGGCGTGACAACGGTGGCCACCGCCGTCGGGCTCTACCGGCTCAGCGGGGACACCGACGTCGCCATGCTGCTTGGCCCGATCGCCGCCGGCATCCTGCTGACGCTGATCTACGACAGGATCGAGCACGACGCCGCTCTCCAGCGCCGGCTGTACGCCGAGGTCTCGCAGGCCCAGGAGCGTCTTGCAGCCAGTGAACGCGCCGCCGGGATTGCCGCCGAGCGCGAGCGCGTGTCACGCGAAATCCACGACACCATCACCCAGGGCCTGGCCAGCAGCCTGCTCCTCTTAGAGGCCGCCCAACGCTCCTGGCCCGACGCCGGCGCGAAGCTGGAGGTCCAGAAAGCGGGCAGCCTGCTGCGGCAGAACCTGGCCGATACCCGCAGCCTGGTCCACGAACTCTCCGCCCCGGGCCTGGAAAGCGGCCCGCTGCCCGAGGCCCTGCGTCAAACCGCGCTCCTCTACCTCGACGACGTCCGCCTGCAGGTCACAGGTGTCCCCCGCGAGCTTCCCGCCGAGATCCGCCACGCCCTGCTGCGCGTGACCCAGAGCGCGGCGGCCAACATCAACCTGCACGCCCGGGCGGAGCAGGCAAGCTTGACGCTGGGGTTCCTCCCGGATGCGGTGACGCTGGACGTGTTCGACGACGGCCGCGGCTTTGATCCCGGGACAGTACCGGCACCCTCTGACAAGGGCGGGTACGGCCTACGGGCCATGCGGCAGCGGGTGGAGCAGCTGGGCGGCGTCTTTTCGGTGGAAAGCTCCCCCGGCGAGGGAACCATCGTGGCCGCCCAGCTGCCGCTGCCTCCCGTCCGTGGCGAGGAGACTGCATGAATCCCATTTCCGTGCTGCTCGTGGACGACCATCTGGTGGTCCGCAGCGGACTCAAGGCGCTGCTCGGCACCCAGCCGGACATCGCCGTCGTCGCGGAGGCCGCCTCCGGCGAGGAAGCGCTCGTTGCGGTGGACGAGTTCTCCCCCGCCGTCGTCATGATGGACCTCGCCATGGGCGCAGGCATGGACGGCATCGAAGCCATCAAGCGGCTCCGCCGGCGCAACAGCAAACAGGCCATCCTGGTATTCACCACCTACGATTCCGACGCGGACATTGTGCGTGCCGTCGACGCCGGGGCCATGGGCTATTTGCTCAAGGACGCGGCACCCGAGGAGATTTTCGCGGCCGTCCGGGGCGCGATACAGGGCAGAAGCGTCATGAGCGCCCCCGTGGCCAGCAGGCTGTTCCAGCAACTGCGCAACCCTGATGAGGTCCTCACCCCGCGCGAGGCCGAACTCCTCAGCCTCCTGATCCAAGGGTTGAGCAACCGCGAGCTCGGCAAACGGCTGTTCATTTCGGAGGCCACCGTCAAGACCCACCTGGCACACATCTACGCCAAGCTCGGTGTGGAAACCCGGGCCGCCGCGATCGCCACGGCCATCCGGCGGGAAGGGATGCGCTAGGAGGACGTGGGTGCTGCCCCCGGGACTAGACTCGAATCGAGCCCAGCACCCATCTTTCAAGGAGTTTCCATGCGCGCAACCATCATCCACGGCCCCGGAGACATCCGGGTGGAAGACCGGGACTACCCCGCCGTGCAGCTGCCCACCGACGTCGTGGTCAAGGTGACCGCGTCCTGCGTCTGCGGGTCCGACCTCTGGCCGTACCGCGGCGTCAAGCCCACCCGCAAGCCGTCGGCGATCGGGCACGAGTTCATCGGCCTGGTGGAGAGCGTCGGCGACGACGTGACCGAACTGGCCGTCGGCGACCTCGTGATCGCGCCCTTCGTGGTCAGCTGCGGCGCATGCCCGCAATGCCTGGACGGCGTCACGGTGGCCTGCGACCACCTCGCCGGCTGGGGCGGCAAGGACGACACCGGCCTCGCGATCGACGGCGGCCAGGGCCAGGCAGTCCGTGTGCCTCTGGCCGAGTCCACCCTGGTCAAGGTCCCCGGCGTCACCGAGCCGGACGACGCCCTGCGCGCCAGCCTGCTGACCCTCTCCGATGTGATGGCCACCGGCCACCATGCGGCCCTCGCCGCGAAGGCCGGCCCCGGCCGGACCGTCGTCGTAGTCGGCGACGGCGCGGTGGGGCTCTGCGGCGTGCTGGCGGCAAAGCGCCTCGGGGCGGAACGGATCATCGCCATGTCCCGGCACGCCGACCGGCAGGCGATCGCCCGCGAGTTCGGCGCGACCGACATCGTGGCCGAACGCGGCGAGGACGGCGTCGCCAAGGTCCGCGAACTCCTCGGCGGAGTACTTGCCGACTCCGTGCTGGAGTGCGTCGGAACCAAGGAATCCATGGAGCAGGCCCTCCACAGCGTGCGTCCCGGCGGCGCCCTGGGCTTTGTCGGCGTCCCGACCGGCGGCGCCGAAGCCCCGCTGCGCTACCTCTTCGACACCAACATCTCGATCGCGGGCGGCATGGCTCCGGCCAGGACCTATATCCCGGAGCTGCTGGCGGACGTGCTCGACGGCACCATCAATCCGGGCCGGGTCTTCGACGTCGTCATGCCGCTGGAGGAAGCGCCCGAGGCGTACCGGGCCATGGACGAACGGCGCGCGATCAAGGTCCTGCTGACCCCCTAGCCGGGCGCTCACGACGGCGGCGGCCGGCTTTTGCGGGAGCTGTTGCACCGGCTCTTGCACTGCCAACACGGCGGGTCTACCGTGATGCGCATCAGCATCAGCGTCCGCCGCCGTCGAGGAGCCATCATGGCCAGGTTTGTGCAGATCATCGAATTTCAGACCTCCCGCATCGAGGAAATTGAAGAGCTCGGCCGCCCCTCCAGGACGGACGGAAGCACGGCCCCCACGTTCGGCCGCATCGTTGCCACCGCGGACCGCGATCGTCCCGGAACGTACTTCACGATCGTCGAGTTCGAGTCCTACGAGTCGGCCATGGAGAATTCCGGCCGGCCGGAAACGTCGGACTTCGCCGCGAAGATGGCCGCCCTGTGCGACGGCCCTCCTGTCTTCCGCAATCTGGACGTCATATGGGAGGACACCGGCGGCGCCGCGGAGCATTCCTAGGAGCGGGACCGTGGTTGCTGCAGACCGTACTCCCCCGGTCAGGCGCACGTCGGCCGCGCCCCTCGTCATGGACCTCAAGGAGGCCGGGTCGGCTCCGCCGGGCCTCGTGGGCGGCAAGGCCCTGAACCTCGGCAAGCTGCTGGCGGCCGGTTTCCCCGTCCCGGCCGGTTTCTGCCTGACCACGAATGCCTACGAACTGGCAGCCCAGGCAGGCCTCGGCACCATCGCGGCCGAACTCGATGCGGAGAATGACGGGGCCGCACCGCAAAGTGCCGCGTCGCGCTCATATGCCCAGCGCGCCCGGGAGCTGGTTGCAGCATCGCCGGTCCCGCCGGACGTGGCGGCGGCGCTCCGCACGGCCTACGCCGCGCTCGGCGACGCACCGGGCGACGAACCGGGCGACGAACCCGCGGTCGCTGTACGGTCGTCAGCCACTGCGGAAGACCTGCCGTTCGCCAGTTTCGCCGGCCAGCAGGACTCCTACCTGGACGTTGTCGGCGCCGAAGCCGTGATCGACTCCGTCCGGCAGTGCTGGGCCTCGCTCTGGAGCGAGCGGGCGGGCGGTCGCATACCGGTCAGCCAATGGAATCAGCCACCACGACGTCGGCCTCGCCGTCGTGGTCCAACGGTTTGTCGGCGCCGGGACCGCCGGCGTCCTCTTCACGGCCAACCCCGTCACCGGAACACGCACAGAGACAGTCATCGACGCCAGCCCCGGCCCAGGGCTGGCGGTCGTCTCCGGGGCGGTCAACCCCGACCACTTTGTGCTGGACACGGCCACGGCCTGGGTCCTGCTCCGTGCCCCCGGCGGACCGGAACCCGGCCGCAAACCAAGCCTCAGCAATGCGCAGCTGAGCCGGCTCACGTCCTCAGGCGACGCCGTCCAGAGCCTCTTCGGCTGCCCGCAGGATGTGGAGTGGCTCATCGACGCGTCGGGCAAGCTCTGGCTGACCCAGTCGCGGCCGATCACCACGCTCTATCCGCTGGAAGACCCGCTCTCCAGCGATCCGACGGCCATGGCATCGGAGGCCGACGGAACGCGTGTTTACCTCTGCGGCACCCTGCTTCAGGGCCTCACCCGCCCGATCACGCCGCTGGGACTCTCGGTCCTCGGTGGAATGCGCAACGGGAAGGGGACCTGGAAGTACTTCAATCCCGGGCTGCGCATGTACGTCGATTTAACCCCCGCTTTGCGCAGCAGATTCGGCCGACGCTATCTGCTCCGGTTCCTGCCCCTGGTGGACGGTCGGTCCGCGAGCGTAATTCCGGTGCTCCTGGCTGACCCAAGATTCCGGGTGATCAGGCGGTCCCGAAAATTCCCGTCCAAACCGAAGCCTGCGGACAAAAACCCTGCGGACAAGGCGGCAGGACGGGGTCCCGGGACGACGGCCGGCCTGCGCCGGATGCTCGCGTTGCTGCGCGCGCTGCTCCGGGCTGCGTTCCGGCCCGAGGCGGAACTGCGACGGGCCAAGGCGTTCGGGAAGCGGCTCGAAGCTGAACTGGCGCTGCCGTCACCCGCGACCGCGTTGCAACGGCTGGACTACGCCGAGCGCAGCATGGACCGGATGGTCGACGGGCTGATCCAGGCCACCCTGCCCGCACCCGTCGTCGGCTACATCATGCTGGCCGGGGCCTGACGGCTGCTTCGCGGTATTGCCCAGCCACGCGAGCTGGAAGCAGTACTGCGCGGACTGCCACACAACGTGACCACCGAGATGGACCTGAAACTCTGGGACCTCGCAGTCGCCGTCGGCCGTGACCCGGCGTCCCGCGGGGCGTTCCTGCGGCAACGCCCGGAGGAACTCGCCCGCCGGTTCCGCGCCGGCGCCCTGCCCGCGCCGGCACAGGCCGGCGTCCGGACCTTCCTCACGCAGTACGGCCACCGGGCCGTGGCGGAGATCGACCCCGGCATGCCGCGGTGGTCCGAGGAACCGGACCACATCCTCGGCATGATCACCAACTATCTGCACGTCGAGGACCCCGAGCAGGCTCCCGACCGGCAGTTCGCCCGCGCGGCGGAACACGCCGAAGCCCGGATCCGCAGCCTCGTGGAGCGGGCGGCGGCACGTGGCCGCTGGCGGGCGCGGCTCGTTCGGCTGTGCCTGCGCCGGGCCCGGGAACTGTCCGGGCTGCGGGAACTGCCCAAGTTCTACATCGTGATGGTGCTGGCGGAAATGCACCGGCAGCTCGCCGGGGTGGGCGCCGAACTGGCCCGGACCGGCTGCATCGCGAGCCGGGACGACGTCTTCTTCCTGGACTTCGACGAGATCCGCGTCGGCCTGCGCGGCGCCGGCTTGTGGGCCGTGGTCGCGGACCGCCGGCGGCTCTATGACCTGGAATTGCGACGGCGGCATATCCCCCGGCTCTTGCTGTCCGACGGCACAGACGTCGAGGCGGCCATGATGGCCAAGTCCGGCGCCTCCGACGGCTTGTCCGGCACCCCGGCTTCGGCCGGCTCCGCCACGGGAAAGGTGCGGGTGATCCTGGACCCCGTGGGCGCCCGGCTTGAGCCCGGCGAAATCCTGGTGGCGCCCTCCACCGATCCGGGCTGGACCCCGTTGTTCATGACCGCAGGGGCCTTGGTCATGGAAATGGGCGGGGTCATCTCGCACGGAGCCGTCGTGGCCCGCGAATACGGCATCCCCGCCGTCGTGGGCCTGCCGGACGCCACCACCCGGCTGCACACCGGCCAGACCGTCACGGTGGACGGCTCCGCCGGCACAGTCACGGTTGCCCGTCCAGCACGGAGTTAGCACAGCTGTGCCAGGCGGATCCGGAATCCGGCGGGCCCTCCCCGCGGGCCGGCGATCGGGCTTATGTTAAGTCCTTGGTGTCTACAGGCCACAACGCCCCGGGGGTTCCGGAGCCGGACCCCGGGGTGTTCGGCCCGGGGCTGATCGATGAGGCCGCCCGGCTGGATGCCGCGCTTCGCAGCGGCCGGAACTGTTCCGGAGCCTCACGTTGCTCAGCTGCCCGCCGGGGCCCGGCCAGTGCTTCCGCAGCGTCCAACGGGTGGGACGGTTAAGCAAGTGGGTCGACGGCCGGCTCGGTGCAGCGCTGATGATCTGGGGCATCCGAAGCAACGTCATCCGCGTGCCGCCGAACCGGATGCGCTTTGTGAACCAGCGGTTCAGTCTCACCCGCCGGGAGTCAGTGCGCGACATCATCGGGCTGATGCGGCACGCGCCCGATCTCAGGCCGGTCCTGGCCGCGGCGTCGCTGCCGAAATTTGTCGCCGTCCGGGAACACGACCTTTGGCCGCTCGCGTTGCACCGCCGCTTCGCGCAGTCGATCGGCGCGAAGATTGCTGTGTACCGGGGTGGGCACAGCCCCAGTGAAACCTCGCCCCACCAGATGAGCAGGGACCTGATCGCCCTCTACGCCGGCGCCGGATGACGGAAATGGGCCCATTTGCCCCTTGCACCACGGCCCGCCGCCCCGTACGTTGGGGGACAGCGGACGAATGTCTCCGCAGCCGTTGGCCTCATGGCCGCCGGAGATCAGCAGCATTTCAGAAGGATATGGCATGGCTACAGGCACAGTTAAATGGTTCAACGCCGAAAAGGGTTTTGGCTTCATTGCCCCGGATGACGGGTCAGCCGACGTTTTCGCCCACTACTCGGCAATCGCCAGCAGCGGCTACCGCTCACTGGACGAGAACCAGAAGGTCGAGTTCGACGTCACCCAGGGTCCGAAGGGCCCGCAGGCCGAGAACATCCGACCGCTCTAATGACTTAGGAAGGCAGCACCGGCCACGCCGGGACGCTTTCCGTGAACGCCACAAACGCCCCTCCGGATTCCTCCGGAGGGGCGTTTGTGGTGTGCGCCGCCCGCCCTACGCGCTCAGCCGACGTGGACCCACGGGCGCTTCGTGATGTCCGGTTCCGCTTCGCGCAGCACTTCTCGGGTGACCGGGGCGATCTCGCCTTCGCCGAAGGCCAGGAAGCGCAGGAGATTGGTGACCGGGTTGCCCTCGGTCCAGCGGAAATAGATATGCGGCATCAGGCCCGTCACGTCGCGGATATGGAACAGGACCGAGGCGATCGTGTTGGGGACCACGGGGCCGTGCACCTCAAGGATCCGGTAGCCGTGCCGGGTGATGCCGCGGACCTGCAGTTCCGTCTCGAAGTCCGAGGAATCGTCAACCACCACTTCGAGGAAGAGCGCCTGGTAGTCGAGCGGCAGATGGCTGACCTCGATAGCGGAGTCCAGTTTCTGCCGATAGGCCTCTTCACTGAGCCGGAGGGGCTCGTGGGCAATGATCCGCAGGGGCCCGTCCATTTCATCCGACATGAACTCCAGGGCTTCCCGGTCCAGATGCACGTGGGTGGCATGCAGCTCGAAGGAGCGCCGGACCCGCGAGAGCAGCGAGATGACGATGATGCCCAGGATAAAGACCGAGGCGATCCGGATGCCTTCGGGCCGTTCAATGATGTTCACGACAGTCGTGTAGATGAAGACCACGGCGATGGTGCCGAAGCCGAAGGAGCGTTTGCGCTGCTTCCGGCGGCGGGCCGACAGCGTGACGGCGACCGCCGCGGAGGTCATCAGCACCAGGACGCCGGTGGCATACGCGCCGCCCTGGGCGTCGACGTCGGCGTCGAAGAGCCACGTGATCAGGAACCCGACCAGGGTGAAGACGAGCACCAGCGGGCGCACGGCCCGGGCCCAGCCCGGGGCCATCCCATAGCGGGGAAGGTAGCGCGGCACCAGGTTCAACAGGCCCGCCATGGCAGAGGCGCCGGCGAACCAGAGGATGGCGATGGTGCTGAGGTCATAGACGGTGCCGAAGCCGTTCCCGAGATATTCATGGGCCAGGAAGGCCAGCGCGCGCCCGTTCGCCTGCCCGCCGGGCTGGAATTCGTGCTCCGGGATGAGGACCACGGTGGTGAAACTAGTGACGATGAGGAAGCTGCTCATGATCAGCGCGGCCGTCGTCAAGAGCTTGCGCGCGCCCTGGATGCGGCCTGCGGGGTGCTCTTCGGTGTCGCTGGCATGGCCGCGGATCTGCGGCATGACGGCCACGCCTGTCTCGAACCCCGACAGGCCGAGGGCCAGTTTGGGAAAGACGAGCAGGGCAAAACCGACGGCCAGGAGCGGATTCCCGTGCGAGGTGGAGATCGCCTGCCACCAGTTGCCCACGGCCAGCGGATGCGTGAACACTTCGAAGAGGGACGCGGCGACCACCACGAGGTTCAGTCCCAGGTAGACGGCGACCAGCACGACGGCGATGCCGATGGCCTCCTTGAAGCCGCGCAGGAAGACAGCCCCCAGCAGTGCGAGCAGGAACAGCGTGACCGGCACGCTCTGGCCCTGCAGCCAGCCGGGCGCCATCGGGTTCTGGACCAGATGCGCGGTGGCGTCCGCTGCCGACAGCGTCATGGTGATCATGAAGTCCGTTGCGGCGAAGCCCAGCAGCACGAGGACAAAGAGTTTGCCGCCCCACCGTGGCATCAGCCGCTCCAGCATGGCGATGGAGCCCTCGCCGCGGTGGCTCTCCCCCGCCACACGGCGGTAGACGGGCAGTGCGCCGAGGAGCGTGATGGCCACAAGGACCAGGGTTGCCAGCGGCGAAATCACTCCGGCGGCGAGCGCCGCGATCGCGGGCTGGTAACCGAGCGTGGAGAAGTAGTCCACACCGGTGAGGCACATGACCTGCCACCAGGGATGCTTCTTCTCCTGGGCTGCCGGCACTCCGCCTGGGCCTTGGTGGCTCCCCCTGCTGTCCTGCAAGCCGAACAGCAGCCAGTTCTTCAAAGTGTTCCGCGGCGGCCGGACAGCCGAAGGATCGGCCGGTGGCCTGCTCAGCGTGGTCATATCTTCCTTTCCCCGCGACGCCGTGCGCCGCATTGCTCCTATTTGCGAAGCTAGCAGCGGCTGGCGCCGCTGACCCCTGCCGGGCGCCCATCTTGACGAATCCTTGACGCCGATGTGGCCGGACGCACAGTGCGGAAACTGGAAGAATGACTGCATGGCACGTGGAACGCTGCGTATCTTCCTGGGGTCAGCACCCGGCGTCGGCAAGACCTACGCGATGCTCCGTGAGGGGCACCGGCTGCGCAGCCACGGCGAGGACGTGGTGGTGGCCGCAGCCAGGGACCGCGGCCGCAGGGAAACCCGGGAGCTGCTGGAAGGACTCGAGCCGATCCCGGTCTCCCAGGTGCTGATTGACGGGGTTCTGGTCGAAGGCATGGACCTGGACGCGGTGCTTCAGCGCTCCCCCGTCACCGCAATGGTGGATGAGTACGCGCACCAGAACGTCCCCGGCAGCCGGAATCCGCACCGCTGGCAGGACATCGACGAGATGCTGGACGCCGGGATCAACGTCCTCTCCACCCTGGACGTCCAGCACCTCGCCTCCCTCAGCGACGTCGTCAGCGCCATCACCCGGGTCCGCCCCGCCCAGAGCGTTCCGGATGAGGTCGCCCGGCGCGCCGATCAGATCCAGCTCGTGGACATCTCCCCCGACGTCCTCCGCCAGCGGCTCGCGGACGGCAAGATCGTCGCGGCGGACAGGATCGACGCGGCCCTGTCCAACTACTTCCGGCCGGGGAACCTGGCGGCACTGCGCGAACTCGCACTGCTGTGGCTCGCGGACCGGGTGGACGAGAGCCTGGCCAGCTACCGGGAGGGAAACGGGATCGATGACAGCTGGCTGGCCCGCGAGCGCATCGTCGTCGGGCTGAAAGGCGGCCCGGAAGGGGAGGCCTTGATCCGCCGTGGGGCGAGGATCCTCAACCGGGTCAACGGCGGTGACCTGCTGGCCGTGCATGTCCGGGCGACGGAGGGCGTCGCCGGCGAGTCCCCGCAAGCCCTGGAAGCCCAACGGCGTCTGGTCCAGGATCTCGGCGGCAGCTACCACGTGGTGGCCGGGGAGGACCCGGCCGCCGCCCTGCTGGACTTCGCCCGGAGCGTCAACGCCAGCCAGATCGTCCTCGGCATCTCCCGGCAGGGCAAGGTCCACGGGCTCCTGAAGGGGCTCCGCGGCGGTGCCACGGGTGCCAGGGTGGCCCGGAACTCCGGCGACGTCGATGTCCATATGGTGTCCCATCCGCTCGGCGACGGCGGCGCAGGCGGCCTGCGCCGCCGACAGGACCTGGGCCGGGCCCGGGTCACCGTCGGATTTGCGCTGGCCATTTTCCTGCCGGCGCTCCTGCAGTGGGTCCTCGCGGACAGCCCCGAAAAGAACCTGGCCACGTCCGTCCTCGTCCAGCTCACGGGCTCCGTCACCGTGGCGCTCATCGGCGGGCTGTGGCCGGCAATCCTCGCGGCGCTCTGGAGCAGCCTGCTGGTGAACTACTTCTCCACGCCGCCGCTGGGGAACCTGGCCATCAGCGATTCGGAGAATGTGCTCGCCCTGCTCGTCTTTGTAGGAGTATCAGCCGCGGTAGCCACCGTAGTTGACGTCTCGGCCCGGCGGTCCAAGGAAGCCGCTCTGGCCCGCGCCGAAGCCACCACCCTGGCGGACCTCTCCCGCGGCGCGGCCGACGCGGAGGACACCGTCGTCGGGTTGCTGGAACAGGCCGTGGATGTGTTCCAGGTCCGGGGCGCGGCGCTGTTCAGCCTGCCCGACGACGTCGAAAGTGAGGGCGGCGGCACCCGTACTGACGGTTCCCGGCCCGGCTGGCGCCTGGTGGCAAGCGCCGGCGAGATTCCGTCGACCGCGGCCGGGCCCGGCGGCGCCCCCGGCACCGCAGGCATCCAGGGCGACAACGTGGAACAGATCGACGCCACCACATGCCTGGTCCTCTCCGGGCGGGTCCTGCCGGCGAGCGACCGACGTCTGCTCGGGGCCTTCGGCGTGCACCTGGTGGCGCAGCTGGAACGCCAGCGGCTGCTGGCCAGCCGCAACGAAGTCCAGCGACTGGCCGAGAGCAACACCATGCGGACCTCGATCCTCCGCGCCGTCTCGCACGATCTCCGCACGCCCCTGGCCGGAATCAAACTTGCCGTGGGCGGCCTGCGCCAGCAGGGCGTCAGCTATACCGCCGAGGAAGAGCAGGAACTCCTGGCAACCATCGAGGAGTGCTCGGACCGGCTGGACGTGCTGGTGGGGAACCTGTTGGACATGTCCCGGATCACGTCCGATGCCATCGTGCCGCTGCTGCGGCCGGTGCGCTGGCAGGAAGTCATCCCCGGCGGCCTGCACGGTGTCGCCCCGGACCGGGTGCGCGCCGAGCTGCCCGCCAACATGCCCGAGGTCGACGCGGACCCGGGGATGCTGGAGCGCGTCATTGCGAACATCGTCGAAAACGCCGTGAAGTACGCCCCCGGTTCCGACGTCGTCCTGGCCGGTGCCGCCGGCGGCCTGAGCCAGGCCACCCTGGCCGGCCGTCCGGTCGGCGAGCTGCGCATCATCGATCACGGCGCGGGCGTCCCCGCGGAGCGGGTCGTCGAAATGTTCCGGCCGTTCCAACGTCTCGACGACGCCTCGCCGGCCGCCGGCGTCGGGCTGGGCCTGGCCGTGGCAAAGGGGTTTACCGAGGCGATGGGCGGCAGGCTGACCGCGGAACCCACCCCCGGCGGCGGCCTGACCATGGCCATCAGCCTCCCGCTGTCCTCAGGCGTACCGTTCGACGCGCCGCCGGAACAGGCCCCGCTGGAGCCGCAATCGGCCATTCTGCGGCGCCACCACGCCCCGCCGATCCTCAGCTCCGGGACGGACACGCCGTGACTGCCGTGCTGGTGATTGATGATGACCCGTACCTCCTGCGCGCCCTGCGGATCACCCTGCAGGCCCACGGCTACGCCGTCAGCACGGCCGCGGACGGACGCTCCTCGCTGCTCGCCGCCAGACAGAACGCCCCGGCAGTGGTGATCCTGGACCTGGGCCTTCCGGACATGGATGGCACCAGCGTCATCCGGGAGCTGCGGAGCTGGAGCGAGGTCCCGATCCTCGTGCTCTCCGCGCGGCACGGCTCCGAGGACAAGGTGCAGGCCCTGGACGCCGGCGCAGATGACTACATCACCAAACCCTTCGGACTCGATGAGCTCCTGGCCCGCCTTCGGGCGCTGCTGCGCCGCAGCATCGATCCGGAGCAGTCCCCGGTCATCACCGCGGACGCGTTCACCGTGGACCTTGGCAAGCGCACGGTACAGCGAGACGGCCAGGAGGTCCGCCTGACCCCCACCGAATGGCACATGCTCGAAGTGCTGGTCCGGAACCCCGAAAAGCTCGTCACCCAGCAGCAGCTGCTCTCCGAGGTCTGGGGACCGGCCTACGCCAAGGAAACCAACTACCTCCGGGTCTACATGGCGCAGCTGCGGCGCAAGCTGGAGCCGGACAGCGCCAACCCCCGCCACCTGATCACCGAGGCCGGGATCGGCTACCGCTTCCGGCCCTGACAGTTTTCCCTGTCCCCCGCGCCGTGGATACTTGGGCCATGACGATTCGCAGGGTCCCGGACGAGGACGACGCACTGCTGCCGCAGGTGGAGGAGCTTTCTGCGCAGATGCGCGCAATCCTCAACGGCATTCCGGCGATGGTGGCCTACTGGGATCCGGAGCTCCGCAACCGGATGGCCAACGAGCCCTACTGCGCCTGGTTTGGGGTCGCTGCCGGGGAACTGCGGGGCATGCACCTCCGCGAGCTGCTGGGCGAGTCCGTCTTCAGCGAGAACCGCCCCTACCTGGCCAAGGTCCTCAACGGCGAGCCGCAGACGTTCGAGCGGACCCTGGTGGACGCTGACGGCACGGCGCGCCATACCGAGGTCTCCTACCGGCCGGACACGCGGGACGGTGAGCTCCGGGGCTTCTTCGTCATTGTCACCGATGTCACCGAAAAAGTGCAGGCGGAACGGCGGCAGCAACGCGACCTGGACCGGTACCGTGCACTCGCGCGCAGCGTGCCGGGCGTCTTTGTCCTCCTCTTCGACGCCGACCTGCGCTACCTCATTGCCGAAGGCCAGGAGCTCGAGGCCTTTGGCTACCGCTCGGGCGAGCTGGAGGGCCGGCGTATCCACGAGGTCCTGGACGACTCCCTGGCCAACGAGCTGGAGCCCCGGTACCGCGCCGCCCTGGCCGGATCCAAGTCGGAATGGAGCCGCCGGATCGGTCACCGCACCTACCGGCTGACGGCCGGACCCGTTTACTCCGACGACGACGCGACGGCGGGCATGGTGGTGGCCGTGGACGTCACCGAACGGCTGCAGCAGCAGCAGATCTGGGAGGCACTGCACCAGATAGCCACCGCAGTCGCCCGCAACGAGGCCCCCGCTGCCATCTCCGAGCAGGTCGCCGTCATAGTTCGCGAGCTGTTCGCCGTGGACTCCGCCGCCGTCGTCCGCTTTACCGGCCCGACGTCGGCGGAGGTCATTGCCATGGCACCAGCCATGCCTCCGACCCTGAGCCGCAAACACATTTTTTCCCCGACTGACGAATCTGCCAACGTCCGGGTCGCCGTGACCGGCAAGCCCGCCCTGGTCGTCTACGGACCGGCCGGCGGCACAGCCGCGGAACAGATGCGGGCCGGCGGGTTCCAGTCCGCAGCCGCGGCGCCCGTCCGGGTCGGGGGCAGCCTGTGGGGCGCGGTCAGCCTGACGTCGAAGTCCCGGACCGGCGTCACCAGCGACATGCTGGTGCGGCTGACCCAGTTCGCCGAGCTCGTGGAGATCGCCATCGGCAACACCGAGGCCAGGGCGAGCCTGGAACTGCAGGCCACCACCGACGCCCTGAGCGGCCTGCCCAACCGGCGCGCACTGGAATACCACCTCAGCCACCAGACGGAGCTGGCCAGGAGCCGCGGGACGAGCCTGAGCGCCGTCGTCCTGGACATCGACCACTTCAAGAAGGTCAACGACACCTTCGGCCACCTGATGGGCGACGTGGTCCTGGCCGAGGTTGCGGCCCGGCTCCGGGAGGTGGCCCGGCAGACGGAGGTCATCGCCCGCTTCGGCGGCGAGGAGTTCGTCTGGCTCCTCCCCGGCACCGACGGCGCCGAGGCACTGCAGGCCGCGGAGCGGGCGCGCGCGGCCATCGCGTCCGAGCCCTTCGGCGACGCCGGCTACCTGACCGTCTCGGCCGGAGTCTGCGACTTACGGGACGCGGGGCCGGACACGCTGCTGGCCTGCGCGGACCGGGCGCTGTACGCGGCCAAGAACGGCGGGCGCAACCGGACCCTGAGGTACGGCTACCCGGCCGGCGGGGTCATGCTCACAGCTGTCCCGAAAACCTGACGGAACGGCCTAGACGAAGGCCGACTTCCCCGTCACCGCCCGGGCCACGATCAGCGAGTTAATCTCGTAGCTGCCCTCGTAGGTGTAGAGGATTTCGGCGTCGCCGAAGAGCTTGCCCATCTCGTAGTCACTGCTGATGCCGTTGCCGCCCATCAGGGACCGGCCCATGGCCACCGACGCCCGGGCAAGCCGGGTGGTGGTGGACTTGGCCATCGCCGCCTGGACCATCTCCAGCTTGCCCTCCTCCTGGATCCTGGCCAGCTGCGCCATAAGCGCCAGCGAGGCGGTGGCATTGCCGAGGATCTCGGCCAGCTGCTGCTGGATGAGCTGGAAGCGCGCCAGCTCCTTGCCGAACTGCTTGCGCTGCAGCGAGTAGGCGCGCGCGACGTCGAACGCCGCCAGCTGGATCCCGGCACCTTGCCAGCCCACCCAGGCGCGCGAATCCCGCAGGAGCTCGTTCGCCCTGGAGAAGTCGGTGGCCCCCGGCAGCATGTTGGACGCGGGGATCCGCACGTCGTCGAGGACGATGTCCGCGTTCTGCATGATCCGCAGCCCGATCTTGTTCGCGATCTTCGTGGCCGTGTACCCGGGACGGTCCGTCTCCACGATGAAGCCCTTGATCTGCTGGTCCGCGACGTCCCGTGCCCAGACCAGGGCGAAGTCCGCGATGGTGCCGGCGCCGATCCAGCGTTTGGCGCCGTTGATGACCCACTCCCCGTCCTCGAGCCGCGCGGTGGTGGCCAGCCCGCCGGCGATGTCCGAGCCGTGGTCCGGTTCGGTGAGGGCAAAGGCGCCAAGCCGGGTAAAGGCCGTGAGCCCCGGCAGCCAGCGCGCTTTCTGCTCTTCCGAGCCGAGCTGGTCGATCATCCCGACGATCAGCTCATTGTGGATCCCCACCAGCGCCGAGAGCGAGACGTCGGCACGCGCCACCTCGACATACATCAGCCCCTTGAACAGCTTGGACGTACCGTCGGTCTGCAGGCCGCCGAGGCCGTATTTGCCGAGTTCGGCGAGCAGGCCGAAGGGGAATTCCTCGCGGTTCCAGTAATCGATCGAGGCCGCCCGGATGCGGGACTGCAGGAAATCGCGCACCTCCTGGTACCGGGCCCGCTCCGCCGGGGGCAAGAGATCCACGATGTACATCAGGTCGGCGTCCGGGAACGGCGGCGCCAGCACTATCTCCGCGGCGAGACCGGTATTGGCCTTGCTCTCGGTGGTCGCTCCGCTGGCACGTCGTTGTGGCTGCACGGGCAGGTATCCCTTCGTCATGTGCCGCTTCTGGAGCAGCGTCGCTCTTCCAAACCCTTGGATGTCCTAGTATATTGCAAAGTGATGGGGATCACTAGGCGACTGGTGGTCCCCGGGGCAACGGCGCCGGGCCCGGACGGCCGCGCCACCGGACTTCGAAGGGTGCACCATGACAGTCACTGAGGCGTTCCGCGCCGCACGCGACCACCTGCTTGACCTCCGCAAGGACTACGGCGCAGCGCGCAGCGAATTCCAGTGGCCACGGTTCGAGGAGTTCAACTTCGCCCTTGACTGGTTTGACCAGATCGCCGCGGATCCGGCCAAGGCTGACAGGCCCGCCCTCGTGATCGTCGAGCAGGACGGTTCCGCGACGCGGCGCAGCTTCTCGGACCTCTCCCGCGGCTCCGCCCAGGTGGCCAACTGGCTGCGCAGCCAGGGCGTGCGGCGCGGCGACCGGATGATCATCATGCTCGGCAACCAGGTGGAGCTCTGGGAGCTGATGCTGGCCGGTATCAAACTCGGCATCGTGATGATTCCCACCACCACGCTGATGGGCGCCGCTGACCTGCAGGACCGGGTGGAGCGCGGCGAGGCGGACTGGGCCGCCGTAGGAAGCGCCAATATCGGCAAGTTCGCGGACGTCCCGGGCCGCTACACCCTGATTGAGGTCGGCGCCGGCGGGAGCAGCAGCACCGGCGCGCTGCAGTACACCGATTCCCAGGACGCCGACGCGGCCTTCACTCCGGACGGGCCGACGCTGGCGGATGAGACCCTGCTGCTCTACTTCACCTCGGGCACCACCTCCAAGGCCAAGCTCGTGGAACACACGCATACGTCCTACCCGGTGGGCCACCTGTCCACGATGTTCTGGATCGGGCTGGAACCGGGCGATGTGCACCTCAACGTGGCCTCGCCGGGCTGGGCGAAGCATGCCTGGTCCAATGTGTTCACACCGTGGATCGCCGAGGCCTGCGTGTTCATCTACAACTACGAGCGTTTCGACGCCAAGGCCATGATGGAACAGATGGACCGCGAGTCCGTGACGAGCTTCTGCGCGCCGCCCACCGTGTGGCGGATGCTGATCCAGGCCGACCTGACCCTGCTGAAGAACCCGCCCACCAAGGTGGTCTCCGCCGGTGAGCCGCTCAACGCCGAGGTGATCGACCAGGTCCACCACGCCTGGGGCCAGACCATCCGGGACGGCTTCGGCCAGACCGAATCCACGGTCCAGATCGCCAACACCCCGGGCCAGCCGATCAAGATCGGCGCCATGGGCAAGCCGCTGCCGGGCTACGACGTCGTCCTCGTGGACCCCGCCACCGGCGAAGAGTCCGACGACGGCGAGCTGTGCCTGCGCCTGGACCCCCGGCCCGTCGGGCTGATGAAGGCCTACTACGGTGACCCGGAGAAGACCGCGGAGGCCTTCCGCGACGGCTATTACCACACCGGGGACATGGCGAGCCGGGACGAGCGCGGCATCATCACCTACGTGGGCCGCGGCGACGACGTCTTCAAGTCCTCCGACTACCGGCTCTCCCCCTTCGAGCTGGAGAGCGTGCTGATTGAACACCCGGCGGTGGCGGAAGCCGCCGTCGTGCCTTCCCCCGATCCGATGAAACTCTCGGTCCCCAAGGCGTTTGTGGTCCTGGCGGCCGGGCATCAGCCCGGCCCGGAGCTGGCCGAGGAAATCCTGCGATATTGCCGCGACCACCTGGCCCCGTTCAAGCGGATCCGCCGGCTGGAGTTCGCCGAGCTGCCCAAGACGATTTCCGGCAAGATCCGGCGCGTGGAGCTGCGGCACAGCGAGGAAGTACGCCACGGCGGCGGAACGGTTCCGGCCGGACTCGGGACCGAATACTCGGAGGCCGATTTCCCCGGCCTCAAGGGCCAGGGGTAGCTGTGGGCACGCCGCTGCCGCGCGATCCGATCGCGGATGCCCGGCTGAACTGGGAGCGTCACGGCTGGTCCGGCGTCGCCGCCCCGATGGCCGCCATCACGGCCATCATGCGGACCCAGCAGATCCTGCTGGCCCGGATCGAGGGCGCGCTCCGGCCGTTCGGCCTGACGTTCGCCCGGTATGAACTGCTGGCCCTGCTGAGTTTCGCCCGCAGCGGCGCGCTGCCGATGAACAAAGCGAGTGCGCTGCTGCAGGTCCATCCCACCTCGGTGACCAACGCCGTCGACCGGCTGCAGGACGCCGGGCTGGTGCTCCGCTCCCCGCACCCCACCGACGGGCGGACCACGCTGATCGAGCTCACCCCGGAGGGCCGCACCCTGGCCAAGAGTGCCACCGCGGTGCTGAACTCCGAGGTCTTTGGCCGGTCCGGGTTCGCGGAGCAGGACGTTGACGAGCTGATCCGGATCCTGGGAACTTTCCGCCGCAACGCCGGCGACTTCACCGACTGAGGAGAACACAATGATTCCGGAGATCAACTTCTGGGGCGTGCTGGTGGCCACCTTGTCCAGCATGGTGGTCGGGTCCGCCTGGTACACGCCGAAGGTGTTCGGCAACTACTGGATGCGCGTCGCCAAAGTCACGCCGGGCGGGGATTCCAAGGCCGCCGTCAAGCCCATCCTGATCACCCTCGTGGTCAGCTTTGTCACCGCCTGGGTGCTGGCAGGGTCCGCCGCCATCTCGCAGCACTTCTATGGCGGCAACTTCCTGGCGAACAGCCTGATCACGGCGGTGATCCTCTGGGCCGGGTTCACCGCGGCGCGTTTCATCACCCACGACGCGTTCGAAGGCCGGCCGGCCGGCCTAACGGTGCTGAACTGTGCCCACGAGCTGGTGACCCTGGGGGTCATGGCACTCGTCATCGGCTTGTTCGGGATCAGCGTGGCGTAACCCCGCGACGCGCTTATTGGCTGGCCGCGCGGAATGCCCTGGCGCGGCTGGAATTCCAGCCGCGCCAGGGCATTTGCGCGTCGCAGGATGGTTTGCGCGTCGCAGCTGGCTAGCGGTGGTTGAATTCCGGCTGGCGCTTCTCGCTGAAGGCCGCCATGCCTTCCTTCTGGTCCTCGGTGGCGAAGAGCGAGTGGAAAATCCGCCGCTCGAACAGCACACCCTGGGCCAGGCCGGTTTCGAAGGCCGCGTTGACCGCTTCCTTGGCCACCATCGCCACCGGCTTGGACTTGGAGGCGATCACCTCGGCAGCCTTCAGGGCCTCCTCGACGACGTCGGCGGCCGGCACCACGCGTGAGACCAGCCCGGAGCGTTCGGCTTCGCTGGCATCCATGAAGCGACCGGTCAGGATCATGTCCATCGCCTTGGACTTGCCCACCGCGCGGGTGAGGCGCTGCGATCCGCCCATGCCGGGCAGGACGCCCAGGTTGATTTCCGGCTGGCCGAACTTGGCGTTGTCCCCGGCGATGATGAAATCGCACATCATGGCTAGCTCGCAGCCGCCGCCGAGGGCGAAGCCGGATACGGCCGCCACGACGGGGATCCGGAGCCTGGTGAAGTCTTCCCAGCCGCGGAACCAGTCGGCCGCATACATGTCCATGTAGCCCTTGGACTGCATTTCCTTGATGTCCGCCCCGGCGGCGAAGGCCTTCGCGGAGCCGGTCACCACCACGGCCCCCACGTCAGGGTCCGTGTCCATCGCGGTCACGGCGGCCACGAGTTCATCCATGGTGGCCTTGTTGAGGGCGTTCAACGCTTCGGGCCGGTTGAGCGTCACGAGGCCGACCCGGCCGCGGCGCTCGACCAGGATGTTTGCGTACTGTTCCGTCATGCGGGTCCCCTGTCGGGTTGTCTTTCGGATGGTCTTGGGTCAGGACTGATGGGCCGGGCCGCTAGGATGCGGACTTGTCCCGGATGTCCGTGATGATGCCGGAGAAGTCCCGGCCGGCACCGCCCTCTGCGGCAAAAGTATCGTAGATTTCGGACGCCAGCGGCCCCAGCCGGGCGGCGACGCCGGTGCTTTCGAGGGCATTGAGCGCCAGCCTGAGATCCTTCGCCATGAGGGCCCCGGCGAATCCGGGCTGGTAGTCCCGGTTGGCGGGGCTCGTGGGGACCGGTCCCGGCACGGGGCAGTTGGTGGTCAGCGCCCAGCACTGGCCCGAGGCCGCCGAGGCGACGTCGAAGAGTGCCTGGTGCGTCAGCCCGAGCTTCTCGCCGAGCACAAAGGCCTCGCTGACGGCGATCATGGAGATTCCGAGGATCAGGTTGTTGCAGATTTTCGCGGCCTGACCGGCACCGTGTTCCCCGCAGTGGACCACGCGTCTGCCCATGACTTCCAGCATTGGCTTGACCGCTTCGAAGTCATCGGGCAACGCCCCGACCATAAACGTCAGGGTGCCGGCCTCGGCCCCCACGACGCCGCCGGAGACGGGCGCGTCCACGGCCCGGTGGCCGGCGGCGACGGCCAGTCCGGCAGCCTCGCGGGCCTCGTCGACGTTGATTGTGGAGCAGTCCAGGAACAATGTGCCGGGCGCGGCGGTCTCCAGGAGGCCGGGCTGGCTGGGCTGTCCCGGCTGGCCCGGCGTGCCGCGGTAGGCGTCCAGCAGGTGTTTGCCGCTGGGCAGCATGGTCAGCACGACGGCGGCACCCGCCACCGCTTCGGCCGCGGCGTCAGCGGTGGCGATGCCGTGCGCCCGGGCGGTTTCGAGGGCCGCCGGCACGACGTCGAACCCGGTTACGGTGTACCCGGCCTTGACGAGGTTGCTGGCCATCGGCCCGCCCATGTGGCCCAGGCCGAGGAACGCGATGGTGCCTGTAACAGAGGCTCCTGCTTCAGCCTGTAGTTCGTCAGACATGGTCCGACTCCTTTGAAGAAAGCTTCAGTTCGCGGTCGCCCAGCGGCGCAAAGTACGCCTCGACGTCGCCGCGTCCGACCTCCGACAGCGTGGCCGGCTGCCAGTGCGGCGTCCGGTCCTTGTCCACCACCTGGGCGCGGATGCCCTCGCGGAAATCGGGGCCGGCAACGAAGCGCAGCCCCACCCGGTATTCCTGGGCCAGGGCCTCCGCCAGGCTGAGCCCGCGGACCCGGCGGAGTGACGCCAGGGCCACCTTGACCGCCGTCGGCGACTTGGCCTCGATTGTGTCGGCGACATCGGCTGCTTCCCCGGCACCATCTGCGCCCATGGCGCGGAGCCGGCGCAGGATCTCTTCGGCGTCGTCGCTCGAGTAGCAGGCGTCGATCCATTCCTGCTGCGCCGCCAGTGCGGAGCGCGGCGCCTCTTCGGTGAACCGTGCGACGGCGGAGTCCGCCGCCTCGTGCTCCAGCGCCGCCGCCAGTTCGGCCAGGCTTTCGGACGGCACGAAGTGGTCCGCCAGCCCCAGGAAGAGGGCGTCCGCGCCGTCCAGGTGCGCGCCGGTGAGCGCAGCGTGGGTGCCGCTCTCCCCCGGCGAGCGGGAAAGCAGCAGGGTTCCGCCGACGTCGGGGACAAAACCGATGGTGGTTTCGGGCATGCCCATCCGGGTGCGTTCGGTGACGACCCGGACCGAGCCGTGCGCGGAGATCCCTACGCCTCCGCCGAGCACCAGCCCGTCCATAAACGCGACGTAGGGTTTGGGGTACTCGGAGATCAGCAGGTTCAGCCGGTACTCCTCCGCCCAGAACTCGGCTGTGGCCTGGCCGCCGTCGAGCATGTCGCGGTAGATCGCCACGATGTCCCCGCCGGCGCACAGCCCCCGTTCGCCGGCTCCGCGGACCAGCACCGCGGCCACGGCGTCGTCGTCCGCCCACTGTGTGAGCTGGTCCAGCATGGCCGATGCCATGCCCGCGGTGAGCGCGTTGACGGCCTTGGGCCGGTTGAGCGTGACCACGCCCAGCCGGCCGCGCCGTTCGAACAGGACCTCGGCGGCGGGCCCGGATGCGTCCTGGCCCGGCTGCTCCGCCATCAGCTGCCTTCCGGCATAACGAAACTTGCGCCGCTGCGGACGCCGGAGGGCCAGCGGGTGGTGACGGTCTTGGTCTTCGTGTAGAAGCGGAAGGCGTCGGCGCCGTGCTGGTTGAGGTCGCCGAAGCCCGACGCCTTCCAGCCGCCGAACGTGTAGTACGCGATCGGCACCGGAATGGGAACGTTGATGCCCACCATGCCCACTTGGACCCGGCTCGCGAAGTCCCGGGCGGCGTCGCCGTCGCGGGTGAAGATGGCCACCCCGTTGCCGAACTCGTGCTCGCTGCACAGCCTCAGGGCCTCGTCGTAGTCTTCCGCGCGGAGCACGCTCAGCACCGGGCCGAAGATTTCCTCCTTGTAGATCTTCATGTCCTTTGTGACGTTGTCGAAGAGGGTCGGGCCGATCCAGAAGCCGCCGTCGTAGCCCTCGACTTTGAGTCCGCGGCCATCGGCCACGAGGCTGGCGCCTTCCTCGACGCCGGAGGCGATGTAACCCTCGATCCGCTCCAGGGCGGAGGCCGCCACAACGGGGCCGAAGTCCGAATCCTTGGCGAGGCTGGGGCCGACCTTGAGGTCCGCGATCCGCTCCTGCAGCTTCTCCACGAGGGCGTCGGCGGTCTTTTGGCCGACGGGCACCGCAACCGAGATCGCCATGCACCGCTCGCCGGCGGAGCCGAAGCCGGCCCCGATCAAGGCGTCTGCGGCCATGTCGAGGTCAGCGTCCGGCATGATCACCATGTGGTTCTTGGCGCCGCCGAAACACTGGGCGCGTTTGCCGTTGGCCGCGGCGGTCGCGTAGATGTACTGCGCGATCGGCGTGGACCCGACGAATCCGATGGCCTGGACCCGGGGGTCTTCCAGCAGCGCGTCCACGGCTTCCTTGTCGCCGTTGACCACATTAAACACACCGTCGGGGAGGCCTGCCTCGCTGAAGAGCTCGGCCAGGCGAAGCGGAACGGACGGGTCCCGTTCTGACGGCTTGAGGATGAAGGAGTTGCCGGCGGCGAGGGCCGGGCCGGACTTCCAGAGCGGGATCATGGCCGGGAAGTTGAACGGCGTGATGCCGGCGACGACGCCGAGCGGCTGGCGCATCGAGTGCACGTCGATGCCGGTCCCGGCGCTGTCCGAGAACTCGCCCTTGAGCAGGTGCGGGGCGCCGGCGGCGAATTCCACGACTTCGATGCCGCGCTGGATGTCGCCCTTGGCGTCGGGGAAGGTCTTGCCGTGCTCTGAGGACAGCAGGGTGGCGAGCTCATCCATGTTCTCGTTGACGAGGTCAACGAACTTGAGCAGGATCCGGCCGCGCTTCTGCGGGTTCATGGCGGCCCATTCGAGCTGGCCCTTTTCCGCGCTGGCAATCACGTTGCGCACTTCCTCTGCGCTGGCCAGCGGCAGCCGGGCCTGGACCTTTCCGGTGCAGGGGTCATAGACGTCGCTGAAGCGCCCCGAGGTGCCCTCCACCCGCTGGCCGTCAATGTAATGGGATAGTTCGCGAACCATGGTCGAATGCTCCTTTGCATGTGATCCAGATCATCTTTGATCCTGAATATACTCGGACTTCCTACTAATTTCCAGAGAGCCGCCCTCCGCCGCCGCTTCGCCCGGCAGCCAAGTTCGGTAAGTTAGGGACTGTGAAGATTGCTACCTGGAATGTGAACTCCCTCCGCGCCCGAGCCGACCGTGTGGAAGCCTGGCTTCAGCGCACCGACTGCGATGTCCTGGCGATCCAGGAAACCAAGTGCAAGGACGACAACTTCCCGTGGGAACTGTTCGAGAGCATGGGCTACGAGGTGGCGCACTTCGGCCTGAGCCAGTGGAACGGCGTCGCGATCGCTTCCCGGGTGGGCCTTGACGACGTCGAACGGACGTTCATGGACCAGCCAGCCTTCGGCAAGAACGGCAAGGACGCTGTCCAGGAGGCCCGCGCAATCGGCGCCACGTGCGGCGGCATCCGCGTCTGGAGCCTCTACGTGCCCAACGGCCGGGCCCTCGATGACGAGCACATGCCCTACAAACTGAGCTGGCTGGACACGCTGAAGACCCATGCCGAGGGCTGGGTCAAGGATGATCCCAAGGCGCAGATCGCGTTGGTGGGCGACTGGAACATCGCGCCGCAGGACGACGACGTCTGGGACATCGACTACTTCCGCGCCGAGGGCCTCACCCACGTCAGTGAACCGGAACGGGCCGCCTTCCATGCTTTCGAGGACGCCGGATTCCAGGACGTTGTGCGCCCGCACACGCCCGGCCCCGGCGTCTACACCTACTGGGACTACACCCAGCTGCGTTTCCCGAAGAAGGAAGGCATGCGGATCGACTTCGTCCTGGCCTCCCCTGCTTTGGCTACCCGTGTCACCGGTGCGGCGATCGACCGCGAGGAGCGCAAAGGCAAGGGCGCCTCGGATCATGCACCGGTCATCGTGGAGCTGAACGGCTGATGACCGCGGGCCAGGGAAGCGGCGTGCTCCGATGACGGGAAACCTCTATCGGGGACAGGCCGGCCTGCCGTTCTCATCTGCCCTGCGGATCTTTGAGCCGCTGGAGGCTTTCCCGGCGGACCAGCAGGGCGCCCTGCGGACGGCCGGAGACCGGAGCGCTTCCCGCGCTGCGGTAGAGAACGCCGAACTGCTCGCTTCCCTTGGCCGGATCACCCGTCCGGGCGGGGACCCGTTCCCGACCGGACGGACCGACCTGGTGCGCATTGTCACCGCGGCGCCGCCGAACGGCACACCGGACAGATTGCTGTATTGCCCGAGCCAACTGGTGCTCCGCGCCGGCCTCGCAGCAAACGCGCTGATGGAAGGGATCCACGGTCCCTTGGCCCAGCTGCTGATCCCGGAGGAACAGCGCGACAGGCACCAGGAACGCATCGATGAAGCGCGCTCCCACGCCGGCCTGGGCCGGGTCCACACCCGGGCGTCCACGTGGGGCATCCCGTTCAGCTGGTTCTGCCTGTTCCAGGAATCGGACCCCACGGACGTGGTGGAAGCCGACGGTCACATCGTCACCGTGCGGATCCGCGCAACCATCTCGGAGGCGCTGGAAAGGGTCCGCTATGCGGTGGCCCATCTGGCCCTGGCCGCTCCCGATCTGGACATGCTTGAGGACCTCACCCAGCTCACCGAATGGCTTGAACTCTTCCACCCGGATTCGGTGGCGGAACTCGACTACGGCGCAGTGGCGGACAAGGTCTACCCGGATGACTCTCCGTTGGACGTGCGGCTGGGCATCGAGTGCCTGGCCGAGGGCGATATGACCGGCGCGGCCGCCGCGTACCGTCGGCTGGCGTCCCGCTGGATCCCCATCCGGCAGCTGGCCCGCGCTTCCTGACCGGCGTCCCGGGCCTGCCACGCCGTGGGCGGACAGATCATGGGCGGACAGATCTCGGGCGGACTGATCCTGGGCGGGCAAGTCCGCCTAACGCGGCGGCGCCGTCGTTCGCCTGACGATCAGCCGGTGCGGCGCGACGGTGGAGCGGACCGCCCCGGCGGCGCCGTCGAGTTCGTCGAGCAGCATTTTTGTTCCCAGCTCGGCCTGCTCGTCGGGGCGCTGCCCCACCGTGGTGAGTCCCATGGCGTCTGAGAAGTCGTGGTCGTCGATGCCGACGACGGACAGGTCCTCCGGGACCCGGACGCCCACCCGGTTCGCCTCGAAAATGACCCCCATGGCCATCTCGTCCGACGCGCAGAAGATGGCGGTTGGCTTCGGGCCGGGGCGGTCCCAGAGCCGGTTGAACGCGTCCTGGCCGCTGCGGACGGTGAAGTCCCCCCACTCGTCCCATTCCGGCCGGACATCGAGGCCCGCTTCCGCCATCACTTCCTGGAAGGCCCGGATCCGGACCCTTGGGACGTCGAAGTTCAGGTCGGTCTCGTCGTCGCCGTGCAGCAGGGCAATCTGCTTGTGCCCGAGGCCGATGAGGTGGCGCACCGCGGTTGCGGCGGCGGCGTAGTCGTCAATTCCGATGTAGGGGCACTCCTCCACATGTCCTCCCACCACAACGAGGGGGATATCGATCTTCTGGAGATGTTCGATTTCCTCGTGGGTCAGAGCCATACAGAGGACCAGGAGCGCGTCGATCTGCTTGTAGACCATGGTCTTGCTGAAGAGCCGCTCACGGTTGCTGCCGTGGCCGCCGAGATTGAAGAGGGAGAGGTTGTACTGGCGGGCGTGCAGTTCCCGGTCAGCTCCCTCGATCGCCTTGGAGAAGAACCAGCGGCTGACGAACGGGGCCAGCACGCCGATAGTTTTGGTCCGGCCCGTTGCCAGGCCGGACGCCGAGGACGACGCCACGTAACCCAGGTCGTCGGCGATGCCCAGGATCTTCTCCCGCGTCGCCGGTGAAACCCTGGGCAGGCCGCGGACGGCCCGGGACACGGTGGCGGTGGAGACTCCGGCTGCGGCTGCCACGTCCTCGATGCTGACCCCGGAGTGGCCTCCCCGCTGCGCTCTGTCCGTTGTCCGTGCCACCGTGTCCCCTTGTCGACTCTCCGCGGGATCGCCTGAGCGCGCCGTCCGCAGAACTGCATTAACTGGCCTCCCCCGCGGCAACAAAGCTGATCCCCTTGTCCTCAGCCGCGTCTGGTGGCCGTCCTCCGGGGCAGGCGGCGGCGCAGCCGGATCATCCCGTAGAGCGCCAGCACCGAGGCCAACAGACCCAGGGCCCAGCCAAGGGCCGGCTGCGCGGTCACCTCCATCCAGACGGTGACCACCAGCAGCACCACGGTCCAGAAGCCCAGGAACCCGATGATGATGTCGAAGTCCTCTCCGGAGCGCACCTTTCGACGCGCCCCGGTCACGTGGCCCTGGTTCTGTCTGCCGGTCATGGCGCAGCCGTCACTTGACGGCGCCGGCAGTCAGGCCGGCCACGATCTTGCGCTGGAAAACCAGCACCAGGATGACCAAGGGAATGGTCACAATGGTGCCTGCGGCCATGATCGCGGTGTACGGGACCTGGTTGGGCTGGGCGCCGGCGAAGCTGGCAATGGCCACCGTGACCGGCTGGGTTGCGTCGCTGGAAAGCTGGCTGGCGATCAGGAACTCGTTCCAGGAGGAGATGAACGCCAGGATGGCCGTGGTGAAGATGGCCGGAGCCGCCAGCGGCATGATGACCTTCCGGAACGCCTGCCCCTGGGTACATCCGTCCACCCGGGCCGATTCCTCGAGCTCCCACGGCATCTCCCGGAAGAAGGACGTCATGGTGTAGACGGTCAGCGGCAGCACAAACGAGATGTTCGGGATGATCAGGGCCTGGTAGGTACCCATCCAGCCGATACTCGTGAACAGCTGGAACAGCGGCGTGATGAGGGCGACGCCGGGGAACATGGAGGCCCCCAGGATGAAGCCCAGCACGAGGTACTTGAACCGGAAGTTCAAACGTGCCAGCGCATAGGCGGCAAACACGCCGATCAGCAGCGAAACGATGGTCACCACGGCACCGATGAACAAGCTGTTGAGCAGCGCCTGCCCGAAGTGGTTGCCGAAGGACGTGTCGAAGGCCGTCTTGAAGTTGTCCAGCGTCACGTGGGTCGGCAGCAACGAGGTGTCGTAGGTGAAGCCGACGTCGCGGAACGCCGTCACCACCATCCAGTAGGCCGGCGCCAGGCACCAGATGAGGATCACGGCCGCACTGACGTACGTGCGGCCCTGGGCCCACTTTTCCCGGTTCTGCGCGGCCTTGCGTCCCCGGTCCTGCTCTGCGCGTAGTTCGGTCGCGGCGGTCATTTCTTCCCCTTACCTGCGCCGGTCTGCTGCTCCACGACGTTCGCTCCGAGGAACCGGACGAAGATGAAAGCGACAAGAAAGATGATGATGAACGTGATGGTGGACAATGCCGCGGCCGCATTGAACCCTTGCCTGATCTGGTTGATCACCAGGATCGACAATGTGGTGGTGTTGTTGGCCCCGCCGGTGAGGATGTACGGGAGGTCGAACATGCGCAATGCGTCCAGGGTGCGGAACAGGATGGCCACCATCAGCGCCGGCTTCACCAGCGGCAGGGTGATCATCCGGAACCGCTGCCAGGCGGTGGCGCCGTCGACTTTTGCGGCCTCGTAAACCTCGGCGGGAATCATCTGCAGGCCGGCGAGAATCAACAGCGCCATGAATGGCGTGGTTTTCCAGACATCCGCGATGATCACCGCCCACCGGGCCGGCCATTCACTTCCGGTCCACAGGATGGTGGTGTTGAAGAGTTTGTTGCCGATGCCTTCGAACGCGAAGATGAACAGCCACAGCTTGGCCGTGACGGCAGTGGGGATGGCCCACGGCACCAGGACGGCTGCGCGGACCAGGCTGCGGCCCCTGAAGGACCGCGCCATGATGACGGCCATCCAGAAGCCGAGAATCGTCTCCAGGGTCACAGTGACGATGGTGAAGAAGAAGGTTGTCGCAGTGGCGGACCAGAACTGCGCGCCGAGCGTTCCCGGCGGACATGCCACGGTTCCGCCGCCCGGAGCGGCACACTGCTGGGCCAGCCAGTTGACGTAATTCGAGAAGCCGGCCGGGCCGCCGGCGGTGAAGAGACCCGTGACGGGGTCGAGGCCTGCGTCCTTCTGGAACGACATCACGATGGCGCTGATGATCGGGTAAACGATCACGACCGCGAGCGCGAGGATGGTCGGCGCCAGCAGCCAGGCAGCCCAGCGTCCCTGGCTCGCGATGACGTTGTCCTCCCCGACGCCCTTGGGTGCGTGGTGGACCGGTGTCCCGCCCGACGCCGGTTCCTTGACCGGCGTCGGGCCCAATTCGGTTGCCATGATGGACCTACTGTCCCGCGCTAGCGGACTCGATGGACTTCTGCATGTCGGAGAGCGCCGACTCGACGGTCTTCTCGCCCTTGATGGTCGAGTACGCGTTCTCCTGGATGGCCTTGGTGACGGCCGGGTAGAACGGCGTAACCGGGCGCGGGACGGCGTTTTCGATCGAGGTCTTCAGCACGGGCAGGTACGGCAGCTTGGCCACGAGTTCCTGGTCGTCATAGAGGCTGCCGAGCACCGGGGCGAGCGAACCCTGCGTGGCGAAGAACTTCTGGTTTTCTTCCGTGGTGAGGAACTTCAGGAAGTCCAGTGCCGTGGCCTTGTTCTTCGAGTAGACGCTGACTGCCGCGCTGTGGCCGCCGAGCGACGAGGCGCCGGGACCGTCCTTGCCCGGGAGGGCGGCCATACCCAGAACGTCCTTGACCTTCGAGGAACCTTCGGTGGTGGCCAGGTTGTAGACGTAGGGCCAGTTGCGGAGGAACAGCAGCTTGCCGTCCTGGAACGCCTGGCGGCTCTCCTCCTCCTGGAAGGTGATGGCTTCCTTCGGGATGTTGCCGTCGGCGTATGCCTTGGCCAGGTTTTCGAGGCCGGCCTTGGCCTCGGGCGTGTTCAGGCTCGGCTTGCCGTCCTTGTCCAGCACGGACCCGCCGGCGGAGTTGATTGCCTCGGAGGCGTTGACCGTCAGGCCTTCATACTTCTTGAACTGGCCGGCGTAGCAGCCCATGTTGTTGGCCGTCGCGATGGAGCACATGCTCATCATCTCGTCCCAGGTCTTCGGGGGCGTGGGGACCAGGTCCTTGCGGTAGTACAGGATGCCGCCGTCGGATGATTCCGGTGCCGCGTAGAGCGTGCCCTTGTAGGAGGCGGCCTCGACGGTCGGCTTCAGCATCTTCGAGGTATCGAGCGCCATCTTGTCCTTGAGCGGCTGCAGCCAGCCCTTGGCGGCGAACTCGGCGGTCCAGACGACGTCGACGCTCGCGACATCGTAACCGGCATCCTTGGCCTGGAAGTGCTGGACGAGGTCGTCGTGCTGCTGGTCGGCGTTGTCGGTCTGTTCCTTGAAGGTGACCTTCTCGTTCGGGTGGGCGGCGTTCCACTTTTCGATCAGCGGGCGGACCACGTTGCTGTTGTCCTTGCCCTGCACGTACGTGATGGGGCCGCGGGCGTCGAGGCCCTGCTCGGCGTCGCCACCGCCAGCCGTCGTGCCGCCGCCCCCGCCTCCACAGGCCGAAAGGGTTAGGGCCAAAACGCCTGCCGTGGCTACGGGAAGTAGGAACTTAGGGGTTTTCATACTGGAGGGCTCCTCGCTGAGTACCGGTAAAAAGGCGGTGCTGTTGTTGTGTCGACCATCACACTAATCAACACTCGGTGAGGAATGCAAGCGTTTACATCACTCTTTATCAAAAGGAGATGCCTGCCCCGCAGGCCTGGGCCCGCACCGGTACGGCGTTATCACCGCGGCAGGAGCGGTGCCGGCGACGCGCGGAAATATTGCCTGGTCCTCACCGCGGCCTCAGCGGACGCGTTCTGCCCGGCCGAACCTCGACCGCGCCCCGGAGCCGATGTGGATGAGCACCGGAGTCCGCTTGCCGATCACGGCGTCAAGCGCCTCCACGAGGGCCGAAACTTCTGCGGCGAGGGTATGCGGGGCAACGCCCTGGCGTGGCTGCACACGGATCTTCAGTGCCGGTTCGCCACGGATCTCATAGGTGGCGACGGTGGCTCCGGCGAGGTCCGGACGGTCGGCCAGCGCTGCCCGTAGTGCCTGCTCGGCCACCCCGCCGCCGATCCGGACGTTCCCGGGCACCTCTCCCGGGTCCTCTTCGGCCACCAGGAGGTCCGCCCGGCCTTTGCCCTGCTGGGCAACCCAGGCCACCATGGCTCCGACCACCACGAGCAGAAGCAGCACCAGCACAATCCACAGCCAGCTCTCCTGCCGGCCGGGGAAGCGCGTGCGCTCAAAGAGATCACGCCAGTTGCTCCATGCCCCGGCGGACCAGCCCTGCCACCAGCGGCCGACGGCCGGAACAGTGGCCAGCAGGACCAGCAGGGTGCCGACGCCCAGGAAGCCGAGGCCCACAATGCCGAGCAGGATCCGGTTGAGGAGTCTGGGGGTGCTGTTCATGCGCCGATCACTCCCGCCGAGGCCACGTTGATCCGGACTTCAGGCATCGGGGACGGGCCCATCTCCCGGAGTTCGTCCTGGACTGCCGCCTGCACAGCGTCCGGGCTCAGCGGGACCCCGGACGTGGGGCGGACGTTGACGAGTACGCGGCTTTGCGACACGATCACCATCACTTGCTCCTGGGCCACATTGGCGGCCAGCCGTGCCCTGCGGGCCAGCGCGGAGGCAATCACTTCGTCGTCCACCACGACGGCAGCGCGGCGGTCCCGCAGCAGGTGCCGGGCCCTGCGGCCCGGCAGTACGGCATTGAGGAAGAAGAACAACCCGGCCATGATCACGACGGCGCCGAGGGCACCGAGCAGGAGCGGCGGAACCCCGCCGGGGAGCGCCACGACCTGCTCCGCGGCAGTTTCGGGGTTCACGAGCCAGGGTGGCTGCCCGATGGCGCGGACTGCCGTTTCGAGCAGGGCGTAGCCGCACAAGGCTATCACCAGGACGGCGGCGATGACGGCGGCGGCGGCCCGTGAGGAACTGGTTTCGCGCTTCAGGATCCATTCCATTCCCGCGGCCCCGGTCCCGGGCGCGTTGGCGGCTGCCGTGGGCTCCTCCGGGCCGGTGTTGGGCACCACCTGCCGGTGTTCCGTATCGTGGCTCACCGGACCCGCCCTCCTTCGCTCACGCTGGCCCCGCTGATCCGGATGTCCACCCGGCTCAGCTGGGCGCCGCTCAGCTCGGTCACGCGGCGCAGGATCGCGGCTTTGGCGGCGACGGTCCGGTCCCAGATGGAACCGCCGAAGCCTGCAACCCGGCCCGGGTCCCGAAGGACTGCCGTCAGCGAGGGCACGGTGATCGGGGTGACGAGCGACAACGCCAGCAGGCCGTCGTCGTCGGACCATTCGGCCCGCACGTCCTGTGCAGGTACCCCGAGGGCCTCTGCCGCAGCTGCCCGTGCGACGCTGGTCAGGGCCTGGGTGCTGATCCGGTTGTGGCCGACGAGCCCCCTGCCATGGACTGCCGCTCCAGCGGTGCTGCTCATGAGGAGGAGCGCCGGCCGGTGAGGGCGTCGAGCACGCTGCGCAGGTCCAGTTTCCCTTCCGCTGCACGCCCCAGCAGGGCACCGATGCCCATGAACAGCAGCGCGCCGAGGAATCCCCACACGCCAAACTGGAAGGACATGAACGCCACGAAGGCGCCGACTGCGATCCCTACAACCGTCAGATTCACTGGATTGCCTCCCTTGGGGGACGTGGTTCGCCGGGTGCCGGCGGCTTTGCCGGGCCGGGAACGAATACGTCATGGATCTCTATGTTGACCTCAATGACCTGTAGCCCGACCAGTTCCTCGACGGCCGCATAGACGGCGGCGCGGATCTGGTCTGCCAGGGCGTGCAGCGGTGTGCCGTAGAGAGCTACGAGGTCGATGTCCACAGCCACCTGGGTTTCGCCGACTTCGGCGCGGACACCGGCGGCGTGGTCCGAGCTGCCGACGGCGTCGCGGATGGCGCCGAAGGCGCGGCCCGGGACGGATCCAAGGGAGTAGACGCCAGGGACCGAGCGGGCGGCGATGCCTGCAACCTTCGCGACGGCGGCTTCGGAAATGACGGTGCGCCCGCCTGACGGTGCAGCCGGCGGCATTCCGGGAACGGAGCCCGCTACGGGCTGTGAATTCTGGTATTCCATGAGGCACTCCCCCTTCTCTTTGAAACCACCCTAGTCCCTGCCTGCGGTGACGGCGACGGCGGCGCCGCGCCTACGGTTCGAGCTGGTTCGCGAGACCGGCCAGCACGGGCTCCCGGCCCAGCTCGATGTGTGAGTAGGCCAGAGAGTACGCCAGGTCCGGGCGCCCCTTGAGGATGGCGTCGCACAAGGCCGAGTGCTCGTCCCTTTGCAGTTCGTTGCTGCGGTTGTGCGCCAGGCCGAAGATCCACCGCATCCGGCCAAACAGCGGCTTCACGGAGTCGATCAGCAGCCGGTTGCCGGAAAGCCTAACGATTTCCGCGTGGATTTGGGTACTGAGACGGACGACGTCGTCAGTACGGCCTTCGTCTATGGCGGTGCGGGATTCCTCGAGCAGTTCCTGCAGCCGTCCTCCCGAGTGGCCTTCCGCAACGCGGGTGGCTGCCATTCTGGCCGCGAACGCTTCCAGGCAGAGCCGGACGTCGAAGAGCTCGTTGACGTCGGTGAGCGTCAGCTGACGGACCACGGCCCCCCGGCGCGGGAACGTGGCGACGAAGCCGTCCTGCTCCAGGCGCTGGATCGCTTCACGGACGGGGATCCTTGAGACGTCGTACATCTCGGACAGCTCCCGCTCGCGCAGCCGCATGCCCTGTCCGAATTCGCCGGTCACGATGCCCTCGAGCACCAGCTGGTAGACGTGCTCTGCGCGGGCCTCATCGTCGCGGCCCTTCAGGCTTTCCGGCATCGCGTCTGCCACCATTCCACTCCCCTTTGTGCCAGCGCCCGCTTCCCGGGGCGGACGGCGCCGGTCAGCGTTCCAACCGAGCATACACGGGAGGAAACAGCTCGTCGGACGTCCGGCCCCGGGCGTCCCGTACGGTGTAGGCCGCCCGCATTTTTTCGAAGAGTTTCTGTGCTTTTGTTCGCCAGTGGCCGGGATCCACGCCGTCGATTTTTCCATCGGCCATGATGGTTCTGCCCGCCACCACTGACAGCACGGACTGGCGTGCAGTGCCGTTGAGCAGGAGCGTGCGGAAGGGGTCGTCGTGGACGCCGTCACGGACATCGTCGAGGGCGAATGCCACGAGGTCCGCCTGCGCGCCGGCTTCCAGCCGTCCCAGGTCCGGGCGCCGCAGGGCCCGGGCACCGCCGAGGGTGGCGGCGTCGAAGTACCCGGCGACGTCTGCCGCGCCGGTGGTGCCGGCCAGGATCTTCGCAAGCTGCACTCCGGCGTCGATGCCGCGGATGAGATCCGGCGGGAAGGAATCCGTTCCGAGCGCAATGTTGATGCCCGCCTCCTTGTATGCGTTGAACGAATCCAGGACGCTGCCGTACCGCATGGACGTCAGCGGGCAGTGGATGATGCTCGCGCCGGACTCGGCGAGGCGCGTGAGGTCTCCCCGGTCCTCCCCGTGGACCCCAGGGTTGCGGTCCGTATAGGTGGCGTGCGGGATCAGGAGGCGCCCGTTGAGCATGCCGGCCTGGTCCAGGAGTTCCAAGGGTGTGACGCCGTGCCGGTCCAGAATGTGCTGCCGCTCCGCAAGGCCCTGCAGGGAGTGCAGGCGCACCAGGACGTCACGTTCCTCCGACACCTGGGCGGTGGCCTTCAGCAGTTCCACCCCCAGGGTTTCGATCCGGCAGGGAAGCAGGACGCCGTTGACCAGCGGGTCGTCCAGGTCTTTCGCGTGGTCCAGGAAACGTAGTGCGTCGGTAAAGCCGTCCGCACCGCGCTCGTCGTCGAACATGACAGACCGCTCCCCGTTGGCCAGCACAACGTTTACGCCGGAGCGGTACGCAGGGCCGAGGTATCCGCGCAGCCCCAGCCGCCGGCTTGTCTCGGCCATGCCGGCGACGTCGTCAAAGGTCTCGGCCCACGAGGAGTGGACCTCCGAGGCAATCGGCATGAAAGTGGTGATGCCGTGGAGCACGAGCTGGATAAGGGCATACTCCCGGATCTCCTGGCGTTCCTCGGCTGTGAACACGTCGGCGCGGCGGCTGCGGAAGTAGTCCTCGGACCATTGGTAGCCCTTGGCGAGTTCGGGATCTGCCCAGCTGTCCAGGATCAGGTGGTCGATGTCGGTCAATGCGTCCAGGTCGATCAGCCCGGGCATGAGCAGGGCATCGCCCAGATCCCGTTCCTCATCAACCGGCCCTTCATAGCTGTGGCCGACGAACTCGATGACGTCGCCTCGGTAGACCACACACGCGTTGTCCAGCAGCACATGCCGCCCTTTGTCGAAACCGAGCACGTAGCGGGCCGATACCTTCGTGGGCACAGCGGGTCCTTTCGATTGTTGCGATTAACACAGCTAACACAGCCAGTGTTTGGTATTCCAAACACTACATTAATTGTGATTTACATCGCATCAATCGTGCTTTACTCTATTTTGGTATACAAGAAAAGTTCCGGAGCCATCTCCCTGGATCATGAATCGAGCACAGCCGTTGACCCAGTTACAGTCCGCCGAACCCGGCACAGGCAGCCCGCCGGTTTCCCCGGCACCGGCAGCCCAGCCCGCCAGCGCTCCAACCGAAGCCCGCTCACTGCTGGCGACAGCATGGCTGCGGATCCGCCGCAGCAAGATCGCGCTGCTGAGCCTGTGCGTGGTGGTGGCGATCATGCTGTTCGCCATCCTCGCCCCGTGGCTCAGCGCCCTGTCAGGCAATGACCCCTACACCTCGAACACCAGCCCGGAAGTACTGGACGACTTCCAGACGCCGGGCCTGCCGCTCCCCGGCTTCATGTACCCCTCGGCCCAGCACTGGCTCGGCGTCGAACCGGGTCTTGGCCGGGACCTCTTCGCCCGGCTCGCCCACGGCGGTCAAGTCTCCCTCACCATCGCCCTGCTATCCACCGCCGTTTCGGTGGTGCTGGGGACCGTCCTCGGTGCCGCCGCCGGCTACTTCGGCGGCAAGACCGATGCCATCATCAGCCGCATCATGGATCTCTTCCTCGCCTTCCCGCACCTGCTGCTGGTGCTCTCCCTGACGCCCATCCTGCAGTCCAGGCTTCGCGGCACGCCGCTGGGCGAAGGCAGCTTCCTGCCCATGGCCTCGCTGGTGATCATCCTAGGCTTCTTCGGCTGGGCCTACCTCGCCCGGATCGTCCGCGGCCAGGTGCTGAGCCTGCGCGAACGCGAGTTCGTCGAGGCAGCACGCTCCTTCGGCGCCTCGCACCTGAGCGTGCTCTTCCGCCAGATCATCCCGAACGTCATGGGCGTCGTGCTCGTCTATGCCACCATGCTCATCCCCACCAACATCTCCGCCGAAGCCGCCCTGTCCTTCCTCGGCGTCGGCGTCAAGGACCCCACACCGTCGTGGGGCCAGATGCTCAACGCCGCGCAGTCAGGCAACTGGTACCTCAGCGATCCGTGGTTCCTGGCCGTGCCCGGCATCATGCTCGTCGTCACCGTCCTGGCGTTCAACCTGCTCGGCGACGCCGTGCGGGACGCCCTGGATCCGAAGGCCTCCCGCCACTAGCCCACCGCACTTCTCCGTTCACCCACACCCCACGAGGAGCAATATGAATACCCCCACCAGAGCGCTGGCACTCTCCGTGCTGATTGCGATGGCCGCCACCGGCTGCGCCGCCACTCAGAACCAGCCTGGCAACGCCAAACCCGCCGAGTCTGTCACCGAACTCGCACCGAACGTGGTCAAATCCGGCTTCAGCGCCAAGGGCGGCAACATCAACGTCCTGATGTCCTCCGATTTCCAGACCCTGGACCCCGGCAACAGCAACTACGTCCAGACGGCCAACGTCGGCCAACTTTACTACCGCACCCTGACCATGGCCAAGGAGACCGCCGGCCAGCCGCCCACGGTGGTCCCCGACCTCGCCACGGACACCGGCAAGGTCTCCGCGGACGGCCTGAGCTGGACCTACACGCTGAAGGACGGCGTGAAGTTCGAGGACGGCAGCCCCATCACCTCCGCGGACATCAAGTACGGCATCGAGCGCACCTTCGCCCAGGATGTCTACACCCAGGCCCCGCAGGAGCTCAACGCAGCGCTCGACGCCGGCGGGTACAAGGGGCCGTACAAGGATCCTTCCGCGGCGCTCCAGGCCGTCGATACCCCGGATGAGCGCACCGTGGTGTTCCACCTGAAGAAGCCGTTCGCCGAGTTCCCGGCGCTGGCATCGCGCTCCAACACCGCCCCGGTGCCGCAGGCCAAGGACAGCAAGCTCGACTACACCAACCACCCGGTGTCCTCGGGCCCGTACATGGTGGAGTCCTACAACCGCGGCAAGTCCCTCAAGCTCGTCCGCAACCCGCACTGGGACGCCGCCACGGACCCCAACCGCTCCGCGCTGCCGGACACCTTCAGCTTCTCGCTCTCCACCTCCCAGGCCACCATCAGCCAGCAGCTGCTGGCCAACTCGGATCCGGACTCCATCACGCTGGATTCGAACGGTGCGCTCCAGACGTCGGATTCGGCCAAGCTCGCCGATGCCCAGGTCAAAGACCGCGTGGCCTCGGGGCTGCTGGGCTGCAACGACGTCTTGAGCCTGAACACGGAGAAGATCACGGACCCTGACGTCCGCAAGGCCATCGCCCTGGCCCTGGACCGCCAGGCCATCTTGGTGCAGTACGGCGGACGCCGCTTCGGCGAGATCACGCAGAGCGCGCTGAATTCCAAGATGCGCGGCTACGTGGCGCAGGAGCTGGAGCTTGACCCCAGCGGCAAGCCCAAGCTGGAGGAAGCGAAGAAGCTCCTCGAAGGCAAGAACTACCCCAAGTCCCTGACGTACGGCTACGCCAACAACCGCGACGCGTACAAGAACACCGGCACCGTGGTGCAGCAGAACCTGAAGGCCCTCGGCATCGAGGTTGAGCTCGTGCCGATCCCGGCCCCGAACTACTACTCGATCATGGCCAGCGATCAGCTGCCGGACATCGGACGCTCGGGCTGGTGCGGCGGAGCCGACCCGGCCTCGGTCCGAACCTCGGCCGACCCGATCCTGGGCCCGAATAACGACGGCACGAGCTACGGCTTCTCCAACACCTCGCGCTACTTCGATCCTCAGGTCTCCAAGACCATGTTTGAACTGCGCAACACCGCCGGATCCTCCGAGGAGCTGGGTAAGAAGTGGTCCGAGGCATTCGGCTCGGCCCTGAAGACGTACCCGATCATCCCGCTCATCCGCTCTCACACCAACAGCGTGGTGGGCTCCAACGTCCGCAACGCCCAGGTGGGCTACTTCTTCGGCGGAATCGACCTCTCGATCGTCGGCGTCGAGCACTAGACAGGCTTCGTCCAGAAGGAGAAGCGGGCCGCCCGGCAACCGGGCGGCCCGCAACCACCACCATGATCACATTCATTCTTCGCCGGGCCGGCTCGCTGGTCCTGCTGCTCGCCGCGGTCAGCTTCATCACCTTCACGCTTTTCCAGCTCGGCCCCTCCGATCCGGCCGCGGCCGCCTGCGGCCAGGAGTGTACGCCGGAACGCGTGGCCGAGGCCCGCGTGGCACTCGGCATGGACCAGCCTTTCTTCATCCAGTACCTCGACTACATGCGCGGGCTGTTTTCCCCGCGCATGATCGGTGCCCCGGGTGCCGAATCCGTCTGCCAGTGGCCGTGCCTCGGCAAGTCCTTCCAGACCAATGAGAACGTCGCGGACATCATCGTCCGCTCCCTGCCCTACACGCTGTCCATGGCCGTCGGCGCGCTCGTCCTGTGGACCGTTTCCGGCGTCGGGCTCGGGCTGCTCGCCGCCCTGCGCAAGGGCTCCGCTACCGACAAGTTCATCGTCGGCGCCGCCTCCGTGGGCGTCTCGCTCCCCATCCCCGTCACAGGCCTGTTCCTGCTCCTGCTGTTCGTGAACCAGCTGCACCTGCTGCCGTTCACGACCAACCAGATCAACAGCCCCTTCGGGCCGCAGGGCCCCGTCGCCTGGATCGGCAACTATCTCCTGCCGTGGATCGCCCTGGCTGTGCTCTTCAGCGCCTCCTACATCAGGATCACGCGCACCAATATGATCGAGACCTTCGGCGAGGACTTCATCCGCACCGCCCGGGCCAAGGGGCTTGCCCCGCGGACCGTGATGTTCAAGCATGGCGTCCGGGCCGGCATCACGCCCATCGTGACCATGCTGGGCATGGACATCGGCCTGCTGCTGGGCGGCGCCGTCCTCACCGAGCAGATCTTCTCCGTCCCCGGCCTGGGCTTCACCGCCGTCCACGCCGCCATCTCCGGCGACCTTCCTGTGACCATGGCCATCACCATGCTGGCCGCCTTCTTCGTCATCGTGGCCAATGTCGTCGTCGACTTTGCCTATGCCGCCATCGATCCCCGAGTGAGGCTCCAATGACCCAACTCCAACCCAGCCGGCACAGCGCTGAAACGACGGCCGCCTCGGCCACCGGTGCCTTCCTCGAGGTCCGCAACCTTTCCGTGAAGTTCCCCACCGACGACGGCGTCGTCTCCGCCGTGAACGGCATGGACTTTGCCCTGGAGCGCGGCCAGACCCTGGGCATCGTGGGCGAATCCGGCTCCGGGAAGTCCGTCACGAGCCAGGCGCTGATGGGCCTGCTCAAGGGCACCTCGGCACAGGTTACGGGCCAGGCCCTCTTCAAGGGCAAGGACCTGGTCACGCTGCCGGAGGCCGGGATGCGCCGGCTGCGCGGCCGCAACATCGGCATGATCTTCCAGGATCCGCTCTCGGCCCTGCACCCGTTCTACACTGTGGGCCACCAGATCGCGGAGGCCTACCTCGTCCACAACAAGGCGAGCAAGAAGCAGGCCCATGCTGCCGCCGTCGACATGCTCGGAAGAGTCGGCATTCCCAGCCCCGAACAGCGCTTCGGTGAATACCCGCACCATTTCTCCGGTGGAATGCGCCAGCGCGCCATGATCGCCATGGCGCTGATCTGCGAACCGGAGCTGCTGATCGCCGATGAACCCACCACGGCCCTGGACGTCACCGTCCAGGCCCAGATCCTGGACCTCATGTCCGAACTCCAGCAGGAAACCAACTCGGCGCTCATCCTCATCACCCATGACCTCGGCGTGGTGGCCGAGGTCTGCGACTCCGTGCTGGTCATGTACGGCGGCCAATGCGTGGAATCCGGGCCCGTCGACGAGATCTTCTACGACACCCAGCACCCGTACACGCTCGGGCTGCTCAAGTCGATGCCCACCCTCAGCAGCCCCGCAAGCCGGCTCAACCCTATCCCCGGCCAGCCGCCGTCGCTGCTGGACCTGCCCGCGGGGTGCATTTTCGGCGCCCGCTGCGAATACGCCGAGCTCGCCGGCGACGGCGTCTGCCACAGCCAGCGGCCCGAACTGCTCGTCGAGAACGGCCACGGCAAGCGCTGCCACTTGAGTGGCCCGCAGATCATCACCATCCGGACGTCGAGTTAGGACCGCCATGGAAAACCAGGCCATTCTCCAGGTGGAGAATCTCCAGAAGCACTTCCCCATCAAGAGCGGGCTGCTCGCTCCCCGCAACCGTTCGGTCAAGGCCGTCGACGGCGTCTCGTTCAGTCTGGGCCGCGGCCAGACCCTGGGGCTCGTAGGTGAGTCAGGCTGTGGAAAGTCCACCACAGGGCGCATGGTCGCCCGCCTGATGGATCCCACGGGCGGGCGGATCGTCGTCGACGGCGCCGACATCAGCCGGCTGCGGGGCCGCGAGCTGTATGACTTCCGGCGCAAGGTCCAACTGATCTTCCAGGATCCCTTCGCCTCGCTCAATCCGCGGCAGACCGTGGGCACCGCGATCGCCGCCCCGATGGTGGCACAGAAGATCAACCCGCCCGGCGGGCTGAAGAACCGGGTGAAGGAACTGCTGGACCAGGTGGGTCTCAAACCGGAGCACTACAACCGTTTCCCGCATGAATTCTCCGGCGGGCAGCGCCAGCGGGTGGGCATCGCCCGCGCCATTTCGCTCAACCCCTCCGTGATTGTCTGCGACGAACCGGTCTCCGCACTGGATGTCTCCGTGCAGGCCCAGGTGGTCAACCTGCTGCAGGAAATCCAGCGGGACACCGGCGTGTCCTACATCTTCATCGCCCACGACCTCTCCGTGGTCCGGCACATCTCCCACGAGGTGGCCGTGATGTACCTGGGCAAGATCGTGGAACAGGGGCCGCGCGACGAACTCTTCCGGAACCCCCTGCACCCCTACACCAAGGCGCTGCTCTCTGCCGTGCCGCTGCCCGATCCGCGAGCCGCCCGCGAACAAGTGAAGATCCGGCTCCGCGGTGACCTGCCCTCGCCCGCCAATCCGCCCAGCGGCTGCGTGTTCCGTACGCGCTGCCCGCTGATCGGCACCCTGCCCGAAGAACAGCGGCAGCGCTGCATCAGCGACGTCCCGGCCCCCGCCGGCCCGGCCGCCCCGGCCTGCCACCACGCAGGACTGGCCGCCGCGGCGCTGGCCGGTGTGCAATAGATCCACTAGCAAAAGGAGCAACACATTGAACACCCTGATCCGAGCCGTCCGCCCGTGGGGCCAAACGCTGAGCGACGTCACCATCGCCGGCGGCGAGATCACAGGCGTCGAGCCGCATGACCCGGCACGTCCCGTCCCGCCGGGCGCAGGCCGTGAGGAGGTCACCGTCGTCGAAGGCCGCGGCCGTCTGCTGGTGCCGTCATTCTCCGATGTGCACGTCCACCTGGACTCCACCCGGATCGGCCTGCCGTTCCGCGAACACACCGGCGGCCCGGGCGTGTGGACCATGATGATGAACGACCGGCAGAACTGGCGCACCGCCGAGGTCCCGCTTCAGGAACGGGTCAACGGCACCCTCGGCCGGATGATCGCACGGGGCACCACCCGCGTCCGCTCCTACGCCCAGGTGGACGTGGACTGCCGCCTGGAGCGCTTCGACGCAGTCCTTGCTGCCAAGGAGCAGTTCAAGGGCCGGGCCGACGTCGAGATCATCGCGTTCCCGCAGGCCGGACTCCTGCTCGAAGAAGGCACGGTACCGCTCATGGAGGAGGCGCTGAAGGCCGGCGCCAACGTCATGGGCGGCATCGACCCCTGCAGTCTGGACCGAGACCCCGCCCGGCATCTGGACATCGTGTTCGGCCTGGCCGAGAAGTACCAGGTCCCCATCGACATCCACCTGCACGAACCCGGCGAACTCGGCGTCTTCAGCGCGGACCTGGTCCTGGAGCGCACCCGCGCCCTAGGCATGCAGGGCAAGGTCACGATGTCCCACGCGTACCAGCTGGGCAGCGTCTCCGAGTCCATCACGCGCCGGCTGATCGAGGAATTTGCCGAACT
This sequence comes from Arthrobacter sp. UYCu712, assembly GCF_040547005.1. Classification (NCBI taxonomy): domain Bacteria; kingdom Bacillati; phylum Actinomycetota; class Actinomycetes; order Micrococcales; family Micrococcaceae; genus Arthrobacter; species Arthrobacter sp. UYCu712. Next base: position 77,778 of record NZ_JBEPOZ010000002.1, read on the forward strand.
GGACGTCTCGCTGGCGTCCGTGGCGCCGTCCGTCTCGGGTCAGCTGCCGATCCCGCTGCTCGCCGAAGCCGGTGTCCGCACGGGCCTGGGCGAGGACGGCCAGCGCGATTACTGGTCCCCCTACGGCAACACGGACATGCTGGACCGCACCTGGCAGCTCGCATTCACGCACGGCTTCCGCAGGGACGAACTCATCGAGCACTGCCTCGCGATCGCTACGGTGGGCGGAGCCAGCGTCCTGGACCCGTCCGCCACCCGGCTCAAGGGCACGGCGCACCGGCCCGGCGTCGAGGCCGGGGACCCCGCGGACCTCGTGCTGATCGACGGCGAAACTGTCGCGTCGGCGGTGATGGACCGCGGCACCGACCGCACGGTGATCCACCGCGGCAAGGTCGTGGCGGACGGGCTTCAGCTCGTCTAATTCACGCATCCCAGAAGTGGCCGGTTCCTCCGAGGAGGGAGCGGCCATTTCTGGTTGTGCTTTGCTTGGCAGGCTGCCCAGCGGGCGACGTTTAGCGGGCCAGGGCGGCGGGCCGGGTTTCAGGGGCCGGCTCGGCGGGTGCCTCGGACCCGTCAGCCTCCACCGCCGCCAGCGGCCCGTTCACGGCGAAGTATCCGGCGACGGCGAGGAGCACGGCTTCACCGGCGAGGGTCCAGAACGTGGCGTCCCAGCTACCCGTCCACCCGTGCAGCAGGCCCGCGCCGAGCGGTCCCAGGGAGGCGAGCGCGAAGCCGAGTCCCTGGCTCATCGCGGACAGCTTTCCCGCCGTCTGTGGTCCTGCGGAACGGATGACCACCAGTGCCATGGCGAGCCCGAACCCTGCGCTCTGGACAATCCCCAAAAGCCCCACCATAACGGGCTGCAGCCCGGCCGGCGCCATCAGGACGCCGAGCAGCGCGGCGGCCACCAGTATCCCCAGCCCCGGGGCCATGATCCGCAGCACGCCCTGGCGCCCGGCCAGCACGGGTGCCAGGAGGCTCGCGGGCAGGCCGGCCAGGCTGAACCAGGCCAGCAGCGCGGCGGCATCACCCGCGCCCAGGCCCTTTGAGACGAGGTAGACGGCCAGCCACGAGGTGATGGCGAAGTAGAGCATGGCCTGCAGCCCAAAGAACGCGGTCACGGCCCACGCCGTCGGCTGCTGCCGCAGCGGCACCGCCGGTGCGGCATTTTGCCGGGCACCCGGCGTCGGACGTTCCTCGGCGGCAGTGCCCGGGGCCGGGGCGCGGGCCGCCGGGTTCGCCGGGTTCGCCGATACAGGGCGTCCGCCGCCGGAGCGGTAGATCAGCCCAGCGCCCAGCAGGGCGGGGACCGCCCAAACGGCCAGCGCCCAGGGAAGGCTTCCGCCCAGGGCATGCTGGAGCGGCTGTACGAGCCCGGCCCCCAGGGCCGCGCCGAGCCCGAAGCCCATGGTGCACAGCCCGGTCCACCAGCCCGTGCCGCGGTTGGCCTTGACGATCTGCGGCAGCAGCACGCTCGCGGTCATGATCGCCGCCCCGGCAAGGAACGTCCCGGGCAGCAGGAGCGCGGGCACCAGGACCCGCACGGTGAGCGCGGCCGCAAGCACCAGCAGCGCGACCGCCACCGCGGGCCCGGCACCGAGCCGCCGGGCGAGCCACGGCCCGCACGGCGCGGAGATGCCGAAGGCCAGCACCGGGACCGCCCCGAGGAGCGGAAGTAGCCGGGGTTCCAGATCGAAGGCCGCCCCGAGCTGCCCCATGACGCCTGCCACCGTGGTGATCGCGGGCCGGAGATTGACCGAGACGAGCGTCAAGGCGATCAGCACCCCGGCTGTCTTCAGTCGGGGTGCCTTCAGTCGAGCACGGTCCGCGGGCAGCCTTGGGCTGGCTTGGCGTGTTTCTCCCACGGTCGTCTCCTCAGAATTCCTTTTGGTATACCAAAAAGACTATTGGATGATGTAGTGAAAGTAAACCAGCTCCAATTCGGAGAGGGAATCGCCTCGGCAAGCCGTAGCAATCGTTCTTGGAATACCAAAGTGGGCGGCTGAGTGCGCCCTATGGACTCCGTGGGCCCTGAACCGAGCCGGTTTGACGCTTGGCGCCGGGATGTCCGCAACACTGCCCTTCAACACTGAGGGCCGTACGGCTCCGTCAGCAGTGGGTCTGCAACCAGCTGTCGATCGGGGCGATGGCCTTGTCGAAGTCATTGCCGTTGAACTTGGAAAAGTCCCGGCCGGCGTCGTCGGCGATCGATTTCAGCTTGTCGAAGGGTTCCTTGAGCTCTGCAGGCACCTGGCCTTGCATCTTCGCCAGAGCCTCTTTGGCTTTCTCCACATCGGCCGTGTCTTTGCCGATTGCGGCGGCCATCGGCAGGACCAGCACGGACAGTACCGTGGCGCTGACTGCTCCGCAGGCCTCCGAGATGCTGCCGAAGCCTCCCAGCCCGCCAGCGCCCGGGGCTGCGCTGGTGCTGCTTTCAACGCTCGGCGCGGCTGCCAAGGCCGAGACGTCCGGGGCGGCGGAGGTGCTGCTGGATGGCGGGGCCGTGGATGGCGAAGAAGTTGTCGGGACGGACGGTGATGTGCCGGGCGGCGTCGGACCTGAACACGCCGCAAGGGCCAGGGTGAGGAGTGCGGCCCCGGCAAGGAACACACGACGGCGGTTCCGCGACGCGATCTGTCCCATGCCTGCCCCTTCACGCAAATCCGGCGACACCCAGCAGGCCTAGGCTACCGCCGCGGGAACGCCGCTGAACAGGGCCCGCGTTGACTCATAGAAAACCTCCGCGTAGCCGGATACGTTGCCTCATTTGAAAACCTCCGCGTAGCGGCGTGGTTCGCGGTTGTGGCAGCGGATGCGGGTTATGCCCGTTTTCATGGAGCTAACGATGGCCCAGCGCCAAGCTGTGACGCAGGAAATCACTTTCACCCGCTCACGGCCAGGCAACAAAAACGACGGTGCCCACGTGGAGCAGAAGAACTGGGCCCGGGTCCGGGAACTGGTCGGCTACCTGCGAGCTGGACAAACTCAACGAGATCTGGGAGCTGGACCGCGTCTTCACCCACTTCCTGCCGGCCCAGCAGAAACTCATCGAAAAGCAGCGCCACCGGGCAAAAGTCACCAAGAAACACGACGCGCCTGCAACACCGCACCAAAGGGCAATCCGGCACAAGAAAATGCCACAACGCCCGATCATCCAGATTTCAATGAGGCAACGAAGGCCGCCCTCCGGAGGTTTTCAAATGAGGCAACAAATCACTCCCCCCGGAGGTATTTCAATGAGGCAACAGGGGGCCTGGGAGCCCTGTTCCTGCGGCGTTCTGCGGCGTTCTGTGGCGTTATCCCTGCGGGCGCGGCGGTGGGGGCGCTAGGCGCAGTTCGCCGCGAGCCAGGCTTGCACCGGGGCCATGGCATCCTGGAGCTTGCCGCTGGAGAAGACGGTCTGATCCTTCACCCCGGCGACGGCGACCTGGCTGAGCCTGGCGAAGTCGGCCTTAATGGAGTCCGGGACCATGTCCGCCGTCCGCGCCAGTTCGTTCTTGGCCTGCTCCAGTTCGGCCGTCTTGCCCTGGGCGGCGGAGAGCGGCAGCAACGTGGCGCCGGTGGCCTGTTCGGAGATCTGCGCGCAGGCCGCGGCCGCCGTCGGGAATTCGCCGTACGGGCCGGAGGATTTACTCGGAGTCGCAGCCGCCGCGGAGGGAACGGGAGTGGCGGCCGCGGACGACGGCGTGGTGCCGGCCTGGGGTGCGGAGCAGGCGGTGAGTGCCAGGGCCGCGAAGAGGACGGTTACGGTCAAAGGGCGTGCAATATTCTGCAAAATCACGGTTCAGGAGTCACTTTTCGGTTGAGACGGTGCCGCCGGCACGTTTCAGCGCTGCCGGCGGCGTTGGCGTTCTTTCCCCAGCGTGCGAGTCTAGCCGCTGGCTGGCCCGGCTTCTCGCCGGCGGAACTCCTAGCCGGCCAGGCTCCGGCTGCTGAGCCGCTGATACAGCGCCCCGCGTCGTGAAGTGTCAGGAATCCACAGCCGCAGTGTCGGGGGCGGGCACGGTGAACCGGTCGAACTCGTAAGGGCTCACATTGCCGGCAGCAATCCCGTCCATCAACTCGGTGAAGTCGGTGTCTACGGACGCGAAGACTTCGCGCGGGTCGTAGTTCCACCATTCGCTGCTCAACAAGCGCTCAATGGTTTCTCCATCGAAGCGGTACTTGATGATCTTTGCGGGGTTGCCGCCGACAATCGCGTACGGCGGCACATCCTTGGTGACGGTGCTGTTGGACGCCAGGATCGAGCCTGTCCCGATTCCGATGTCCATGGACATGGTCACGTTCGAACCGATCCACACGTCGTGTCCGATCCGCGGGTACGGCTTGTCCGTTGTGGAGTAGCTGGCCGCGTGGTCTTTGATCGCGTCGGTCACGAAGTCCTTGAAGAGGGCGTTTCGCGGCCGGAAAGTCATGGCTGAGGTTGTCAGCAGGTCCATGGGATGGCTGGAGTCGATGAACCGGAGCCCTGCCGAGATGGAGCAGTACCGGCCGACGTTCAGCCCGTCAGGCAACCCTGAGTAGGAGTACGTGAAAGCTCCCACGGAAGCCAGCCCGGAGGACCGCCGGCCGCCGACCATGGGCTTGTACTGGCCGCCATAGAATCCGACGTTCTGCTCGATGACGACGTCGTTGAAGAACGTAAGTTCCTCGCCTTCACGCAGCCAGCCGTACGCGCCGCCTTTCGGTGCCGGGCAGTTGTACTTGAGCAGAATCGACTTCTCAAAAAGCCCCTGGGTGAACGCAGGTGTGACAGGAACTCGGGTTTGCATCCCTAAATCTTACGTGGGCGCAGGTGGGCTCACGTCACATGCGGGGCCTCGGGCTGCCCGGCAGCGGCGCATCGGGCTCGGGGAAACAGCATCCGTGTGGATCCATCGATTGCTCCGTAACCGCCCTTATGGGCCGTCTAAAGGGCAGTTACGGAGCAATCGATGGGCGTTAAAGAAGAAAAGCACCAGCTCTAAAAGAACTGATGCTTCCCAGTGGTGGCTCCGACCGGCGTCGATCCGGTGACCTTTCGATTTTCAGTCGAACGCTCTACCAACTGAGCTACAGAGCCTAGGTGACGTGTCACCATGACAGCCGGAATTTCTTCTGGCAATCAGAGCGACCCTGACGGGACTTGAACCCGCGACCTCCGCCGTGACAGGGCGGCGCGCTAACCAACTGCGCTACAGGGCCTTGCTTGTTTCTTGCTGTCTGCAGTATCGCTACCGCAATTTTTCAAGGCCTTTAGCCTACCAGACTTTCACATCCGGCTTGACCAGTTCCTTGCGTACCCCCAACGGGATTCGAACCCGTGCCGCCGCCGTGAAAGGGCGGTGTCCTAGGCCGCTAGACGATGGGGGCCAGAACGCCATCCGGTAAAACACGATACAAACAAGGGCAAAAATTAAGGGCCGAAGCCTTTCGTTTTTGTCCTTTCGGGTTCCTCCGAACTGGACTATAAAAGTGTAGGGCCTACTTTCCGATTATCCAAAATCGACTGGCGCGCCGCCTCCGGGGGCGGTCCACGGGGCCGTCAGCGCCGGTCCCGGCGCCGGACTCAGGCCGCGAGCACCACGGCGAGCGTCACCATGACCAGGGCGATGCCGGCGTCGAGCACCCGCCAGGCATTGCGGCGCTGGAACAGCGGGGCGAGGAACCGGGCGCCCGCACCGAGCGCGGCGAACCACGCGATGCTGCCCAGCCCCGCGCCTGCGGCAAACCACCAGCGGCCTTCGGCGCCGTGGGTGCCCGCCAGGGAACCCAGCAGCAGGACGGTATCCAGATAGACGTGCGGGTTCAGCCAGGTCAACGACAGGCAGGTGCCCAGGGCGGCCAGCCACGTCCCGCCTTGCCGGACCCCGGGCTGGGCCGGCTGGGATCCGCGTATGGCGCGGGCGGCGGCGAGGATTCCATAGACCAGCAGGAAGGCAGCACCTGCCCAGCGGACGACCTCGAGTACCGCGGGGGCCCACTCAATCAGGACGCCGATGCCGGCCACCCCCAGCACGATCAGGACGAGGTCCGACACCGCGCACACGGCAACGACCAGGAGGACATGCGAGCGCAGGATGCCCTGGCGGAGGACAAAGGCATTCTGGGCGCCGATGGCGACAATGAGGGACAGCCCGCTGGCCAGGCCGGAAAACGCGGAAAGGATCACCCGTTCCACGCTAGACGCCGCACGTACATGAGACCAGTTAATCATTCTGCTTCAACATAAGATCAGCTAATGATTGACATCCATCCCGACCAGGCCCGGACGCTGGCGGCCATCGTCGCCCACGGAAGCTTCGAGGCCGCGGCCAGCCACTTGTCGGTCACCGCCTCGGCCGTCAGCCAGCGCGTTCGGGCCCTGGAGGCAGCGGTCGGCCGCCCGGTGCTGCGACGGACCCGGCCCATCGAACTCACTTCCTCGGGGCAGGCCGTGGTGCGCTTTGCCCGCCAGCTGGACATGCTCTCCGACGATCTGGCCGAGGACCTGCAGCCCGGAGCCGCCGGCCACGGAATCCGGCTGACCCTCGTGATCAACAGCGATTCGCTGCACACCTGGGCGCTGCCCGGTCTGGCCGCGGCGGCAGGCACGGTCCAGCTCGAGATCTTGCGCGAGGACCAGGATTATTCGCTGGACCTCCTGCGCAGCGGCGCCGCCGCGGCCGCCATCACCACCACGGCCAAACCCGCGCCCGGCTGCTCGTCCCGCCGGCTGGGCGTCATGCGCTACCTGCCGGTCTGCAGCCCGGACTTTGCCGGGCGCTGGTTCGACGCCGGCGTGAGCGCGGACAGCCTGGCCGCGGCCCCGGTCATGGTCTTTGACCGCAAGGACGATCTCCAGGACCGCTACCTGCGCAAGATCAGCCGGAAGTCCCTGCAACCGCCGCGCCACTACGTCCCGGCCGCCCACGAATTCGGCGAAGCCATCCGGCTGGGAATGGGCTGGGGGTTGATGCCCGAAATCGAAACTGCGGCCGACTTGGAGCACCGTCGGCTCAGTGTCCTGGCCCCCTCGAGCCACGTCGACGTGCCGCTGCACTGGCAGCAGTGGCGGCATGGATCGGCCGCCCTGGACGGGGTGGCCTCGGCTATCCAGGACGCGGCGCGCGTGCTCCGGTGAAGCAGCCCGCCCGCTGACTGGCAGGAAATCGACTAGAAGTGACCGATTTCCGCCAGCCGAGTGCCCGCCACACGGGCTAGATTGGCAGCATGGCTACAACCGCCCATACAGGCTCCCCGAACCCGGAAAGTACCCGCCGGGACACCACGCAGCCGGACAGCACCCACGAAGTGCCGCCGCCCGCTGCCACCACCAAAACCCCTACACCGCCGCTCCGCCCCGGCCAGATCAGCAGGCTCGGCATCGCCGCCGTCGTGGTCACCGTGGTGCTGTGGGCGTCCGCGTTCGTGGGGATCAGGGCCGTGGGCCCCAGCTTCTCCCCCGGCTCCCTGACGCTGGGCCGGCTGGCGATTGCCGCCGTCATACTGGGACTCGTTGTGCTGCCCAAGCTCCTGAAAATCAGCAACCTGCCCAAGGGCCGCGAGTGGTGGCCCATCCTGGCCTACGGCGTCATGTGGTTCGGCGGCTACAACGTCGCCCTGAACGCTGCCGAGCATCTCCTAGACGCCGGCACGGCTGCCCTGCTGATCAACGTCAATCCGATCCTGGTCGCCGTCATGGCCGGCGTGATCCTCAAGGAAGGGTTCCCGCGCTGGCTGATCATCGGCAGCCTCGTCGCGTTCGGCGGTGTCGCCGTGATCGCAGTCGGTTCCGGGCAACGCTCGACGGCGGACGTCGCCGGCGTGCTGCTGTGCCTCCTCGCCGCCGCCCTTGCCGCCGTCAGCGTGATCGTGCAGAAACCCGTGCTGCGCAAGTTCCCGGCCGCCCTGGCCACCTGGTTCGGCATCATGGTCGGTGCCGTCTGCTGCCTGCCGTTCAGCGGCCAGCTGATCAGCGAACTCCAGGCCGCTCCCCTGCCGGCCACGCTGGGCCTGGTGTACCTCGGCATCTTCCCAACCGCCATCGCCTTCACCACGTGGGCCTACGCCCTCTCGCTGATCGACGCCGGCCGGCTCGCGGCCACCACCTACCTTGTGCCCGGCACCACCATCCTGATCTCCTGGTTCGTACTGGGCGAAATCCCCACGATCTGGGGCCTGATCGGCGGCGTGATCTGCCTCGCCGGCGTGGCGCTGACCAGGCGCAGGTCCCGCTAGGGTTCACGGCCGGATCCGGGGCTAGAGTTCAGCTATGCCCGCTTCCCTGCCGCCCGGCCTCCCGATCGTCCCGCACGGTCCTCACGACGACGACCACACCGGCGCTGGCGGGACCGGCGGCGGCCAGGACCCGGGTCCGTTCCCGATGTCGGAGGACGAGTTCGACGCCGCGGTCACCGACGCCCTGGACCGGATCCCGCCGGAGCTGGCAAAAACCATGAACAATGTGGCGGTCTTCATCGAGGACGATTACACACCGCAGCCGGGCGAGGATCCGGACACCGTGCTGCTGGGCCTCTACGAGGGTGTGCCGCTCACCGAACGGGACTCCTGGTGGGACGCCGGCTCGCTGCCGGACCGCATCACCATCTACCGCCAGCCCATCCTGGATATCTGTGCCTCCCGCGAGGACGTCATCGAGGAGGTCACCGTGACGGTGGTGCACGAGATCGCCCACCACTTCGGCATCAGCGACGAGCGCCTGCACGAGCTCGGCTGGGGATAGCCTTGTAGCCATGGGACATGACCACAGCCACTCGCACGGCATCACGGCCTCTGGCACCAGCACAGGGAAGCACCGGAAGCGCCTGGTCGCCGTCCTCGCCATCACTCTCGCCGTCGTCGTCATCCAGCTCATCGGCGCCCTCGTCTCGGGATCCCTTGCCCTGCTCGCCGACGCCGGACACATGCTGTCCGACGCCGCCGGCGTCTTCATCGCGCTGCTGGCCGCCTGGATAGCCACCCGCCCGGCGAGTGACCAGCGCACCTACGGGTACCAGCGCGCCGAGGTCCTCGCGGCGCTCGCCAACGCGCTGGTGCTGATCGTCATTGCGGTGCTCATCTTCACCGAGGCCATCCGCCGGCTCGGTTCGACGCCGGAAGTGCACACCGACATCATGCTGGCCGCCGCCGTCCTGGGCGCCGTCGCCAACCTCATCTCACTGCTGATCCTCCGGGGCGCACAGAAGGAAAGCCTCAATGTCCGCGGCGCCTACCTCGAGGTGCTGGGGGATCTACTCGGCTCCCTGGCCGTCATCGCCGCGGCGATAGTCATCATGATCACCGGCTACCAGGCGGCGGATACCTTCGCCTCGATCCTGATTGCGTTCATGATCCTGCCGCGGGCCTGGCACCTTCTGCGCGACGTCGTGGACGTGCTGCTCGAGGCCAGCCCCAAGGGTGTCGACGTGAAGCTCATCCGGGAACACATCCTGGCCGTCGACGGGGTGGTGTCCGTCCACGACATCCACATCTGGACCATCACCTCCGGCATGCCGGTGTTCTCCGCCCATGTGGTGGTGGAGGACGCCGCCCTGGGCGCGCGCGGCGCCGACCGTGTGCTGGACAAGCTCGTCACCTGCCTGGGCCAGCACTTCGACACCGAACACTGCACGTTCCAGCTGGAGCCCGTCACGCACGCCGAGCACGAGGCCCGCCAGCACGCCTGAGCCCGGCCGGCCGGCCTCCGACCCTTTTCCGGTCCTTTTCCCGGCCCAGCTTGCCCCTGCCCTGCATTGTCCTGCCGTGCCCCGCCCCGCTTGCCCTGCCCTACATTGCCACGTACGGCTGCCGACACACCCCGCCGAAATGTGACCAAATGACACTGTTGTTGTTTATGTTATTGATGTGACCAATGTTGCCAAAGTGGCCGTTGGCACGTAGCCTCGTCTCTGCTGGGTGATCCGCAGAGGGCCTTTCCATGGGTCGATTCCGATCTCGCTCGCTCCAGCCCGACCCCGCAGCGAGGATTACCCATGAGTTGGACCGGATCCGGCCGAAATACCGTTGTGCTCTGCACCGCCGTCGCCCTTCTTGGCTCGCTGGCCCTGCCGGCGCAGGCCGCTCCCGCTGCACCGTCCCCCGCGCATGTCTCTGCGGCACCGGGGTCCCTGGCCCAGCTGTTCCGCGTTCCGGCGTCGCCCGAGGTGCCGTCACCGGAAGAGATCGCCGCCGCCAAGTCCACTGAAAGTGCCACGGCGGACCAGGTCACCAGGATCGACCGGATCCTGGCGGATGCCGCGGCAGCGCAAGAAGCCACCCTCGCCACCTCTCTGCAGGCCAACAACGCCTACAGCGACGCCCTCGTGGAACTCCAACTCCGGCGTGATGCAGCCGAACTTGCTGCCGCCAAGGCCGCCGCAGCCGGCGCCGAGCAGCAGAAGACCCGGAAACAGATCGGCCAGCTGGCCGGCGACCTCTACCGCAACGGCGGCCTGAACCCCGCCCTCAGCACGTTTGTCAGCGGCAACGGCCAGGCGCTCCAGCAGGCCGCCACGCTCGAGGCCGTAACGGCCGGCCGCACGCGGGCCTTCCAGGCAGCGGAGACCGCTGCTGTTGCCGCGGAATCGCTAACGGCAGCCGCGGACGAGGCCAACCACGCGGCGGACGACGCCGCCCGGACTGCGGAATCCCGCAAGCTCGACGCTGAGCGTGCCAGCGACGCCCAGCGGAAGGCCGTGTCCGAGGCCCAGGCCCAGCGGACCGTGCTGGTGGACCAGCTCGCCAACCTCAAGAACACCACCGTGGCGCTGGAATCGGCCCGCGTCGACGCCCTCGACCGGCAGCGGCAGCAGGAACGGCTCGCCGCCGTGACCGCCGCGGCCGCGCAGAGCCAGTCACCGCAGCCGGACCGGTCAGATTCCCCTGCCGCCGGGCCTGCGCCCGAGTCACCGGCCGCGCCCGCCGCCGCACCGGCCCCGGCACCCGTGGCTGCACCCGCGCCAGCCCCGGTGGAAGCACCCGCCCCCGCACCGGCGCCGGCGCCGGTAGAAGCTCCCGCACCTGAACCTGTCCAGGCTCCCGCTCCCGCACCCGCACCCGCTCCCCTTCCCGCGCCGGTGCCGGCGCCGGCACCCATTGCGGGCGGGTCGAACCAAACGGCCATCTCGGTGGCCCTCGGCAAGGTCGGCGCCCCGTACTTCTACGAGTACGGCGGAACCGGAGCCCGTGGCTTTGACTGCTCGGGGCTGGTCCAGAACGCGTTCGCCGCGGCCGGCAAGTACCTTCCGCGCACGGCTGCCCAGCAGTTCGCCCAGGCGCCCGTCCACGTTCCCCTCTCCCAGGCCCGGCCGGGCGACCTCCTGGTCTGGGGCTCAGCCCCTGGTTTCTACCACGTGGCGATCTACCTCGGCGGCGGACGCGTGGTTCAGGCCCTGAGCCCGAAAGATGGCATCACCGTGACGGACCTCGCGTACATGTCAGGGATGCAGCTGCACCCTTACGCCGCCCGGTACTGAGCCTCCGCGGGCGGCCGCCCCGTCATGACAGCACGTCCTTGGTGATGAACCTGCCGTAGGCGAGAGCGCCGAAGACGGCGACGTACCCGCCCTGCAGCACCGCATTCACGGCGAAGGAGTCCCAGGAAACGGGCTGGCGGAGCAGGTCCGCGAAGTCCAGCCAGTAGTGGCTGAACAGCCAGGGATGCAGCCACTCCAGCTGCGGCAGGGCATCGAGCACCTGGGAAACCACCGAGAGCACCACGGTGGCCGCCATCGCCCCCACCGGAACATCCGTGAGCGTAGACATAAACAGGCCGATAGCCGAAAGCCCCATCAACGACACTGCAAGGTAGCCGGCGATGAGCAGGAGCCGCACCAGCGCCTCGCCCGCCCCGACGGTGCCACCCGACAGCAGCGTCACCGGCCCGACCGGGAAAAGTAAGGTACCGATCCCCGCCCCGACCACCGCCACCAGCAGCGGGGCCGCGACGGCGAACGCCGCCGCGCCCGCGTACTTCACCAACAGCAGCCGGATCCTGCCGGCGGGGGCCACCAGAAGGTAGCGCAGGGTCCCCAGCCCGGCCTCGCCGGCCACGGTGTCCCCTGCCACCACGCCCACAGTCAGGGGCAGGAACAACGGAACGGAAACGAGCATCGCGGTGAGGCCGACGAACAATCCGTTCTGCGTGATCCGGTCCAGGAAAGCCGGGCCGCGGCCCGGCGCAACCGTGGAGGAGACCCGCACCGCCACGGCAATCAATATCGGGATGGCGGCAAGGGCGCAGAGCATTGCCCAGGTCCGGCCGCGCCGGAACAGCACACCCAGCTCAGACGCGAGCAGGCCGCCGCCCAGTCCCCCGCCCCTGGCCCCGCGCCGGACTGCCGCTGTTCCTGGCTGTTCATCACGGGATACGGATTTACTGGACAACGTCGAACCCCTCCCCGGTCAGTGCCACAAAGCGTTCCTCGAGGCTGACCTGTTCCGTCGCAAAGCCCCGGACCCGGACGCCCGCGGCCACCAGGGCGGCGACCACCGCCTCCGGTTCCACTCCGCCGTCGGCGGAACCGGTCGGGAGCGGTGCGAAGAGCACCTCGCCGGCCGACCCGTCTCCGGAAGGTCCTGCTCCGGACGAGCCGCGGGCGGGGCTGCCGCCGTCGGCGTCGACGGTCAGACCCAGGCCGGCCAGCACCTGGACTGCCGCCCCGGCGTCGGGGGTCAGGACCCGCAGCCGGGCCTGCCCGGCCTGGCGGAGCTCCGCCAGGGTTCCCTGCGCCACCAGCAGGCCAGCGCTCATGATGGCCGCGTGGGTGCAGATCTGTTCAACCTCGGCCAGCAGGTGGCTGGAGACGAACACCGTGGCGCCGTCTGCCGCGAGCGAGCGCACCAGGTTCCGGACTTCGCGGGTCCCCTGCGGATCCAGGCCGTTGGTGGGCTCGTCCAGGACCAGGAGTTCGCGGGGAGCCAGCAGGGCGTTGGCGATGCCGAGCCGCTGCTTCATGCCCAGGGAGTAGGCGCGGACCTTCTTGCCGGCCGCGTGTGTCAGGCCCACCCGTTCCAGCGCTGACCGGACCCGGGCCTTCCGGGTGCCGGCCGAACCGCGCGGGTCCGCGGCGTCGAAGCGGTGCAGGTTGGCCTCGCCGGACAGGAAGGGGTAGAACGCCGGTCCTTCCACGAGGGCGCCGACGCGGGGCAGCACCTCATGCAGTTGCCGGGGCATCTCCTGGCCCAGCAGGCGCACGGAGCCGCCGGTTGGTGCGGCGAGTCCGAGCATGAGCCGGATGGTGGTGGTTTTGCCCGAACCGTTGGGCCCCAGGAAACCAAAAACGGAGCCTCGTGGCACGGCCAGATCGACGTTGTTGACGGCGAGCTGGTGGCCGAACCGTTTACTGAGGCCGTGCGTCTCGATGCTCAGCCCGGCATCCGGAACGACGGCGGTCACGGGCGGGTCACCGGGCAGTCACCGCGCGCAGCCACTGCGCGGTCAGCCCTTGGCGGCGGACTGGAGCCGTTCCAGTGGCACGGAACCGGCGAAAACGCGCCCGTCGTCGAGGATCAGGACGTTCACCAGCGCGGTGGAAATGAGCCTGCCGCCGGGTACGGGGGTTGCTGCCTGCTCCAGCATTGCCGCGGCGCCGGAGGGTGTGCCGTCGGATAGCCCGCGGTCAGGTGTCGGCGGGGCGCCTGGTTCGGGTGCCGCCAGCGCTCCGGCCGGGAGCTGGACGACTGATTCCCAGCCGGTTCCGGTGACGGTTGGCCGTGTGGCGCCCTTCGATGCGGGAGCCTTGTCCGGTTTCGGCAGGGAGCCCGGGTCCTTGCGTTCCTGGACCGGCATTTCCTTGACGGTGGCCCCCGGCGGCGGCGTGAACTCGAAGACGGAGGGGTCGGGCGCGTCGAGGGAGAGATTGGTGAACGCGAACCGGAAGGCCGGTTCGGACTGGCCGCGTGCCTTGAGCTCGACGCCGAGCGGGAGCCCGCTCGCGCCGTCAACCGAGATCGCGATGGATCCCAGCAGCGTCACCGCGGACTTGGGGGTAAGAACGAGGTTGTACGCGGCCCGCCCCGCCACCTGGACGTCCGGCCCGACCGTCACCTCCGTGGTCTGGTCGAGCTTGGCCAGCAGGGTGCCTGCGAGCTCCTCCGGTGTCCGCAGGGTTCCCGGCGTGGTCCGGTGCTGTTCGGTGGCGGCGGGAAGCTGTGCGTGGGCGGCCGTGTTGTCCTTGGAGTTGTAGAACCAGAGCTCCTTGCCGTGCTTGATGGCATTCCGCTCCGCCATCCGGTCCATGATCTGGACACGGGCGTTCTCCGGCCCGTCGAGGTAGACGCGGGCGGTGTGCGGGCCGGTCAGCAGCTCCAGCCAGGCCATGTCCGTGGCCCCTGACTCCGGCCCGGACTTCGGCAGCTGCGGCAGGCCGAGCTCGGAACTCTGCTCCAGGGTTCCCGAGAGGGACTTCTCCTGGTGCTGGGCGATCAGCAGCAGGACCTGCTGCGGCGTCTTGGCCGGCAGCGGATCCCCGGCGCTCGCGGGAAGCGAGCCCACCAGCACACCCCCGGCGATCACGGCGGGAACGGCCACGGCGGGAATCCAGCGCAGCCATCTGCGGGTCATAGCGACCGCGCTCCAACATTGCAGCTCATGCCTCAACAATACGCCCGCAACATCCCGGCATCACCCTTCCACGGGGCATCGGCGAGGGGACGGCTACGGCAGCACGGACAGGGTCAGCTCGACTGCTCCCAGCAGGAGCGCCAGGACCGAGGTCCCGAGCCCGGCGACCAGCAGCAGCCCCGGGTGGGCGAGCCCCAGCACCACCCTCCTGAGCCGCGGCCTGCTGCGCAGGTACTTTTTCGGCACCCGGGCGTCGTCCGGCTCCTGTTTCCAGCCGCGGATCCGGCGGAGGAACCAGGCGCACCGGATGATGAATGCCAGCCACAGCACTGAGACCACGAGGGGAATAGCGGCCAGCAGCAGGTTGAATCCCAGCAACGTGACCTCCCGCTCCGAGGCGCCGATGAGCGACTGGATGGAGGTGGAGATGGAGGCGCTCATGACCACCGAGAGGCCCCAGACGAGGAACGCCGCAATCAGGGCAAGGAAGCGGACGAAGAAATGGCCCAGCACCGATTCCCGCCGCGGCTTCAGGAATCTGCGCGGGGTGGCATGCAACAGTGCGAGGGTCGTCAGCAGAGTGGGGAGGGCCGCCATCCCGACGATGATGTACCAGGACCAGCCGGCCAGATCCAGGAATTCATCAGCGACGATCAGGGCGGCCCAGAATCCCGTCCAGACCCAGCCGGCCGTGAGCGGACGACGCACCAGCCAGGCGGGCAGCCACGGGTCATCGATGCCGGGCGACGGCGGTTGCGGAGGGGGCGCGGCCGCGGCCGGCGTCCGGGCTTCCGGGTCCTGCGCTTCACTCATGGCCCCACTGTAGCGAGGCCCGGACCCAGGCGAAGGGATCGGTCCCGGAAAGGGATCGGTCCCGGAAAGGGAACGGCTCCCCGGGAAGGGAACGGCCCGGGTTTGGTGCGGTCAGCCCGGCACGACGGTGCCGGCGGCGCCGTCGACCGTGACGCTTTGCCCGGTGACAAGCAGGGAGGTCGCCTCCGGAACGCCCACAACGGCGGGAATTCCGTATTCACGGGCGACGACGGCGCCGTGGGAGTTGGGGCCGCCCATCTCCATCACGAGTCCGCCCGCCGTGAGGAACAGCGGCGTCCAGCCCGGATCAGTGGACGGCGCCACGAGGATCTCGCCGGGTTCCAGGCGCGCCCCCTGCGGGTCCAGGATGACGCGAGCCGGGGCGGTGACGATGCCGGCGGACGCCGGCGATCCCCGCAGTGTGCCGGCCGCTCCGGCGTCTGGACCGGTGGCGGGCGCCTGCACCGCCTCGGGCTCGGTGCCGTCCGAGAGCAGTACCCGGGGAATGTGCCGGCGGCCGAGTTCGGCTGCATAGGATTCCCGCCGCAGGTCGACGAGGCTGTGCAGCGGCTTGCCGGCCAATCCCTCCCGGGCTTCGGCCAGCTCCAGGAAAAAGATGTCATCGGCCGCGCTGATGCGTCCCGCGGCGGCCAGCTCCGTCCCGACGATCGCGAGCTGCTCCCGTACCGCTGCCAGGGCCTCAACGAGGCGGTATTTCGGCAGCTCGCGCAGCCCGGCAAACATGCGGGTGCGCTTGAGTGCGGCGCGGACCAGCGCGCCCCGCAGCCGGCTCCGCTCCCCTGCCACGGCGGCGAGCCTGACCACGTGCTGCTCGGCCTCGCGCGCGGCCTTGCTGAACTGCCGGTCCGGGGCCAGGGCGGGATCCTCCAGCCGCAGGTAATTCGCCAGGACACCGAGGATATGCGCAGGGTCATCGGACCAGCGGGGCACCCCGAGGTCGATTTCGGCCACCGCCCGGTGCCCGTAGCGGCCCAGGAACCCTGCGAGCCCCGATTGCAGGACGGCGGGAAGCTCGTGGCCCCGGTAGCGGCGGACCAGCTCCGGGAGCGCGGTTTCGGCAAATACCGCGGCGGATGCGGTGTCGGCCCGGATGGCGGCAGCGAGCTGCCAGAGGGCCAGGTCCATCTCCGTGGTCACGTTGTTGGGCAGCCCCCGCAGGACCGCCTGCAAATCCCCGGGTTCGGCGCGGCTGCCAAGCAGTTTTCCGGCGGCCGCCAGCAGCGCGAAGCCGAGGGCGGGAAGGGGGACGACGTTCGGGATGACGGTAAAGAGCTCCCGGCCCAGGATGCGCTCGGCGTGGTCCAGCCGCTGCGCCGGCGTGGAGTCCGCCGGCACGGCGAGGGCGGCTCTGAACCGCGCACCGAACTGGTCAACGTGGCGCAGGGCCGCCTCCGGGCGGAACAAGGCGCGGAGCAGCGACTCGGGGACGCGGGCGCGGGCGGCCACGGGGACGACGTGTTTGAGGACCCGCCACGGGGAGCTGATGGTGACGGAGAACCGTGGATCCTCGAAGAGCCTGCGCAGCACGGCCGCGGAACGGGCCTCCATCACGTCGAACACCCGCGGGACTATCGCCCGTCCCGTTGAGCTGCGG
Organism: Arthrobacter sp. UYCu712; assembly: GCF_040547005.1. NCBI lineage: Bacteria > Bacillati > Actinomycetota > Actinomycetes > Micrococcales > Micrococcaceae > Arthrobacter > Arthrobacter sp. UYCu712. Next base: position 94,730 of record NZ_JBEPOZ010000002.1, read on the forward strand.
ATCACCGGGGTCAGGTCGAAGAAAATGCGCTGCCCCGCATGGACGTAGGGGGAAGGGCCGTCAGCCGGTACGGGGACGTCGAAATGCGCCGCCTTGGCCACGGAAGAGGCAATCAGCCGGAACCCGGCCAGTCCCATCGGGGTCAGCGGGCGGGTGAGGCCCTGGGCCAGGCTGAAGCACAGGTAGACCCGCAGCCCCGCCCCGGACGGCGCCTTCTCCGGGAGCGGGTAGAGCGTGGTGATGGGGCGGGACTGGGTCAGCCATGCCGTGCCGGCCCCGTCAATGGCCCACTCAAGATCCTGCGGCGAGCGGAAATGGACTTCCGCGCGGCGGCCGAGCCGCTCCAGCGCGGCCAGCTGGGCGTCGGTCAGGCAGGGGCCGGATCCGCCCAGGGGCTGTTCAATCCGCTCGGTTCCGCCGCCGGTCAATGCCCGGATCGCGACGGCCTTGCTTCCGATGCGGCGCTCCAGGATCTTTCCGGTGGCTCCGTCCACGACGAAGTGGTCCGGGTTGACCGCGCCGGAGACCACCGCCTCGCCGAGCCCGGGGCTGGCATCGATGACCGCCTCGTGCCGCCGTCCGGTCACCGGATTGGCGGTGAAAAGTACGCCGGCGACGGCGGCGTCCACCATCGTCTGGACAACGACGGCCAGCGCCACGGTCGAGGGACTGATTCCATGGGTGGCGCGGTAGCTTACGGCCCGGTCCGTCCACAGCGAGGCCCAGCACTGGCGGACGGCGGCAAGGACCGCGTCGGCGCCGACCACGTTGAGGTAGGTGTCCTGCTGCCCGGCGAAACTTGCGAAGGGCAGGTCCTCGGCTGTCGCGGAGGACCGTACTGCAACCGGGGCGTCCGCCCCGAGGGCCAGGTAGGCGGCCCTGACGGCGTCGGCTATCCCGGCGGGGACCGCAGCGCCCAGGGCCAGGCCGCGGGCGGCTGCGGCCAGCCGGGCAAGTGCCGGAAGGTCATCCGGGGCGGTTGCGGCGAGTTCCTGGTGGATCTGCTCCAGCCCCGCAGGCTCCATGGCCTGCCGGTACGCCTCCGTGGCGACGCAAAAGCCGCCCGGCACCGGCAGCCCGGCGCGCAGCAACTCGCCCAGGTTGGCTGCCTTCCCGCCGGCCTCGGAGAGCATGTCCTTGCTGATCAGTTCCAGCCGCAGCACCAGCTGCTGCTGCGGCTTATGGCCCGGGGTGCCCGGGCTGCGGAGCTGCTCCATCCGGCGGCCCTCCCTTCGGCCCGGAATCACGGGGCCTGTCAGTCAGTCGCCGAGGAGAGGTCCGAAGCTTGCCCTGTCAGCCAGCCGCGGGTCGTCCCGGTCCGGGACCACCATGACGGGGCCTTTGGCGTGGTGCAGGATGCCGTCCGACGTCGAGCCGAGCAGCATTCCGGCGAACCCGCCGCGGCCGCGTGTCCCGACCACCACGAGTTCAACGTGGCGGCTGGCCTCGACCAGGATGTCGACCGGGGAGCCGTCCACCAGCTGGGTCTGCACCGGCAGCCGGGGGAAGTGGCTCTTGAGCCAGGCCACGCCCGCGTCGAGCTGGACCTTGATATCGGCGAAGAGGGCTTCGCGGTCCATCGGGGCCGGCACCCAGGCCAGCGACCCGTTGTACTGGGGCACGGCGCACACCACGCGGAGCGGAGCCGAGAGCCGCTCGGCCTGAGCCGCGGCCTCCAGGACAGCCACGCGGGCCTGTTCGGAGCCGTCGACGCCGACGACGACGACGTTCTCGACCAGCTGGTGGCCGGACTTCGCCCGTTCGGCCAGGACGTGCTTGTCGTCGGTGGTTTCGCCGAGACGGTCGGCGCAGATCAGCGGCACGGTGACCGTGGGGCATTTCGCGTGGGCCGGCAGTGCGCTGCTGACCGAGCCGAGCAGCCGGCCGACAAAGCCGCCGCGGCCGCGGGTGCCGAAGACCAGCAGCTCCGCGGTCTCGGTCATTTCCAGCAGCACGCCGGACGCGTCGCCGTTCTCGACCGAAGCGTCGACGTCGATGTTGTAGCCGGCGACCTTGTCCAGGGCCTGCTTCAGGATGGCTTCCGCCCCTTCCCGGATCACCGAATCGTCCACGGTGGCGTAGCCGCCGTCGAGCCCCGATGCGGCGAAGATCGGTACGGAGTACGCGGTCACGATGTGGAGGGGCCGCTGGCGGCGCTCGGCCTCGCGGGCCGCCCAGACAAGGGCACACTGACTGTGGTCCGATCCGTCGACACCTACCACGATCCCCCGCGGCGCGGATGGTCCGCTGCCGCTGTCTTCTGCACGGTCCCGGTGCACCTGTTCTCGGCCCATGGGGTCCGCCTCCTCGCGATTCTTGCCTGATGTTGCGGCTATTCTGCCAGAGGTGTCGGTGTGCAGCGTCCGCATGCACCGTTCACCGGCGTCGCGCCCCGGAGTCTGCACGCTGGAACCCTTGGTTTTCCCAACTATTCTCGGTTAATCGGCAACTGGCAAGGTGGCCTCCGGGCGCTGTGCGGCGGCTGTCCTGAGGCTGCCGGGCGGCTGTCCGGAGAAGGATTTACACAGTGTTAACACGGTGTCCGGCGGGGCCGGATCCCGGGGTTTCCGGCCGTTCCGGAGTGAAAAATCCCGGTAAATCCGCGGCCCGAACGAATGTTCGGCTGACCCTATCCCCGGCAGGAAATGTTAGGTAGTCTACGAGGCATTGCTGAACCGAGACTCGTGTTTCAGAACGCAGCTCCGCACCGGGGCTGGCGTCCGGACCGGGTCAACGGAAAAGTGTTTGGGGTATGGCCCCGGAACTGGCACCATTCGAGAAGGGACCCTGCCGTGTTGAGCATGCCTGTGCATGGGGGCATCGAGCGGACCACCGCTGTAATCATCGGCACGGGACTGTCGGGCCTGGCAGTTGCCAGCGAACTCCAGCGCCGAGGCGTGGACTCGATCATTGTGGACGGCCTCGATCTGCTGGGCGCGGGCCATCCGGCCAATACCTCGTCCCTGCAGCGGTGTGACGCGGCAGATGCCGCCACGCTGCGGGAACGCAACGAAATCCTGCGGCATCTGAGGAACTACGCGACGAGCCACAAGCTGGACGTCCGCACCAACATCAGGGCCCTGCAGCTGGACCACCTCGACGCCGGCGATTCCGAATTCCCCACCCAGCAGTGGGCCGTCCGCACGCCGGGCGGCGTCCTTCTGGCGGACCACCTGGTCCTGACCCGCTGCGCACACAGCCAGCTGCGCCGGATGCTCTCCCAGCTCGGCGTGGCCGTCGGGCAAAACCTCATGGCAGCCATGCACGCGCTGGGCATGTATCTGGTGGGCGTGGGCGGGCTCATCACCCCCACACCCAAGGAAGTACTGCGGCAGGCCAAGGTTGTAGGCAGCGCCATCTCCGCCAAGGTCCATCCCGGCGGCTTTCCGTCGGCGTTGTCCGGCGGCTTTGCCCTCGCTGCCCCGGCCTGAGCGGGCAGGCGTTCAGCGGCCGCCGTCGCGGGCCTGATCCGCGGCGTCCGGTTCCGCGTCACCGCCGCCGGTGGCCTTGCTGTCCTCGTTGCCCGGGGCGAGGCGCCGTTTGGCCATCACCGCCAGGGCGACCAGGATTCCCACGGCCGTTCCGATGAAGATCACGAGGCTCCAGGGGAACGGTTCGGATCCGCCCGGCGCCGGGGCCGGCGTCGCTGTTGTGCCCGGCTGTGGCGTGGTCAGGGTGGGGACCGCAGGGGCCGCCGTCGACCCGGCCGCAGCTGAACCGCCCGCCGTCGAACCGTCCGCGTCTGCCGTGGCGGTGAAGGTGAAGGTTCCCTCGATCGGGTGCCCGTCGGAGCTGGCCACCCGCCACGCCACGGTGAACACGCCCGCGGGGGCGCCCGGCTTGAGCTTCTGCGAGGCGACGTTGTCCACGATCTCGACGCCGCCGTCGGACCAGTTGCTTCCCGCAGCGTCAGTGACCAGGATCTGGGACCCCAGCGCCAGGGGGTTCTTGTTGAACGTGACGGAGACCGTTTCCGGCGGCGTCGCCACCGTGGCGCCGGCGGCCGGACTGGTGGACTCCACGGTGTCGTGGGCCGAGGCCGGGGCGGCGGCACCGAGCAGGGCGGCGGCGAAGATCATGGCCCCGAGCAGGGCGCTCAGGAGCTGTCGGATCGGGCGCATGGGTTGGCTACTCCTAGTGTTGGCTTGCTTACAGACTAGGCGAAATTGCCGGGCCGGCTGATGTGCGGCCAATAGGATTCAAGTACCCACCCATTTCTCCCGGAGGACTAATGCTCAAGCAGGGCTCTGCACTCGACCGGTATTTCAAGATTTCCGAGCGGGGGTCGAACTTTTCGCGCGAGATCCGGGGAGGGTTCGCCACGTTCTTCGCCATGAGCTACATCGTGGTCCTGAATCCGCTGATCCTCTCCGGTCCCGATTCCTCCGGCGCCACCCTCGGTTTCCCCGCCGTCGCCGCGGTCACCGCGTTCGTCGCAGGCATCCTGACGATCCTGATGGGGGCCTGGGCCAAGCATCCCTTCGCGCTGGCAACCGGCCTGGGCGTCAACGCCTTCGTCGCCGTCACGGTGGCCACCAACCCCGGCCTGACGTGGCCGGACATGATGGGCCTGGTGATGCTCTCCGGCATCACCATGTTGATCCTGGTCCTCACCGGTTTCCGGACCGCCGTGTTCAAGGCCGTCCCGGAGGGCCTGAAGACCGCGATCGTGGTGGGCATCGGCCTGTTCATCGCGCTGATCGGACTGGTCAATGCCGGCTTTGTCCGCCGCATCCCGGACGTCGCCGGCACCACAGTTCCGGTCGGCCTGGGCTTCGACGGCAAGCTCCTGGGCTGGCCGACCCTCGTTTTTGTCTTCGGCCTGATCCTGACCATCGCGCTCGTGGTCCGCAAGGTGAAGGGTGCGATCCTGATCGGCATCGTCACGTCGACCATCCTGTCCGTGATCCTGGAATTCACGCTGCACATCGGCCCGAGCTTTGACGGCACGAATTACAACCCGCAGGGCTGGTCCCTCGTGGCGCCGGCGTTCTCCGAATGGGCTGCCCCCGACCTGTCCCTGATCGGCAAGGCCAACCCGCTGGGCGCCTTCGAACACCTCGGCTTCGTCGCGGCGACGCTGCTGGCGTTCGTAATCCTGCTGAGCATCTTCTTCGACGCCATGGGCACCATGGTGGGCCTGGCCACCGAGGCCGGCACCATCGACAAGGACGGCAACATCCCCAACGTTGACCGCGTGCTCCAGGTGGACGCCCTCGGCGCGATCATCGGCGGCGGCGCCTCGGTCTCCTCGAACCAGATCTACGTCGAATCCGGTGCCGGCATCGGCGAGGGCGCCCGCACCGGGCTGGCCTCGATCGTCACGGGCCTGCTGTTCCTCGTCGCCATGTTCTTCACCCCGCTGATCAACCTTGTGCCGTTCGAGGCCGTGGCTCCGGCACTCGTCGTCGTCGGCTTCATGATGGTCGCCCAGGTGGGCAAGATCGACTGGCAGGACTGGGGCATCGCGATTCCGGCGTTCCTGACCTTCACGCTGATGCCGTTCACCTACTCGATCGCCAACGGCCTGGGCGCCGGCTTCATTGCCTTCGTCCTGATCCGCACCTTCGAGGGCCGCGCCCGCGAAGTACACCCGCTGATGTGGGCCGTGGCGGGCGCGTTCCTGCTGTTCTTCGCCATCGGCCCGATCGAAGCAGCGCTCGGCATGCACTGACGCCAGCACCCGCGCCGTCCCTTCCGCCGAGATGACATTTCACGGCAGTGTTTCCCGGACAGTGCCGTGAAAATGTCTCCCCACCCACGCCCTAACCTCGCAAGCTCTGTCAGGGAACCCTTCGGGCGCGGGCCCTCTCGGCGCTGTTTAAGCATGGTTTCCGGGATTCCGGACAGCTCGACGGCGGCGCTGCTGGTTTTCCGGGCCGGGCTGCGGTGAGCTAGGGGCATGGTTTCTCCCGCGCTCTCCGTTGATGTCCCGCCGCAGCCGTGGACCGGCCGGTTCGACGGCGACGGAGCCGAGCACCGCCGCTGGTGGCAGGCCGTCACCCCGTACAGTCCCCGCACAGTCCCGGCGGCCTCCTCCGGTGCGCGGCCCGCCGTCCTCCTCGGCTTCGGCAGCGACGCCGGGGTGCGGCGCAACAAGGGCCGCACGGGCGCCGCCGCCGCTCCCACCGCCATCCGAGCCGCGCTCGGCCCGCTCGCGTTCCACCTGTCCCGGGACGTGCACGACGCCGGGGACGTCACCGTGGCCGGGGACGCGCTGGAGGCAGGGCAGGCCCGCGCCGGACTCGCCATCACCCGGCTGCTCGACGCCGGCCGGCTTCCCGTGGTGTTGGGCGGCGGGCACGAGACCGCCTTTGCCAGCTACCTTGGCGTGGCCGGATCCGCGGCGGTCCGGGAAGGACTCCGCGTGGGGGTGCTGAACCTCGATGCGCACTTCGACCTCCGCGACGAGCCCGTGCCCAGCTCCGGCACCCCGTTCCTGCAGATGGCCCGGGCGGAAGCCGCCGCGGGCCGCGAACTGCAGTACGCCGTCGTCGGGATTTCCGAGCCGAACAACACCCGGGCCCTGTTCCGCACGGCCGCGGACCTTGGGGTGGACTACCTGCTGGATGAGGACTGCTCGGCGGAGTCCGCGCACACCTTTGTGGCGGCTTTCCTGGCGCAGGTGGACGCGCTATACCTGACCATCGATCTGGACGTGCTGCCGGCCGGGGTGGCCCCGGGAGTGAGCGCGCCGGCGGCCTACGGTGTGCCGCTGCCGGTGATCAGCGCCGTCTGCCGGCAGGTGGCTGCGAGCGGGAAACTCCTGCACCTGGACATCGCCGAGCTGAACCCGGCGTTCGACATCGACGGCCGCACCGCCAAGGTGGCCGCCCGGCTGATCACGACGCTGCTGGGGTAGGCGGCGGTCCGGACGCCAGGGTCCGGGCCAGCAGGGCTTGCGCGGACCAGCGCATCGACGCCACCGCCTCTTCCCGCGAGAGCCCGCCGATGTCCGTCAGCCAGACGAGGGACTCAATCCCGATGGCACTGCGGATGGCCACGGCCAGCGCCCGGAGCCCGGCTTCCGGGAAACTGTCCCGCAGCGGCTGCAGCGCCTCCTCGATCCAGGCGATCGCACGCCCCTGCCGCAGCGGCAGCGGCGCCGCCTGTTCCCCCGGCCCGCGCTCGAGCGAGAGCCTGAGCATGGTCCGCTGCTGCCCCTCGGTGGCGACGATCAGCCGGGTAAATTCCAGCACGACGGCGTCGAGCCGAGCCGCCGGATCCTCCGGCGGCTCCGGCGGCAACAGGGACGCGCGGGCGGTCTCCGGATGGGCCGCAGCCAGGAGCTCACGCTGGCCCGGGAAGTAGCGGTAGGCGGTACTCCGTGCGATCCCGGCCGCCGCGGCGGTGCCGTCCACAGTGGGGGCCTCCCCGGCAGCCACGGCCTCGCGGGCGGCAGCCACCAGCGCCTCAAACGTGCGGCGCTTCTGCCCCGCCCGGCCGGCGTCCTGATAGGGGGTTGACATGGATCTTATGGTACCCGAGTCTTGTTATGGGACGCCAGTCCCATAAGTAAGTGGAAGAGGCGATCCTATGGAAACGGTCAGCAGCCCGGCAGCCATCATCCGCGCGGAAGGCCAGGGCGAGCGGCGCTGGTTCTTCGGCGGCGGAGTCCACACCTGGAAAGCCAGGGCGGCGGAGACCGGCGGCGCATTCCTTCTCTTCGAGGACGAGATGTCCGGGGACAAGATGACACCGCTGCACGCGCACCCCGATTCCGACGAGACCATGTACATCCTCGAGGGCGAGATCCTCATGCACATGGACGGGAACGAGCACCGGATCGGCCCCGGCGGGCTGGCCGTGGCACCGCGGGGCGTTCCGCACGCCTTTCTGGTGCTGTCCGAATCCGCCCGCATGCTCTGCCTGCACACCCCCGGCTGCTGCGAGGCCTTCTACTGGGACGCCAGCACACCTTGCTCCCCCGCCGACCCTCCCGGCGACGTGGACTTCGGCAAAGTCCAGGACTCGGCACGCAGGAACGGCGGGATCGTGCTGCTGGGCCCGCCCCCGTTCGCGGCCCACTAGCAGCGCCGGACGTAAGGCCCCTGAACGCAGAAAGTCCCCACCAGGCCGGGGCCGTGGCGGGGACTTTCTGGTAATACAGTTGCGGCTAGCTGCGGCGCACCTGGACGCCGTCGGACTTCAGGAAAAGCTGCGTCTCGGACGGGCCCGCCGGGACCAGCCAGAGCACGTTGCCGCTCACTGAGACTTCTTCAACTTCACCTGCCGCCAAAACCTGTGCGTGCTTGAGGATTTCGACCCGGTCTCCGGCCTTGAGGCTCCGCCAGTCGGAAACCGTGGTGGTGGATGCCAGGCGCCTGGACATAACAGTCCCGCGTGCTTTCATTGAACTTCTACCCCTTTGTATATGTTCCTTGTCACAACTTCATTGGTGTGGCTCTCCATTAGTACTACAGTTCCCGGGCCCCCGCTGGCCGTGTTGCAGAGTATTTCGGGGGCGCCGGAAAATGTTTACGGAAACTGCATTTTGTTTTCCCTCAGGCGAGATTCCCGACGGCGGATTCGGCCGCCGCACGGACCTTGCCCGAGGCGACCAGCAGGTCCGCCGCCTCGAGTTCCGGTGACAGGAACCTGTCGGTGCCCGGGCCGTCGACGACGTCGCGCAATGCGGCGATCACGGCGGTGCCGGCAGGGCCCGGGGTGAGCTCTCCGTCGGAGAGCTGGGTGCGGATGTCGAGGGCGCGGGCCGAGGTCACGAGTTCGATCGCCAGGACGCGGCGCAGATTCTCGACGGCGCGGCGGAGCTTGCGGGCCGCGTGCCAGCCCATGGAGACGTGGTCCTCCTGCATCGCGGAGCTCGGGATCGAGTCCACCGACGCCGGGACGGCCAGCCGCTTGTTGTCCGAGACGAGCCCGGCCTGGGTGTACTGGGCGATCATGAGGCCGGAATCGACGCCGGGGTCCGCGGCCAGGAAGGCCGGCAGTCCGTGCGAGCGGGCCGGGTCCAGCATCCGGTCGGTCCGGCGCTCGGCAATGGAGCTCAGGTCCGCGACGGCGATGGCCAGGAAGTCGAGCACATACGCCACCGGTGCGCCATGGAAGTTGCCGTTCGAGCTGACCCGACCATCCGGCAGGACCACCGGGTTGTCGATCGCCGCGGCGAGTTCGCGGGAGGCGACCATGGCAGCGTGGTCCACGGTGTCGCGGACGGCGCCGGCCACCTGGGGTGCGCAGCGCAGCGAGTAGGCGTCCTGGACCTTGGTGTCGTTGATCCGGTGTGAGGCCACGATCGGGGAGTTGGACAGGACCCGCAGCATGTTGTCTGCGGAAGCGGCCTGGCCGGGGTGCGGGCGCAGCGCGGCGTGCAGCTCGGGCAGGAACACCTGGTCGGTGCCGAGCAGCGCCTCGACGCTCAGCGCGGCGGTGATGTCCGCCGTCGTGAGCAGCTGGCGGATGTCCGCGATGGCCATCAGGAGCATGCCGAGCATGCCCTCGGTGCCGTTGACGAGGGCCAGGCCCTCCTTCTCGGCGAGGGTGACGGGTTCAATCCCGTGCGCGGCGAGGAGCTCGGCGACGGGACGGCCGCCCCTGGCGCCGTACAGCTCGCCGTCGGGGCCGGTCGCTTCGCCTTCGCCCATCAGGACCAGGGCGCAGTGCGAGAGGGGCGCGAGGTCGCCGGAGCAGCCGAGCGAGCCGAATTCGCGGACCACCGGGGTGATGCCGGCGTTGAGCACGTCCACCATGGTCTGCAGCACCACCGGGCGCACGCCGGTGCGGCCGGAGGCGAGGGTCTTGGCGCGCAGGAACATGATGCCGCGGACCACTTCGCGTTCCACGGCCGGGCCCATGCCGGCGGCGTGGCTGCGGATGAGGGATTTCTGCAGCTGGGTGCGCAGCTCGTTGGGGATGTGCCGGTTGGCAAGGGCGCCGAAGCCGGTGGAGATGCCGTAGGCCGGAGTCGCGCTGTGGGCGAGGTCGTCGATGTGGGCCCGGACTTTGGCGACGGCGTCCAGGGCGTCCTGGGCGATGGTGACGTGGGCGTCGTGGCGGGCGACGGCGACGACGTCCTCGGGCGTGACGCCGCTCGAGCCGAGGGTGACGGTGAGCGGTGAGTGGGTGGTGATAGTCATTATGATGCCTACTTTTCGTTCATCGGGATGCGGACGCCGCGTTCCTGGGCGACCTCGACGGCGCGGTCGTAGCCGGCGTCGGCGTGGCGGATGACGCCCATGCCGGGGTCGTTGGTGAGGAGGCGTTCGAGCTTCTGCGCGGCGAGATCGGTGCCGTCGGCGACGGAGACCTGGCCGGCGTGGATGGAGCGGCCGATGCCGACGCCGCCGCCGTGGTGGATGGAGACCCAGGTGGCGCCGGAGGCGGTGTTGAGCAGGGCGTTGAGCAGCGGCCAGTCGGCGATGGCGTCCGAGCCGTCGGCCATGGCTTCGGTCTCGCGGTACGGGGATGCGACGGAGCCGGAGTCGAGGTGGTCGCGGCCGATCACGATGGGCGCCTTGACCTTGCCTTCCTTGACGAGCTGGTTGAACAGCAGGCCGGCCTTGGCGCGGTCGCCGTAGCCCAGCCAGCAGATGCGGGCCGGCAGGCCCTCGAATTCGACCCGTTCCTGCGCGGCGTCGATCCAGCGGTGCAGGTGCTTGTTCTCGGGGAAGAGTTCCTTGATGGCCTTGTCCGTGACGGCGATGTCCTCGGGGTCACCGGAGAGCGCGACCCAGCGGAACGGGCCGAGGCCCTCGCAGAACAGCGGCCGGATGTACGCCGGGACAAAGCCGGGGAATTCGAAGGCGCGGTTGTAGCCGCCCTTGCGGGCCTCGTCGCGGATGGAGTTGCCGTAGTCGAAGACCTCGGCGCCGGCGTCCTGGAACTCGACCATGGCCGCCACGTGCTTGGCCATGGAGGCCTGGGCCTTCTTGGTGAAGCCCTCCGGATCAGCGGCGGCCTCGCGGTGCCATTCCTGCACCGTGATGCCCTCGGGGAGGTAGCTCAGGGGGTCGTGCGCGGAGGTCTGGTCCGTGACGATGTCGACCGTGAGCTCGCAGGCGTTGTGGCGGCGCAGGATCTCGGGGAAGACCTCGGCTGCGTTGCCGACGTAGCCCACGGACCAGCCGCGGCGCTCTTCCTTGGCTTTGAGGACCTTGGCGATGGCGGTGTCGAGGTCGGTTTCGACCTCGTCCAGGTAGCGCTTGCCGGCGCGGCGGCGCAGGTGGCTCTCGTCGACGTCGACGATCAGGCAGGCGCCGTCGTTCAGGGTGACGGCGAGCGGCTGGGCGCCGCCCATGCCGCCGCAGCCGCCGGTGAGAGTCAGGGTGCCGGCGAGGGTGCCATCCTCGTCCCCGGTGAGCTTGCGGGCGATCGCGGCGAACGTTTCGAAGGTGCCCTGCAGGATGCCCTGGGTGCCGATGTAGATCCAGGACCCGGCGGTCATCTGGCCGTACATCATGAGGCCCTCCGCCTCGAGCCGGCGGAACTCGGGCCAGTTGGCCCAGTCGCCGACGAGGTTGGAGTTGGCCAGCAGCACGCGCGGGGCCCATTCGTTGGTGCGGAAGACGCCGACCGGCTTGCCGGACTGGACCAGGAGGGTCTCGTCGTTTTCCATGGTCTCGAGGGTGCGGGTGATGGCGTCGAACGCGGCCCAGGACCGGACGGCGCGGCCGGTGCCGCCGTAGACCACCAGGTCATCGGGGCGTTCGGCAACCTCGGGGTCCAGGTTGTTCATGAGCATGCGCAGCGGGGCTTCGGTCTGCCAGCTCTTGGCGGTGATCTCGGTGCCGCGGGCTGCTTTGACCGGGCGGGCACCGGTGGTGAAATCGGCGGGTGCCATGAGGACTCCTTCTTGTCTTGAATGTTTCCCGGGTTGTTCGGGAGGAATGAGGTTCTGTATCAACTAAAGCGCGTCCGCCGCCGCGGAAACAGGGCGTCCGGGCGGGTGCTGTCCGGGATTCCAGACCCGCCCCTCTCCCGTTGCGCTATCACTTCCAGTGGCTAAACCGGGCGAATGGGAGCCCTGAGTGATAGCGCAACCGGACGGGGTTGGGGCGGTCAGCCGGGCTGCGGGCGGCCGTGGATCCGGACCGAAAGTTCGTTGGCGGACTTTTGCACCCGCGCGGCGAGGGCCGGCCACTGCTCCGGGGGCAGCTTGTCCTCCAGGAAGGTCACGGCGACGGCCGCCGTCGGCCAGCCCACGTGGTCCGTGACGGCGGCCGCGATCGAGCCGAAGCCGGGCGTCACCTCGCCGTGTTCGGTGGCGTAGCCGCGCTGCCGGACCTGGTCGAGGTGCGAGGACAGCGCCGAGTACTTCATGATGGGCGATTCGGTCTCGTGCCGGGCGCTGAAGGCGGCCGCGTTCGGGTACAGCGCCCGCACCTGGGACTTCGGCAGCGCGGCGAGGATGGCCCGCCCGCTCGCCGTGAGGTGGCTGGGAAGCCGGACGCCGACGTCGGTCACGAGCGACGGCCGGTTCTTGGCCCGCTCCTCGACGATGTAGAGCACATCCCGGCCGTGGAGCACGGCGAGGTGCGCGCTTTCGCCGATCATGTCCACGAGCGCGGCGAGCATCGGCCGGCCCAGCCGGGACAGCGGTTCCTGCCTCGAATAGGCGGAGCTGAGCTCGAAGGCGCTGATGCCGAGGCCGTACCGCTGCTCCTCGTGGAGGTGCAGCACGAACCCGTTGGCCTCCATCACGCCGAGCAGGTGGTAGACACTGGAGCGCGGCAGGCCCAGCGCCGTGGCTATGTTCGACGCCGCCATCGGCCCGCGCTTGGACGCGAGCAGCTTGAGGATGCGCAGGGTGTTCTCCGCCGCGGGCACCTTGGATGTCGCCTTGGGCACGGTTCTGGCGGCGGCCGGCTGGGGCGGGGATTCGACGACGGCGGCGTCCGCGGCAGTGCCGCTGAGAGCGGCATCCGCGGCAGGGCCGCTTGGAGCATCGCCGCTCAGGGCAGTGCCGCCCAAGGTGGTGCTGGTGGCTTGCATCGGTCCTCTTCTGGTTGGGCAGTGTCCGGTATCCCGTACTTAAGCATGCGCCCTTCCGGGGGTCCCGGAAAGCGTGTGCGACACCCGCATGTCTGGACTTCCAGACACTTCGCGGCGCGGCGGGGCCTCGGCCCCTGGCCGCCCGGACCCGGGGGTGTTTCGATTGCCGTTGAACAAGCCCGCGTTGATGAGCGACGGAATCACGGAATGGGGAAGGCATGAAACCGGACCTCTCGGACATAGTGGCCCTCGTGGCCGGGGCCACGCGCGGCGCTGGCCGCGGAACCGCCGTCGCGTTCGGTGAAGCCGGCGCGACCGTGTACTGCACCGGCCGCTCGGCGCTGGGCCGCCGCTCGGACTACAACCGGCCGGAAACCATCGAGGAGACGGCGGCACTGGTGAGCGCGGCCGGCGGCACGGGCATCGCCGTCGCGGTCGATCACCGCGAGCCCGGCCAGGTGCGGGAACTCGTGCAGCGGATCGACGCCGAGCAGGGCCGGCTGGACATCCTGGTCAACGATATCTGGGGCGGCGAAGACCTGATCGAGTGGAACACGCCGCTGTGGTCCCACGATCTGGAGGCCAGGCTCCGGATCCTGCATCTCGCCGTCGACACCCACCTGGTCACGACCGGGTCTCGGTGTTCTAGGACCTCGCCAAGGCCGCCGTCCTCCGGCTCGCCTTCAGCCAGGCCGAGGATCTGAAGCCTTACGGCTGCTCCGCGGTGGCCCTGCCGCCCGGCTGGATGCGCTCGGAGATGATGCTTGAGCACTTCGGCGTGACCGAGGCGAACTGGCGGGACGCCGCCGCGGTCCAGCCGCACTTTGCCGCGATCTCGGAGAGCCCGCGCGCCGTCGGGCGTGCCGTCGCGGCCCTCGCCGCCGACCCCGGCGTCTTCGGGCGCAGCGGAGGCTCCTTTTCCTCCGGCTGGCTGGCACTCGAGTACGGCTTCACCGACGTCGATGGTTCCCGGCCCGACTGCTGGCGGCATCTGGTGCAAGTCCAGGATGCCGGCCTGCCGGCGGACGCCGCCGGATACCGGTGAATGGCCGGCCCGCGTGTCCCGACGGCGGTCCGCCCGCCGTCGGCTAGAAAAGGCCCATGACCCACTTCCAGACACCGGAACTCGACGCCGCCATCCGGGAAGGCTTCCGGAACCGCGACCGGGACAACATGCAGCCGACAATCGACTACTTCCGGGAGCTCCTGGCACACCACCCCGGCAACCCCTTTGTCCTCTACGAGGTGGGCGGATCCTACGACACCGCCGGCGCGGAGGAACGCGCCCGCGGCTACTACGAGCAGGCGATGGAGGGCGGGCTGGAGGGCGACACCCTTCGCCGCTGCCTGCTGCAGTACGGCAGCACACTGCGGAACCTCGGGCTCTTCGACGAATCCCTCACCGCCCTGCGGCGTGCCCGGGCGGAGTTCCCCGAATCCGACTCGGTCCGCCTGTTCCTGGCACTCTCACTGCACGCCGCGTCCCGCAGCGATGCCGCAGTCGCCGAGCTCCTCGAGCTGGCCGCGGACCGTATCCGCAGCGAGGACGTCACCCGGTATGAGCCTGCACTGCGCGGCAATGCGGCCCATCTGGCCGAACTCGACCGGCGGTCCGCCGATGGCGACACCTAGGGCCACGGTCCGGCCCGGTCCGGCGACGCCCGGCGCCACACGGCGCCATGGCCGGGTTGCCGCTCACACGGTGACAACAACCTTGCCGCGCGCCCGCCCCTCGTGCATGTACTGGATGGCGGCCGGGGCGTCGCCCAGCGCGAAGCTCCGGTCGATGACCGGCTTCACGGTGCCGGCTTCGATGAGGTCCGCCAGGGCGCGGAGGTCCTGGGCCCCTTCGACCGCCAGGAGGCCCTTGAGCTTCTGGCCCACGAAGGGGGACAGCGCCGCGGCCCGGAGCGAGCGCCCGAAGCCGCCGGTCCATCTGCCGCCGCCTTCCCCGCCGACAATGACCAGGGTTCCGTGCGGCTTGAGTGCCCGGCGGAGGACCGAGAGCCGGCGGTTGCCCGCGGTGTCGAGGATGAGATCGTACTGTTTCCGGCCGTCGGCGAAGTCGTCATGCTTGTAGTCGATGACGTGGTCCGCGCCGACTGCGCGGACCAGCTCCAGCTTCCCGGTGCTGCAGACGCCCGTGACCTGCGCGCCGAAGGCCTTCCCCAGCTGGACGGCGTAGGCGCCGACGCCTCCTCCGGCACCTACGATGAGGACGTCCTGTCCGGGCTGGACCTGCCCGCTGTCGCGGAGCCCCTGGAGCGCCGTCACGGCGGAGATCGGCACGGCGGCCGCCTGCTCAAAACTGAGGTTCGCCGGCTTCTGCGCCAGCTTGCCTTCCTTGGCACACGCATATTCGGCAAAGGAACCCTCGCACGTGCCGAAAACTTCGTCGCCGGGACGGAATCCCACCACGTTCTTGCCGATCGCTTCCACTTCCCCGGCAACCTCCCGGCCGCGGATGCCGGTCTTGGGCGCCCTCAGGCCGAAGCCGACGGCGCGGGTCAGGTACGGCAGCCCGGTCATGAGGTGCCAGACCCCCTGGTCCACGCCGGCCGCACGGACCCGGATAAGGACGTCGTCGTCGCCGGGCACGGGCTTGTCGACGTCGCGCAGTTCCAGGACCTCCGTGGAACCGTAAACGTCTTGAATGATCGCTTTCATGGTGTTTCTCCTTCAGGGGCGGGGTACTGGAACACGTCGTCGAGGGGAACCCTGAGGACGTGGGCAATCTGGAAAGCCAGTTCGAGCGAGGGCGAATAGCGGCCCTGTTCGATGGCAATGACGGTCTGGCGGGTCACTCCGATGCGTTCGGCGAGCTCCGCCTGGGTCAGCTCTCCCCGTTCAAACCGCAGGCGGCGGATCGAGTTGGTGACCCTGGTCGGCTTCACCATGGCTGGAAGCCCCGGCGGTAGGCGACGATTTGCGCCGCGGAGCCCAGGATCGCCGAGAGGAAGAAGGCCAGGCAGATGGCATTCGCGATCCAGAAGTGGTCCGCCTCGGCCATCGCCATGACCAGGGCCGCCACTCCCCCGATGACGAGGAAGGACTGGCCGACGGACTCGCCGAAGCGGTAGATCTCCTTGTCGCGCTGATCCCTGATGCCGGCTTCTTGGGCTGAGAACGCCCGGATGATGGTGTGCAGCACGATGGAGGCCACGATCGAGCCGCCCACCGTCCACAGCAGCGGCGCCGCATACGGCACCTCGGTCAACGGTATGGAACCGGACAGTGCCAGCACGATTGCGAGGTAGACGGCGTAGGCCGCGACCGCCAGCGCGCCCATGACCCATGCGATCTTCTCTTCAAAGGACATTTCTGCTCCCATGTAAAACAAAGCTGACATCTCCCAAGGTAAAGAAACTTTGACATGGCGTCAAGGGTTTTCGACGTCGGAAAGTTTTCGCTCCCGCCGCGCAGTCTGAAATCGAAGACACCGGTTGCCGGTGAGACTCATCACAGCCCGGCCGGACATGGTCTGCTGGATAGCGATCCCCCTCCCAACGACGAGAAGGTATTCGCATGCAACAAGCCCAGACCGCCGCCGAGGCAGCACCCCCTTCAGCCCGGGCAATCGCCGGCGGAGCCGTCGAGACCGTCCTGAGCCGGGGGCTCAACGTCCGGCACATCCGCTTCATGGCCCTGGGATCGGCCATCGGCACGGGACTGTTCTACGGCTCCGCCTCGGCGATCCAGAAGGCCGGCCCGGCCGTGTTGTTCGCCTATATGATCGGCGGCGCGGCCGTCTTCATGGTGATGCGGGCCCTGGGCGAGATGGCGGTGCGGCACCCGGTGTCGGGCTCCTTCGGACAGTACGCGAGCCGCTACCTCGGCCCGCTCGCCGGCTTCGTGACCGGCTGGACGTACGTGTTCGAGATGGCCATCGTAGCCATCGCGGACGTCACCGCCTTCAGCATCTACATGGGGTTCTGGTTCCCCGCGGTGGAACGCTGGATCTGGGTCCTGGCCATCATCTTCTTCCTCGCGGCGCTGAACCTGCTGAGCGTGAAAGTCTTCGGCGAACTCGAATTCTGGTTCTCGCTGATCAAGGTCGTGGCTATCGTCGCGATGATCGCCGGCGGGGCCGCCATCATCGCGTTCGGTTTCCAGGCCGGAGGCGCCACCGTGGCCCCGGGCCTGGGCAACCTCGTGGAGCACGGCGGACTGTTCCCCAACGGCTTCGAAGGACTCCTGGCCTCGTTCGCCGTCGTGATGTTCGCCTTCGGCGGGATCGAGACGATCGGCGTCACGGCCGGCGAGGCAGCCGATCCGAAGTCGGTCATCCCGAAGGCCGTCAACACGGTTCCGGTCCGGGTACTGCTGTTCTACGTGCTGACCCTCGGCGTGCTGATGAGCCTGTTCCCGTGGAACGAGATCGGTACCAACGGCAGCCCGTTCGTACAGATCTTCAGCGGCCTGGGCATTCCGGCCGCACCCCACATCCTCAACGCCGT
Source organism: Arthrobacter sp. UYCu712 (assembly GCF_040547005.1). Taxonomy (NCBI): domain Bacteria; kingdom Bacillati; phylum Actinomycetota; class Actinomycetes; order Micrococcales; family Micrococcaceae; genus Arthrobacter; species Arthrobacter sp. UYCu712. Next base: position 112,138 of record NZ_JBEPOZ010000002.1, read on the forward strand.
GGTGATCACCGCCGCGTTGTCGGCGATTAACAGCGACATCTTCGGGGCCGGCCGGATCCTCTTCGGCCTGGCCCGGCAGGGGCACGCCCCCGCCAGTTTCGGCAAGGTCTCCCGGCACGGTGTGCCATGGCTGACCGTGGTGATGATGGCCGGCATCCTGCTGGTGGGCGTGGTGCTGAACGCGGTGATCCCCGAGGACGTGTTCCTGCTGATCGCCTCGATCGCGACCTTCGCCACGGTCTGGGTCTGGGTCATGATCCTCGCCTCCCACGTCGCGATGAAGCGCGAAATCGCGCGCAAGAACCTGCCGGCGTCGGAGTTCCCCTCCCCGTGGTGGCCAGCCGCCTCCGTGCTGACCATCGTCTTTATGGCACTCGTCATCGCGATCCTCGGCGCTTTTGAAGACACCCGGGTGGCGCTCTACGTGGGCGCTGTCTGGCTCGGGTTGCTGGTGGTTGCGTACCGCCTCTGGGTCCGCGGCCACGGCCGCGTCCGTGCCGACCTCGTGGACGAAACCGCGAACGAGACCGCCGGCATGAGCGCTGGCGAACCCGCCGGCACCGCGCCGGTGCAGCCGGCGCCGTAGGCGGGCCTCCCGCCGGGCGCACCCCGGAGTTAAGATCAGGCATGGTCCCCGCCACGAACCTGCTCACCTTCGCGCTTGCCGCGTTCGTCCTGATTGCCGTCCCGGGGCCCAGCGTGCTGTTCGTGATCGGACGGACGCTGGCTCTGGGACGCAAGGGCGGACTCCTGAGCGTGCTCGGCAACGCGTTGGGCGAACTGGTACAGGTCACCACCGTGGCGCTCGGCGTCGGCGTGGTGCTGGCCCAGTCCCTCCTGCTGTTCGACGTGGTCAAGTTCGCCGGGGCCGCCTACCTCGTCTATCTGGGCATCCAGGCGATCCGGCACCGCGGCGCGGGCCCGGCCGCGGCGGACCCGACTCGCCCGTCGTCCACTTTCCGGATGCTCCGCGAGGGGTTCATCGTGGGGGCCACCAACCCCAAGTCCATCGTGTTCTTCGTCGCCGTGCTCCCGCAGTTCGTGGACTACTCGGCCGGGGCGATCCCGCTGCAGCTGGGAATCCTCGGAGCGCTGTTCCTGCTGATCGCCCTGGTTTCGGACAGCGCGTGGGCCCTGGCCGCCGGGACCGCGCGTCACTGGTTCGCCAGTTCACCGCGCCGGATCGCCGCGCTGGGCACGACGGGCGGGGTGATGATGATCGGGCTGGGCGGCACCCTGGCCCTCGTCGGGAACGCGTCCGAGTTCCAGCCCAAATAGCCGAGGCCCGGCCCAGGCAGGAAACTCAGCGTGCGGACCAGCCGCCGTCCATCGTGTAGCTGGCTCCGGTGACCATTCCGGCGTCGTCCGAGGCGAGCCACGCCACGAGGGACGCCACTTCCTCCGGTTCGACCAGCCGCTTCACGGCGGATTCGGTCAGCATGATCTTTGCCAGTACCTCGGATTCCGGGATGCCGTGCACCTTGGCCTGGTCCGCGATCTGGGCCTCGACCAGGGGGGTCCGGACATAGCCCGGGTTGATGCAGTTGGACGTGACCCCGTGGACGCCGCCCTCGAGGGCCGTCACCTTGCTCAGCCCTTCGAGTCCGTGCTTGGCGGAGACGTAGGCGCTCTTGAACGGCGAGGCCCGCAGGCCGTGCACGGAGGACAGGTTGATGATCCGGCCGAAGCCGTTGGCGTACATGTGCGGCAGGGCGGCCCGGATCAGCAGGAACGGCGCCTCGAGCATAAGGGTGATGATGCGGCGGAAGTCCGCGGGGTCGAAGTCCTCGATGGGACTGATCCGCTGGATTCCGGCGTTGTTGACGAGGATGTCGCAGTCCAGCCTGACGTCCTGGAGGGCTTCGACGTCGAGCAGGTCCACCGACCAGGACGTGCCGCCCACCTCGTCCGCAAGGGCGGCCGCGGCGGCTTCGTCGACGTCGGCGATTACCACTTTGGCGCCCCGCGCTGCCAGGGCGCGGACGCTCGCGGCGCCGATCCCGCCGGCCCCGCCGGTGACGAGGGCCTTGCGGCCGTTCAAGCTGCTCTCCATGTCTGCACTCCTCAGTTCGCGTCAATAACGGCCCAGGCGAGGCATGATGCACGGCACTGAGCAGCTTCACTGAGTATTGCCGCACAAAGTGGGCGATTCAATAGTCAAACCAGCACCGCTTGTGTGCAGAATTGCAGATATGAATGCCAACCCCGACGACCTGCTGGTTCTGCTGGCGGTCTCCCGTTCTGCGAAATTCACGACGGCGGCCCAGACTCTGGGGCTGAACCACACAACCGTTTCCCGGCGGATTGCGGCTTTGGAAAAAGCCCTCGGCGGGCGGGTGCTGTCCCGCGCCGCAGGAGGCTGGGAGCTCACGGACCTCGGCGCCGAAGCCGTCCGGGTGGCCGAACGCGTGGAATCCGCCATCCGGACCCTCGAACAGCCCGGCAAAACCCCTGATCCCATCACCGGAGTGGTCCGTATGACGGCCACGGACGGGTTCAGCGCCTACATTGCCGCTCCCGCGGTGGCCCGGCTGCGCCGCGAGCATCCCGGCCTCAGCGTCGAGATCATCACGGTGACCCGGCGGGCGCTGCAGCAGCGTTCCGGGCTGGACATCGAAGTGGTGGTGGGCGAACCGCAGGTGCACCGGGCCGCCGCGGCACGGCTCGGCGAATACATGCTCGGGATGTATGCCTCCCGGGATTACCTGGCCGAATACGGCGCCCCGGAGACCGTGGAGGAACTCACGGCACATTCCCTCGTGTATTTTGTCGATTCCATGCTCCAGGTGGACGATCTTGACGCGCCGCGCCGGCTGGTGCCGGCCATGCGGGACGGGCTGAGCTCCACGAACGTTTTTGTCCATGTGGAGGCGACACGCGCCGGAGCCGGGATCGGCTTCCTGCCCTGCTTCGCCGCGGATCTGCACCCGGACCTGGTCCGGCTGCTGCCCGAATCGTTCGCGGAGCTGTTGCCGTACTGGATGGTGCTGCGCCCCGATTCCATGCGCCGTCCTGCGGTGGCGGCCGTGGTGCAGGCGCTGCGGCAACAGACCGCGGAGCACCGCGAGGCCCTCATGGGACGGGGCGGCTACTCATCTACTGCTCCGTAACCGCCGTTTAGGGCGCGCAAAAGGGCCGTTACGGAGCAATCGACACGGTGACCGGGTCGCGCCGGACCGGGGCGCCGGCCGCGAAGGCCCTGACCTTGGCGTCGTCCCAGATGTGGGCGGGCACCGCGCCGCCCAGTAGGCGGCGTGCGAGCCGGGGGTCATCGTCGAACGGCAGATCGCTGCCGGCCATCACCATGTTGCCGTAGCGCCTGCCCTTGAGCATCGCCGGATCCGCAATGAGCATCGTGTGCTTGAAGGCATCGGCGATGGTGGCGGCGTCTTCCCGGGCGTTCCTCAGGTCCGGGGCGTCCCCGGAGTTCACCACGTAGATCCCGCCGGGCGCCAGGACAGTATGGGCGTGCTGGTTGAACTCCTTGGTGGTGAGCGGCCGGGGCGTCACCGAGCCGGCAAAGACATCCCGGATGATGACGTCGCGGGTCTGGGGGGTCAGGCTTTCGGTGACCTGGCGCGCCTCACCCACCCGCAGCCGCATCAGCGGGGCCTTGGGCAGATCGAACCAGCCACGGACGTATTCGGCGAGCTTTCCGTCCAGCTCCACCACCACCTGGCGGGACTCCGGGTAGGCGGCGTGGAAGTAGCGGGCCAGGGAGCATGCTCCCCCGCCAAGGTGCAGGGCGCGCAGTTTCGGCTTCGCTGCCGGGGGCCAGCGCGATTCCACCAGCGCGGCGATCCAGCGCATGTATTCGAAGTCAAGGAACAAGGGATCGGCCAGGTCGATGTGGGAGCTCATCACGCCGTTGATGCGCAGCAGCCAGCCGGTGGAATTGTCCTGGTCCGCGATCAGCTCGCAGTCACCGGTGTCGATGTAGTAGATGCCTTCGACCGGGCCGTCGGGTCGGCTGCCCTTGGGCACATCGACCACTCCCGGTTCGGCATTTCCGGTGCTCCGGCCGGCGGCCCTGCCCCGCTTCGCCATCAGTTGTCCACCGTTTTTCGCATGTTTCAACCCTAGTTCACCGGGCCAGCGCCGCCGGAGCCCACAGCCCGCCGCTGCCGGTTCAGGCGTTGTCCGCAGCCGGTTCCGGCGTCGTCCGCGACGAACGGGCAAGTCAGGGCGGACCGACGCCGTGGATCCGCCCTGACCTGCCCCGACCCGACAAACCCGCGGCAACAAGTCATCGAAAAAATATAAGGAAAGGGTACTTACCATTCGATAGTAACCATGCTTACTATTAGACCCCCGGTATCGCTGGTTTGTGTTTGCGATCAGTAACCGATCTTCTTGGAAAGCGAGCGAAGATGACAGACAACCAATGGCCCCAGGATGACAGCCTCGGCACCCCCACGGTCACCCAGGAGACTCCCGTCCGGCAGGCATCGACGTTCCCGCCCGCCTCGACCACGGACAGGACGGCACCTTCTTCCGAGGACGCTGCTTCCAGAACGGACACGGCCAAGGACGAAGCGGCGGAGGTCACCCGCCAGGCCACCGGCTCCGTCCAGCACGTCGCGGAGACGGCCAAATCCGAAGCCGCCAACGTTGCGGCGGAGGTCAAGACAAACGCACGCGACCTGCTCCACCAGGCCAAGTCGGATCTCACCGACCAGGCGGGCACACAGCAGCAGAAGGTGGCCGAGGGACTGCGCTCGATTTCGACCGAACTGCACTCGATGTCCTCGGCCGCCGACCAGCCCGGGGTGGCCAGCGACCTCGTGCGCCAGGCTGCCGAGCGCTCTTCTGCAGTGGCCTCGTGGCTCGATGGCCGGGATCCCGGTTCCCTGGTGACCGAGGTGAAGTCCTTTGCCCGGCAACGGCCTGGCACTTTTCTTCTGCTCGCAGCCGGGGCCGGAATCCTGGCCGGCCGCCTCAGCCGCAGCCTGAGTGCGGGTGCCCCCGATTCGACGGACACTGCAGCCCCTTCAGGCCGCCGGGTAGAAACTCCGGTAGCCAGGGTCCCCGACACCGGCGTGGCGGTTCCGCCGCCGCCGGTACAGCTGCCGGCGCAGGAAACGACGACGGCGGGCTTCGCCCGGACGTACCCGCCCAGCCCCCTCGACTCCGAGCGGCTGGATGCCGATCCGGCCGGCCGCACTGATCCCCTGCGGCCCGTCGACCCGCTGCGCGACGACCCTTTCGAGGGTGACCGTCGATGAGCAGCAACAAAGAATTGCCTCCCACCGGCGCCCACGCCAAGGCGGAAACAGCGTCCCTTGGTGACCTCCTGGGCGATGTCACACGGGACATGTCCACCCTGATGCGGCAGGAAGTCGAACTGGCCAAAGTGGAGCTCAAACAGTCCGCAACCCGGGCCGGCAAGGGCAGCGGAATGCTCGCCGGCGCCGGCATCGCCGGCCACTTCGTGCTCCTGTTCGTGTCCCTGGCGCTGTGGTGGGCGCTGGGGACCCTCATGGGACTGGGTTGGTCCGGCGTCGTGGTCGCCGTGGTCTGGGGCATCATCGCCGCCGTCCTGGCGTCCGTCGGCCGCAAGGAACTGAAGGCAGTCAAGGGCATGCCCCAGACCGCCGAGACACTGCAGGAAATTCCTCCCACCCTCAAGCCCGGCACTTAGATCAGCGAGGTCAAAAAGATGAGCGAAAACCCGGATGCCATCCGAGCAGATATTGAAGCAACCCGCGCACGGCTGGGCACGAACGTCGATGCCGTAGCGGACAAAGTCACGCCGTCGCACATCGTGCAGCGGCAAACCGACAAAGTGAAAGACGCCGTTTTCGGAGTCAAGGAGAAAGTCATGGGCGCAGCCGACCACACCGCGGGCAACGTGCACTCGGCCGCCGGCAGCACGGGTGCGCACCTGGGTGATGCGGGCTCCGCGATCGGAGACGCGCCGGCCCAGGTCAAGGCCAGGACGCAGGGCAACCCGCTGGCCGCCGGGCTGATCGCGTTCGGCGCCGGCCTGCTGGTCTCCTCCCTGATCCCGGCCAGCCAAAAAGAACGCGAAGCTGCCGACGCCCTCAAGACAGCCGCCGAACCGCTCACGACGGAATTGACGGAAGCCGCAAAGCACGTGGCCGAAGGGCTCAAGGAGCCGGCTCAGGAAGCGGTGGAGAACGTCAAGACATCAGCCGCAGACGCCACCGAGAACGTTAAGGCGGATGGCCAGGATGCCGTGGCCGATGTCAAGGACCGGGCCAGCGACGCCCGGGACAACGTCCAGCGGGCCTGAGGCCTGCACGAACCTGCCGGCCGTCCCCGCATCCGTGTGGGGTGGCCGGCCGCTGATCTTAACCCCCGAAGGATGAAGCCCATGGCAAAAAACGACGCCGCCGAGCGCCCCGCCGCAGTCGATGCGGAAACCGAGGACAGCAGTACGAGCAAAGCCCGGACGGCGCCCGCCCCGGACGATTCCCGCAAACCGGACAGCCCCACCGACGTCACCAAACCGTCATGGCAGTACATCGCCAAAAAGACGTTGCGTGAGTTCACCAAAGACCAGTGCCCCGACCTCGCCGCGGCGCTGACGTACTATTCAGTCCTGTCCCTGTTTCCGGCCCTGTTGGCACTCGTGTCCCTGCTGGGCATCTTCGGCCAGGCCGAGAAGACGACCGGCGCCCTCCTGGATATTGTCCAAGGCTTCGCTCCCCCTGACACGATGGACGCCATCCGCGAGCCGGTCCAGCAGCTCAGCAGCTCCTCGGCTGCCGGTTTCACGCTGGCGATCGGCATCGTCACCGCCCTGTGGTCCGCGTCCGGTTATGTCGGCGCCTTTGCCCGGGCCATGAACCGGGTCTACGAGATTGACGAAGGCCGGCCCTTCATCAAGCTCCGGGGCACCGTGCTCGGCGTCACCGTGGTCAACATGCTGATCGTCGTTGTGCTGGCCGCCATGCTCGTCCTGACCGGGCCGGTAGCGGAGTCCGTCGGCAACGCAATCGGCTTGGGCGGCGCCTTCCTGACCGTGTGGAACATCGTGAAATGGCCGGTGATGGTGCTGCTCGTCGTGCTCGCGATCGCCATCCTCTACTACGCCACCCCCAACGTGAAGCAGCCCAGGTTCCGCTGGATGAGCCTGGGGTCCTTCATCGCCCTGGTGATTTTCCTGCTGGCCTCGCTCGGCTTCGCGTTCTACGTGGCCAACTTCAGCAGTTACAACAAGACCTATGGCGCGATCGGCGGCGTCATCGTTGCGCTTCTTTGGCTCTGGATCCTGAACATCTCGCTGCTGTTCGGCGCCGAGTTCGATGCCGAGATGGAACGCGGCCGCCAGCTTCAGGCCGGAATCGAAGCCGAGCAGACCATCCAGCTGCCGCCGCGCGATACGAAGCAAAGCGACAAGCTTCAGGCCCGGGAGGAAGACGACGTCCGCCGCGGCCGCGAGTTGCGTGAACAACACGGCGAACCCGATCCGGATCCAAGCCGGAACGACGCCGGGGATCCCGGCGCCCGCGGGACCTAAGCCCCTAGTCCCACCGGGCCCCGTGCGCTCTACTGGGGCAAGTAGCGCATGGGACTGGTAGCGAGCCCGGAGGAATCATTGGCACCTGCAGCAGGGCAAGGGCGCAGTACCGTGGCAGTGGGCTACGACGGATCCGAGGCCTCGCAGCAGGCTGTCCGTTGGGCCGCGGAGTACGCGGCAACGCTACAGGCGCCGATCCGGGTCATCCATGCCTGGGTCTGGCCCGTTTTCACGAAAAAGCTCGGACCGGTCAAGGGCGTGGAAGGCAGCGGACTACGGCACTCCGCCGAGACCCTCCTCGCCGAAGGCGTCGAGCTGGCACGCCAGTCCTACCGCCCGCCGGCCGGGCTCGTGCCGGGTACCGACGGAGGACCCGACACGGCAAGTGCCGGGGGCGCCCCGGATGCGGCCGACGTCGACGGCGTCATGGAAGCCGGGCTCCCGGCGCAGGTCCTGCGGGGCGCGTCCCGGGACGCCCGCCTCCTGGTGATCGGCAGCCGCGGCATCGGCGGCGTCCTGGGCCAGCTGGCGGGTTCGGTCTGCCTGGACCTGGCCGGCTCCTCCCCGTGCCCCGTGCTGGTCATCCGTCGCCCGCGGAACACCGGCAACCCCGTGGCCGCCGGCGTCGATGCCACACCGCGGAGTGCGGCGGTGCTGGCCGGCGCCGCCCGGCTGGCGACCGCGCTGGGAACCACCCTGCAGCTCGTCCACGTCGACCAAAGCCGGGGAGGAGACCGTGAAGAGCACGGCCGCCATACCCCGCTCCACGGCCAGGAGCTGCTGGACACGGCCTTGGCTGAGGCGCGGAAGCTGGCCCCGGAGCTGGCGGTCTCCGCGACCCTGGTGAAAGGCCATGCCGCGTCCAAGGAACTGCTCGCAGCGGCAAGGGATGCGGACACCCTGGTGATCGGAACCCACAATCGCGAAGGCGGCCCCGGCAACACCGTTTCCGCCGTGCTGCACAAAGCACGCTGCAACGTGCTGATCACCCGCTGAATCCCGCCACGCGGGAACGCTGCCTCCGAAGCCCCGGCTCTTCAGGAACTACGGAAGCGCAAGGAGAGGAGGGCGTTGTGCGAGCCTGGCGGGTTGGGCGGCCTGGACCGATCAGTACCGGCCCCATGATTTTCGGGAAGTGCCAGGACCCCGCGCCGGGTCCCGGCGAGGTGCTGGTGCGGGTCAGCGTCTGCGGGGTCTGCCGGACAGACCTGCACCTGGCCGAGGGCGACCTGCCGCCAAGGCACGCCGGAACCATACCGGGCCACGAGATCGTCGGTGAAGTCCTCCAATGCGGTGCGAAGGCCAGCCGGTTCAAACCCGGCGAACGCGTCGGGGTGGCCTGGTTGGGCGGCACCTGCGGTTCCTGCCGGTTTTGCCTGCGTGGCCAGGAGAATCTTTGTTTGTCTCCAACGTTTACGGGGTGGGACCGCGACGGCGGGTATGCCGAGCTGATCACCGTGGCCGAGAGGTTTGCCTACCGGATTCCGGACCTCTTTTCGGATGAGGAGGCTGCGCCGCTGCTGTGCGCGGGCATCATCGGCTACCGGGCCGTGGCCCGTGCGGAGCTGCCCATCGGCGGCAGGTTGGGGATCTATGGTTTCGGCGCATCGGCGCACCTGGCCGCCCAGATCGCCCTCTACCGGGGTGCCCGGGTGTACGTCATGACCCGGTCCGAGGATGCCCGCCGCCTCGCCCTGCGGCTCGGGGCCACGTTTGCCGGCAGCGCGGAGGAGGCCCCGCCCGAACCGCTCGATTCCGCAATCCTCTTCGCACCGGTAGGAGGTCTGGTGCCCGCGGCGCTTCGTGCCCTGGACCGCGGCGGAACCCTCGCCGTCGCCGGCATCCATCTGAGCGACATTCCGCCGTTGAATTACGCCAGGGAGCTGTTCCAGGAACGCCAGCTCCGCAGCGTCACTGCCAACACCAGGGCCGACGGCGAGGAGTTCTTCCGCATCGCGGCCGAGATCCCCCTGCGCCCCACCACCGTGGTGTATCCGTTTTCCGCCGCGGACAAGGCCCTGCAGGACCTGGCAAAGGACCGGATCACCGGCGCCGCCGTGCTCAACATGGCCTGAGCCGGCCTACTTCAGCAGGGCATCGAGGGCCGTGAAGCCGAAGCCGGCCTGCCGGATCCGGGTGATGACGTGGATGAGGGCATCGGCGTCGAGCGTGGACCCGTCGTCGGGGTTGGATCCGATGTGCATCAAGACAATCTCCCCCGGTTGCAGCTGCCCGAGGACCCTGTCGGCCACCACCTGCGCCGTGATTCCGCCGCTGGAGCCCTTCCATCCGAGGGTGTCCACGGTCCAGCGGACCGGCAGGTAGCCGAGGCGGTTCACGGTGGCGATGGTGCGGGCGTCGCGCGCCCCGAAGGGGAACCGGAACAACGGCCGGGGGTCCCCGCCGGCCGATTGAATGGCCTGTTGCGCCCGGAGGACCTCGTCCGCGATCGCTGCGTCCTGGAGGCCGGTGAATCCCGGATGCGTCATCGAGTGGTTTCCCAGGCGGTGGCCGCCCGCCACAATCGAGGCGACGCCTGCCGGGTTGGCGCTGGCCCAGCTGCCCGTCAGGAAGAACGTGCCGCGCACGCCCGTGGTGGCCAGCGTCTGGAGGATGCTGGGCAGGCCGGCCGAATTGGCTCCGGCGTCGAATGTCAGGGCCACCACCGGGCCGGCGCCGGGGATGAGTTCCAGGTCGCGTCCGGCGAGCGCGGCGGGGAACGGCGCCGCGCGCGGGACTCGAGCCGGGGGCGTTTGCTTCGGGGACCCGGGAGCGGGAGGCACAGGAGAGGGCGGTACGGGGGCGGCAGGCGCCGGCGACGACGGATCAGCAGGGGCCGGAACCAGGGTTTCCCGCGGTGCCGGGCTGGCGGAGGCAACCGGCGTCGGGATGCCGGCACTTCCGGTTGCCTGCCCGAAGGCCGTCCCCGTTGGCGCGGCTGCCGGTGCTGCGGCCGGCGGGCGCGCGGCCAAGGCGAGGGCCAGGATCACTGCGGCAGCCACGAGCGCAACGGCTGCCGACACCGCCAGCATGCGGCGCCGCCCGGAGAAAATCGACCACATGCTCCACTGTGGCACCATTGGACCCGCCGGGCCAGGGCCGAGGTGCCGGCCCCTTTGGCCGCCGCCGCGGCGGTCACTCCGCCGGCTGTGGACCTGCGGCGGCCGTCCCGTTCCGGCCGAGCGACCGGAGGTAGGCGCCGAAGCCGTGGGGGGCCCGGGCGTGGGTCCGGCCGGAGGTGAGCACCCGGATGCTGTCCGTCGCCGTGACCGTGAAGGCCCGGCTGCGCAGGCCCTGGACGAGGGTCCTGTCCTCGTGCGAAGAGAGCTTCGGAAAGCCTCCGGCGGCCAGGTAGGCCGAGGCCCGCACGCCGAAGTTCGCGCCGTAGATGTGCGGGTGGTTTTCCTCAAAGGGATGGCGCTCCAGCCAGCGCCGGAGCAGGTCCGGGTCCATCCCGGCGGGATCGGGTTCCACGGACCCCAGGACGGCATCGGCCCCTGATTCCGCAAACTCCAGCTGGCGCACGAGCCAGTTCGCCGGGACCCGCGAATCGGCGTCGGTGTTGGCGAGCCAGGTCCTCCCGGTCCACGGCGGTGGTGTCCAGCGCCTGCCCGGCGGCCTCCTGCCCGGTCCGCCGATTCCGGCGGCCCTGATGCCGGCGCCACGGCTCGCGCCGGCGTTGCGGAGGTTCACCTCGAGGACGCTGAAGCGCCGGTCTGCGGCGACGATTCGGGCCGTGATTGCGGCGGATCCGTCGGTACAGCTGTCCAGGACGACGGTAACCCGCACCCCGACGTCAGGCCGGTGCCGGTGCAACTCGTCGGCGGCCCGCTGAAGGGCGAACAGGGCCCGTTCCAGGTGCTCGGCTTCATTGTGGGCGGGCATGACCACAGCAACCGAATCGATGGCGTACCCGCGCGGCAGCGGAAGGGCCAGGGCAGCCATCCGTCACCGCCCCCGTTCTTGGGCGGAGTCCGCAGCATCATCCGGGGCAATCAGGACTTCGAGGAGGAAATCGCGTTCCCGGTAGAGGCCGGCGTCGGCCCAGCCAAGCTCCCGGCGCGCGGCGGCGTGGACCGAATCGCCGTCGAGCTCCCAGCCGGAGATGGGGTGCCGCCAGTGGCATAAGGCCAGCGTGCCGCCGGGCTGAAGGGCTGCCTTAACCTTTGCTAAGAGCTCGGACAGCTCGGCCGGCGCCAGGTAGTAGCCGACCTCGGAGACCACGATGAGGTCAAAGCTGCCCTCCGGCCACTCCTGCGGGACGGTGAGCTGGCGGGTCCGGGCCGCGGGCAGGTGGGCCAGGCGTTCGGCGGCGTGGGCCAGGGCGGTACCGCTTGCGTCCACGGCCAGGAAACTCCGACAGCGCTGCGCGAGGTCCACGCTGAGGGTCCCGATGGAGCAGCCGATCTCCAGGCCGGCCTCGTAGTCCCGCCCTGGCAGGGCGGCGAGCGTCAGCGAGCGCTTGCGCTGTTCATACCAGCTGGTGGTGTACTGCCAGGGGTCATCTTCGCGGTGATGGACGGCGTCGAAAATCCTTGCCGCATCCGCAGCGGCGTAGCCGTCCGGTGCACCGGCGGCGGCGGCCGGTCGCTGCCATGCGAAGGTCTCGAACGGCCGCTCGAAGTGCTGCAGGAAGGCCGGCGGCAGGAGCACTTCATCGCCCGGCTGCCCGGACAGCGCCCGGACCTGTGAGGTGTGGGAGTCCATGGCCGCAGCTTTGGCCTGCTGTTCGGCGCGGTCCAGGGGAAGGCGTAGCCAGGACTGCCACGCGGGGTCTGCCGGTCCGGCCCACAGCCAGTACCAGATGGGGTATTCAAGCAGTCCGTGGCCGCCGGCGCCGGCGACCTCGGCAGCGACGGAGCCCAGTACTTCATGGTCCGGGTGTCCGTCATGGCGGTAGGGGGCCACGAGGGTGATCCTTTCGGCGGGGCGGCCGGGGGACGCAGCGGCGTCGGTCACCGCCTGCTGCACCGCGGACCGGACCTCCTCCCGGTGCCCGGCCAACTGTCCATCCGGGAGGACCAGGTAGTGCCAGCCCGAGTCCGGCAGGACGTGCGCGAGGGCGCCGCCGAACTCCCGCAGCCGCACGGCGGAGAGGTGTTCCGGCGTCGTCGTGGGTGAACCGGGGTGCGAGGCCTCCCCTGCCGTTGCCAGCAGCACCCGGACGTCCGCGCCCAGCGCCTGAAGCCGTGCCAGGAGGCCGCCGGCACCGAGGGACTCGTCGTCGGGATGGGCCGCAAGGATCACGAAGGCCATGCCGGCGAGTTCGGCCGCGTCCAGCGGCAGTTCCGGGAGTGCGGGCAGCCCGCCTGCCGTCCAGGCGTGCTCGCCGGTCCCGGGATCGTTGTGCGTGAAGTTCACCACCGGTGGTCGCCTTTCAGCGTCAGGGCACCGAGCTGTGCGTCATCGCGCATGGCGTGGTGCTGGCGGATGTAGAGCGCGAGGTCGGCCATGCGTTTTCCGTAGGCCTCGTCGAAGGCGAGCGGGGCGGGCCCCAGGTTCTGGCTGACCAGCGCCTGGATACGTTCGGCGGCGGCGGCGACGTGTCCCCGGACCCGCAGGGCTTCGCTCCAGGCCTGGCCGCCCGGGAGGTCCCCGGCGTCGATCCGGGACGCGGTCTGCGCGAGGTAGCTGGTCAGGGCCGTCAGCGTGCGGTCGATCTCGCCAAGATGGGCCAGGGCGATCTGGTCCGGCTCGCGTCCGGCGTCGGCCGACTTCAGGAGGGATTCCCGGTAGCCACGGGCCACCGCGACGGCGCCGCCCAGCCAGCAGGCGGCGACTCCCATCCCGCCCCAGGCGAAGCCGGGGCGGCGGTAGTACCAGCCAGGGCCGCCCAGTGGCACCGCCGGGACACCGTCGAAGTGCACGGTGCCGCTGGGGACTTCGCGCAGCCCCCTGCTGGTCCATTCGGGATCCGCGAAGCTCACCCCGCGGGCGTGCAGGTCGACGGCGAAGGCTGCCCGGCCGCCGTCTTCGGTATGGGCGGTCAGCACGGCATGGTCCAGCTGTGCGGCGAGGGAACACCAGGGCTTCGAGCCGTAGAGCCGGACCCCGCCGCCGGCCGGTTCTGCCGTGAGGTGCAGTCCGGCGGCTTCGGCGGCAAAGACACCCCATACGCCCTTGAAGCGGATGTCCGTAAAGCCGGCTGCCTGGTCGAGGATGGCGGCGGCGTCCAGATGCGGCTCCAGGACCCGTCCGGCGGCGACGTCGACGGCGGTGACGGAGGCCAAGAGCTCCCAGAGGAATGCCGTCCGTCCGGCGCCGGGCTTCGGAGCGGCCGCTTCCGCCGTCTCGGCCAGATCCAGGAGCGCGGGGACATCACCGACGGCCGCGCTTGCCGCGGCCAGGAGTGGGTCCAGGACGGCCAGGTCCTCCGTCGAAGAGCTGATCCTCACAGCAAGGGGCGGATGGTTGTGGGGAGTCCCGTTCATTCGGTGGCCTGCATTCCTTCAAGAAGTCCGTGGGGTGCCGGTCGCGTCCGCGGCTGTCGGCCGGGGCCGCTCACTAAATCTAAGCATACTTAGTACTTGCTGCCGGACTGCGCCGCCGGGTACGGACAGCCGCAGGTCTGCCGCGGTCCAGTGGGCCCGCCTAGCGGACCCGGGCCAGGGCGAAGCCGTCCCAGCCTTTCGAGCCCACGGTCTGGATCACGGTCGCGTCCAGCCGCGGGTCCCCGCCGAGCATCTCCAGCGCGCTGATGATCCCTGGCGCGTTGACCTCGTCCATGCCCGGGTCCAGCACGGCGCCTTCCCAGACCACGTTGTCCATCACCACCGTGGTCCCGGACCGGCCGAGCCGGATGGCCCACTCGAGGTAGTACGCGTTGTTTTCCTTGTCCGCGTCGATGAAAACGAAATCGAAGGGCCCGGCGCCCTCATCCTGCAGGGCTTGCAGCGTGTCCAGCGCGGCACCGACCCGGATCTCCACCTTGTGGCCGAGTCCGGCGTCGTCGACGTTCGCGCGCGCCACTTCGGCATGTTTCGGGAGGTACTCGCACGTGACCAGCCGGCCGCCGTCGGGCAGCCCCTGCGCCATCCAGATGGTGCTGAAACCGGCCAGCGTCCCGATCTCCAGCACGCGGCGGGCACCGGAAAGCTGGACGAGCAGCTTCAGCAGCTTGCCGGCGTTGGGCGCCACTTCGATGGGCGGCATCCCCGCCGCCAGGGCACTGGCCACGGCGTGCCTCAGCGAGCTGTCAGGGTGGACAACGGCATCGGACAGGAAGTTTTCGACGGCGATCCAGCGGTCGGTGGGCTGATGCTCGAACATGCCCACAGTCTTCCAGCTGGCCGGGTCCCGCGGTAGCTTCCGGGCCGGTGCCTGTCTCCGGCGTTTAGTCCTGGCCCTGGGCCTTGGCGACGCCGATGGCCGATTCGAGACGGTCCAGTTTGCCGGTCAGTTCACCGGAGTAGCCGGGGCGGATGTCCGCTTTGATGACGAGCGAGACGCGGCTCCCGTACCGGCCCACAGCCTCCGTGGCACGCTTCACTACCGCGAAGACCTCGTCCCACTCGCCTTCGATGGTGGTGAACATCGAATCGGTGTGGTTGGGCAGGCCCGATTCCCGGACGATCCGCACCGCCTCGGCGACGGCGTTGTGGACCGAGGCCTCATCCGCCGCGGCAGCGGATTCCGGCCCGGCAGGGGAAGCTGAAGTGCCGGCCGCAACTGCGGGGCGGCCGGACGGGGCGACAGAAAATGCAAGCAACATGGCATTAGTCTGTCACGCGGCCGGAAGGCCGCCGGGGCCGGCCCTGGCGCCGATTTCGGTCCCGGAACCGTCATGTTGGCCGCTACCGGCCAGTAACAGCTTTACTCAACGTCCGCGTTGCTACCCTAGGCAAATGAACCGCGCAGTAGAAGGCAGGCCGCTCCGCGCTGACGCCGCGCGGAATGTGGACAAGATCATTACCGCAGCCCGTCAGTGTTTCCGTGAACACGGCCCGGAAGTCCCGCTTCAGACCATCGCCGTCACAGCCGGAGTCGGCCCGGCCACGCTGTTCCGCAACTTCGCGGACAAGGAAGAGCTGGTGCTCGCGGCACTGAACCGGCAGCTGCGGCTCCTGGTTGACCCGGTCATTGACGAAGCCCTCGCCGGCCCGGACGCAGCCGACGGACTCTTCCAGGTGATCGACGCCGTGATGGCCGTCGCCAGCGAGGAAGCCAATCTGCTCGGCGCCGTCGCCGGCCGGCGCGGCCTGCTGACCGGTATCACCGGCGAACTGTTTGAATCCGTGGCCGTGCTGCTGGGGCGGGGCCAGGGCCAGGGAACGCTGCGCAGCGACATTTCCATGACGGACCTGATCCGTCTCCTGGCCATGCTGATCGGCGCCGTGGACACGATGGAGGCCGGATCGGACGCATGGCGCCGGCCGGTGGCCCTGGTCGAGGACGCCATCCGCACGGAACGGCCGGACAGGCCACTGCCGCCGCAGTCGCCGTTGCCCGGCACCGCGTTCGACGCCATTCTCGGGTAACCCCGAAGGCTGCAGCTCATTCTCCGGCCCGCCGGACCGGGTTTCCCGCGGCAGGAATCAGTCCTCCGCCGGCTTCTCTTTGGCTTCGGACAGATGGTGCTGCAGTTTTTCCTCGGCCTCCCGGCGGCGGCGGGCCATCTCGCGCAGTTCCCGGGTGGACTCAGATCCCGCGGGCACAGCAGGCTCGTGGTGTTTGGGGTGGCGTCCCTTGCCCGAAGAGGCAGCCGCCGGACCCTCACCCGAGGCAGGAGCAGGCGCCCGAACGTCTTCGTCGCTCATAGTCGTATGCTCCCACTCGGCCCGCCGCGCCAGTAGGGGCTTAAGACCGTGCCGGGAATCAGCTCCAGCCCAGGAGCCGCAGTCCGGCGGCGGCACCGGCGCCGGCGAGGACCACCACCAGGAACGGCGCCCGGAAACACAGAGCGATCCCGGCCGCGGCCAGGGCTCCCAGCCGGGCGTCAAGCGCCAGCGACTGCCCGGAGGCCACCGCGTTCACGATCGTCAGGGATGCCAGCAGCCCGATGGTCATGGTCCCGGCAATCCTGGACATCCGGGGATCGCGGAGCAGGCCGGCAGGGACCAGATAGCCCAACAGTTTCCAGGCGTAGCCCAGCAGGCAGGCGAGCAGCAGCCACAGCCAAAGGTTCACGGGGCGTCTCCTGAGGGATGGGGATGGGCGGGGTGATGCCCCGGGTAGGGGTCCACATCCGGTTCCAGGCCCTCGTCAGTGCGGCCGTGGCTCAGCCAGCCGATTCCCGCTGCCACGACGGCGGCCACCAGGATCGGCACCCCGGCAGGCACGAACGGGACGGCCAGCACCGTGGCCAGCGCGCAGACGACGGCGATCGCCACCGGCTCGCGGCCCTTCAGCCGCGGCCAGAGCAGGCCCAGGAATGCCGCCACGGCCGCGCCGTCGAGACCCCACTGCTTGGGATCGCCCAACGCGGCCCCGGCGAGCGCGCCGACGGCGGTGAACAGGTTCCACAGCACGAAAATGCCGAGGCCTGCCGTCCAGAAGCCGCGCTTTTGCTCGAGCGGATCGGTCTGCCCGGTGCTGGTGGCGGTTGATTCGTCGATCGTCACGTGGGCCGCGGCAAACCGGAGCCAGCCGCCCGGCTTAAGCAAGGCATTGATCTGCATCCCGTAGATCCCGTTGCGCATGCCCAGCAACGTGGCCGCTCCCATCGCGGCGACGCCGGAGCCGCCTCCGGCGACCACCCCGATGAAGGCGAACTGCGAGCCGCCGCTGAACAGCAGCAGGCTCAGGGCCATCGTCTGCCAGAAGTCCAACCCGGAGGTGACCGACAAAGCACCAAAGGACACGCCATAGAGGCCGGTGGCGATGCTGATCGACAGCCCGACCCGCATGGCCGGTGACTGCAGGAGATTCACGGCCGCCGCCGCAGTGCGGGTTGGCGCAGGCTCCAGGCCCAGGCGATCAGCGGTGCCTGCACCGGGAGCCGCAGGGTGTGGACCCGGCGTTGCCGGGAGGAGCCGTCCGGCCCGTGGGCCCGGCGCAGGGCATCGATGTGTCCGGCCAGGAAAAGCGTGAACATGGCGGTGACGCAGCCGGCTGCGGCCCGGCGTGTTGCCGGGATCAGGAGTCCGGCGGCGGCACCGGCTTCCAGCAGCCCGCTGGCGGCCACCCATTCGTCCCGGGACAGCACGGCGAGTGCAGTGTTGGCGCGGGTGCCGGCGTCGTCCCGGCACAGGAAATCCGGGACCACCGGGTGGAAGAACGCGGGGTCGCGGAAGTGTTTTCCGGCGCTGGCCAGCAGCAGTGCGCTCAGGGCAGCCGCGGAAAGGGTCTGGGTGGCCCGGCCGGACCAGCGAAATGGCATGGAACAACTCAATCACAGCCACGGAGCCCGGTGGAACTGTGCGGCTGCGCCGCCGCCCCCTGAAACAGAGCGGTCAGCGGAGCGGCCGGCTGCCGTCCGAAAGCTGGGCGAGGACCTCCGCCGGCCGGTTCGTGGTGATCTCATGGATGCCCAGTTCCTGGCAGAGGGCGACGTCGCCTTCCTCGTCCACCGTCCACACCCGGAACCGCCGTCCGGAGTCGAGCCAGCGCCGGACAGTCCGGGCGTGCCCGCGGAGGTAGTCGATGCCGGGTCCGGCCATGCCGACTTCGCAGTCGTCCAGGATCCGCATGCCCTCCAGCTGGGCGGCCTTCATGACGTTCGCGAGCGCACCGCCGGTGAGTGCCCCGAGGCCCAGTTCCTCGCGGATTTCCTCCACGTTGACGTCGTCGACGAGTTGGCAGACCGCCTCCGCCGGGACGGATTTGAGCAGGTGCTTCACCGAATCCGGGCTGAAGCTCATGAAGGACACCTTGATGCCATCCAGCATCGACGTATCCGGATCCCAGCCCTCGGCTTTGAGGACGTCAAGGACGCGGTCTTCCAGCTTGAGCAGGTAGGGGCTGGGGTGCTTGAGCTCGATCGCGAGCCCGATTGCCCGCCCGGCCGCCCGGAGCATGTCCAGCAGTTCGGGGAGGGTCAGGAACTGGGTCGATGTGCCGCCGTACTCGGCGGGAATACGGGCGCCCTTCCAGGAGGAGAAGTCCAGCAGGCGGAGTTCGTGGAGGGTCCGTTCGGCGACCGGACCGGTGCCGTCGGAGGTGCGGTCCAGGTTGGCGTCGTGCAGCAGCACCGCCTGCTGGTCCCGGGTCAGGTGGATGTCGCATTCGACGCCGTCGGCGCCGTCTGCGATGGCCTGCAGGTAGGCGGCGCGGGTGTGCTCGGCGAAGGCCCCGCTGGAGCCCCGGTGGGCGTAGACCAGCGGACGGACGTCGCGGAACTCGTCAGTCGTCATGCTGACACGTTAGCGGACCGGACCCGCAAGGAGCCGGACTAGGCTGGGCACATGCAGGTGAACACTGATCGAATCCCCCGGCCCGCACCGGGCGCCGCCGTCGAACACCGGCTCAGCCCGGCTGACGCCGAAAAAGCCGCGGCGCTGCGGAAGATGAAGCTGCTGGCGGTGTCGCTGCTGATCGTCATGGCGGTCATCTTTGTGCTCGCCTTCGCCCTGCAGAAGCAGTATCCGTGGCTGCAGTACGTCCGGGCCGCTGCCGAGGGCGGCATGGTGGGCGCCCTGGCCGACTGGTTTGCCGTCACGGCCCTGTTCAAATATCCGATGGGCCTGAAGATCCCACACACCGCCATCATCCCGCGCCGCAAGGACCAGATCGGGGCCTCGCTGGGCGATTTCGTGGAAACCAACTTCCTCTCCGAGCAGGTGGTCCAGGAGAAGCTTGCCTCCGTGGACATCGCCCGCAAGGCGGGCGCCTGGCTGTCCGGGCCCGGCGGCGCCGACCGCGTCGCGAAGGAAGGCGCCGCCGTCATCCGCGGCGCGTTCACGGTGCTGAACGACGACGACGTCCAGGCCGTGATCGAGGGGATGGTCCGCAAACACCTGCTCACACCGCCGTGGGGGCCTCCCGTGGGCCGGCTCGCGCAGCGGATTTTCGACGACGGCCACCACCACGCGCTCGTGGACCTGCTGGTTGACCGCGCGGTGGACTGGGTGCGGGACAACCACGAAACCGTCAACAGGCTTGTCACGGACCGTTCGCCCACGTGGGTGCCGACCTTCGTGGACGGGCTCGTGGGCGACAAGGTCTACGTGGAGATCCTGAAGTTCACCCGGGCAGTGCAGGCCGATCCGCAGCATCAGGTCCGGCTGTCCATCGACAAATACCTCAAGGAACTCGCGCAGGACCTGCAGCACGATCCTGTCATGATCGCCCGCGCCGAAGGCATCAAGGCCCAGGTGCTGGGCGACCCCGAGATCCGCGAGCTCGCCTCCCGCACGTGGGGCACCATCAAGGCGGCGCTGCTCACCGCCGTCGACGATCCGCACAGCGAGCTGACGGTACGGTTCAAGGCCGCCGTCCACGATTTCGGTACCCGGCTGGTGGTCGACCCCGAGCTGGCCGGCAAGGTGAACAAGTGGATCGGCGACGCCGCGGGCTACCTCGTAAAGACCTACCGCTCGGACATCGCCGGCGTGATCACCGATACCGTGGCCCGCTGGGACGCCGAGGAAACCTCGCAGAAGATTGAGCTCCAGGTGGGCAGGGACCTGCAGTTCATCCGGATCAACGGTACCGTGGTGGGCGCCCTCGCCGGGCTGGCCATCTTCACGGTGGCGCACCTGGTGTTCGGCTAGTCCCCAGGCGGAACACCGGCTAGGCGGCCCCGACCTTCGCAGGGCTCCGGCCACGGACGGCGAAGATCGCGAACGCCAGGGCCACCAGGGCCGTGACCACCAGGAGCAGCAGCCCGATCGAGTAACTGTGCGTCGCGGCGTCGTACGTTGCGCCCATCACGAGCGGCGGGAAGTAGCCGCCCAGGCCGCCGGCCGCGCTGACCACCCCGCTGATGCTGCCGACCTTGCCCTGCGGCGCGAGGATACCCACCCACGCGAACACCCCTCCCGCGCCCAGACCCAGCGCCGCAGCCATGGCGACGAACGTCAGCCCGGCGGGGATTTCGCCGTCGAGCCGGAGGTTCACCACCCAGGCGAGCACCGCGACGCCAGCGAGCGAGACGAGCACCACCGGCTTGGGGCCGATCTTGTCCGCGAGCACTCCGCCCACCGGCCGGGCCAACACGGCGGCGAGGGCGAAACCTGCGGTGCGGGCACCGGCGCCACTGGGATCGAAGGCGTAGACATCGCGGAGGCAGGTGGGCAGGTAGGTCGCGAAGGATACGAATCCGCCGAAGACGACGGCGTACAGGAAGCACATCTTCCACGTGACCGCGGTCTTGGCGGCGTCGAGCAGCTTGGGCAGCATGGGGCCGGCGCTCCGGGACCAACCGGGGGATTCTTTCATCAGGAACCACACAAGCGCAGCCATGACTGCGAGGATCCCAGCGATCAGCAGGTGGGTGGGGACGTACCCGATTCCGGCGACCAGCCGAGGGTTCAGGAAGGCGGCCAGCGCGGTCCCGCCCATGCCCGCCCCGAAGACGCCGGTGGCGAAGCCCCGGCGGGACGGCTCGTACCAGGCGCTGACAAAGGGAATCCCGACGGCGAAGACGGTCCCGGCAACCCCGAGCAGCACGGTTGGTCCAGGCCTGTTTGCAGGTCACGGAACAGGTGTGGCAGCCGATGCATTTGTCCAGGTTCATGACCATGCCCATTTGAGCCATGACACGCATCAGTACTGCACCTCCTGTGAACGACGGCGGACGGTGGCCACCATGTCGCGCTGGTTGCCGGTGGGGCCAAGGTAGTTGAACGCGTAGGCCAGCTGGGCGCAGCCGCCGATCAGGTGCGAGGGTTTGACCAGCAGCCGGGTGACGGAGTTGTGGATGCCCCCGCGCCTTTCCGTGGCCTCGGACTTCGGCACGTCGATGGTGCGTTCCTGCGCGTGGTGGACGTAGACCACGCCGGCGGGCATCCGGTGGCTGACGATTGCCCGGGCCACGAGGACGCCGTTGATGTTCAGGCACTCCACCCAGTCGTTGTCCTTGACCTCGATGGCGGCGGCATCGGCCGGACTCATCCAGACTGTGGGTCCGCCGCGGGAGAGCGAGAGCATCAGCAGGTTGTCCTGGTATTCGGAGTGGATGGACCATTTGGAGTGCGGGGTCAGGTAGCGGACCACCACCTCCATGGCCCCGTCCCGGCCGAGCTTGGGCTCACCGAACAGGCGGTGCATGTCCAGCGGCGGCCGGTAGATCGGCAGGGCCTCGCCGATGTCGATCATCCAGTCGTGGTCGAGGAAGAAGTGCATCCGCCCGGTCAGGGTGTGCCACGGCTTGAGCCGCTCCACGTTGATGGTGAACGGGGCGTAGCGGCGTCCGCCGGTCTCGGAACCGGACCATTCCGGCGAGGTGATCACGGAGCCCTCGGACAGGTCCGCCAGTTTTCCGGCCCGGATAGGGCCTTAGGGCACTGGGCACCCGTCTGCCGTGCCGGCTGACGCACGGCGGCGTCGAAGGTCAAACCTGCCGAGGTTTAGGCGAAGCTCTCCAACTCGACGCCGGCGTCCGCCAGCGCCGTGCGGACCGCGGTGGCCGTGGCGGCGGAGCCGGGGGCGTCTCCGGCGATGGACAGGGAGTGCGCTTCGATCCGGAGGACGGTGCCGTCGACGGCCTCGATTTCGCTCTTCGTGGCGAGGCGGACGGCCCGTTCGGCGATCTGCCCGTCGTCGTGCAGCCGGCCGCCGTCCTGCGAGCGCGGCACCAGGGTGCCGTCCGGGAGGTAGGCGCGGTCGGCGAAGGCTTCGGCGAAGACGGGGTGGCCCGCTTCTTCCGCGATCGCGAGCAGCGCGGATCCTGGAAAGCCGAGGACCGGCAGCCCCGGGTCGTAGGCCTGGATGGCCGCGATCACGGCGGAGGCCTGTTCGGCGTCGCGCACCGTCCGGTCGTAGAGGGCCCCGTGCAGTTTGACGTAGTCCACCGAGGCGCCGACGGCGTGCGCCACGCCGTCCAGCGCGCCGAGCTGGTAGAGCACCGCGCCGAAGAGGTCGTCGAAGGACATGTCCAGGGACCGGAGGCCGAAGCCGGCAAGGTCCGGGTAGCCGATGTGGGCGCCCACCCGGACGTCGAGCTCATAGGCTGCCCGGCAGGTGTCCAGCATTGTCACGGGGTCGCCGGCGTGCAGCCCGCAGGCCACGCTGGCGCTGGTGATGAGCGGGAACATGGCGGCGTCGTCGCCCATGGTCCAGGTCCCGAAGGACTCTCCGAGGTCAGCGTTCAGATCCAAAAGTTGCCGCCTTCGTGTGCAGGGTCTTTCCGGGGGCCGGGGCCGGACGGGGTGGCCGGGCCGGTGATGGAGGGGGCGTCCTGGACTGCGGTGTCCGCTGTCGATTGCAGCTCGCCGGGAATCGTGTCCGGCATGGATCCGAAGGCTTCGTTGGCGTTGGCCACGACGGCGCGTCCCATCACCCGGTTGCCGACACCGCCCACGACGGCTCCGATGCCGAAGGGCAGTGCCCGGCCCAAAAGGGCCGTACCCTGGGTTTTCAGCAGGCTCCGGAGGAACATCGACTGGATCCGTTCGCGCACATTGCCGAACCCGGCCAGCGGGACGCGTCGCGAGAAAATCGAGCCCCAGGCCTGGGTGGGACCCTTGCCCTGTCCGGCGGCCTGGCCGCTCAGCGAACTGATCAGCGCGGTGCCCTCCTCGCCGAGCATGATGGCCATGACCATGGTGCTGGCCTTCTCCGGGTCGACCATCCGGACGCCGTGCAGCTCGGCGAGCGAGGTGGCGAAGAGCGCGGTGGCCTCCAGGAAACCCACGGTCGCGGCGGCCGAGAGACCCAGGGCAGCGACGGTCCCGACGCCGGGGATCACGGCGGATCCGCCCACCAGCGCACCGCCGCCGGTGACGGCGAGCAGATAGTCCCGCTCCAGCTTGGCGGCGAGCTGCGCCGCCGTGGCGTGCGGATGCCGCTTCTGCAGGCGGCGGAGGTTCGCCAGCACGATCGGGCGCTGGATTTCGACGGCCCGCAGGAGCACGTTCTGGATGCCCGGCTTGGGTTTGCCCTCGGCATCGAACATCGCATTGTGGGCGGTCTTCTGGGCCATTTTCATTGCCGGGTTGCTGCGCTTGGCCATCATCGCCTCTCGTCGGAACCGGAACACTCGGTGCGTGCGGACAGCCGGCGGCCGTCATTACGCCTTAACACTAGGCCACGCCCGGGGCAGCGTCAGAGCGCCCAGGATTCCGCAATGGCCAGGAAAGCCGACGACGCCGGGCCGCGCGGGCCGGGATAGACCGTGGCGGCCCCCGGCCACTCCATGCCGAACTCCGTGAGCCGCCCCGTGCTGGAGGGCAGGTAGACATTGCTCAGCGAGGCGCTGGCGTCCCCGAGCTGGAAGTCGGCGGACGCGAACTGCCGGCGGTCCAGCACCCCGCCGATGGCCAGTTCGGCCTTGTGCCCTGTGGCGCGCAGCCCGCTCCCGGTGGCCGGAATATCCATGCTAGGAGCCTAACCGGCCGCGGCCGGGACCGCCGGAAGCGCCCCTCCGCGCCTTGGAAGTTTCGTCCCGAACCCCGGACAACGGCCGAAGGCGTGCCGGGCCGGCCGCAGACCGGTCCGGCACGCCGCCGCGCGCGACTCCTGACCCGCCCTACCGGGGAGTGCGGATGAGCTTCTTGTTCACGAACTCATCCATGCCGAACCGGGCCAGCTCCCGGCCGACACCCGAGCGCTTGACGCCGCCGAAGGGCAGGTCCGCCTGGGTTTCCGCGACGGAGTTGATGAACACCATGCCGGTATCGAGCTGGTCGGCCACGTCCTTGGCCTTCTGTACATCCGCGCTGAAGACCGAGCCGCCCAGTCCATAGGGGGAACCGTTGGCCAGCTCGATGGCTTCCTGCGCCGTGGCGACCTTGTAGATGACCGCGGCCGGGCCGAAGAGCTCCTCGGAGAAGGCGCGCATGGCCGGGGTGACGTCGGTCAGTACGGTCGGCTCCACAAAGGCGCCCGGACCGTCCACGTGGCGGCCGCCGGTCCGGAGCGTGGCGCCCTTGTCCACGGCGTCCCGGATCTGCTCGACGAGTCCGTCGGCGGCACTTTGTGAGGACAGCGGGCCGAAGGTGGTTTCCTGAAGCAGCGGATCCCCCGGCTTGATCCTCGCCATGCGTGCCGTAAATTTCTCGACGAAGGACTCATAGAGGTCCGCCATCACGATGAACCGCTTGGAGGCGGTGCAGGCCTGGCCCCCGTTGCCCATCCGTCCGGCGACGGCCGCCTTCACGGTGGCGTCAAGGTCGTCGGAGTCCAGGACAATGAACGGGTCGCTGCCGCCCAGTTCGAGGACGTACTTTTTCAGGTTCCGGCCCGCGACCTCCGCCACGGCCGAACCGGCCCGCTCGCTGCCGGTGAGGGAGACGCCCTGGATGCGGTCATCGGCGATGACCTCGGCAACCTGGTCGTTCGTGAGGAACAGGTTCACGTAGGCGCCCTCCGGGAGGCCGGCCTCGTGGAAGATCTCCGCGATGGCGAGCGCGGACTGCGGGCAGCTGCCGGCGTGCTTGAGCAGGATGGTGTTGCCCAGGATCAGGTTCGGAGCCGCGAACCGGGCCACCTGGTAGTAGGGGTAGTTCCACGGCATGATGCCCAGGAGCGGCCCGACAGGGGCGGAACGGACCACGGCCTCGCCGCCGCCGCGGACGTTGAGCGGCTCGTCCCTGAGGAACCCCGGCCCCTCGGTGGCGTAGTACGAGTAGATGTCGGCGACGAGCTTCACTTCGCCGCGGGCCTGGGCCAGGGGCTTGCCCATTTCGGTGCTGATGAGCCGCGCGAGTTCGTCCCGGCGTTCCAGGTACAGCTCCGCGACGCGTGCCATGACCTTGGCGCGGTCCTCGACCGGACCGGACCGCCAGGCCCGGTACGCCTCGTGCGAAGCCGCGAGGGCCTGCTCCACCTCGGCCGCTGTTGCGACCGGGAATTCCTTCAATGTTTCTCCGGTTGCGGGGTTCACTGTCTTGTAGGCAGTCATTGATCCACCATCTCCGTTTCGTGGCTAGTCGAGCCGAATCAGGCGCGGGGCCGCAGCACTGCAAGCAGCGCCGGCGGCGGACCCGGCCTCGTGCGTGGACCCGGTTGTCCGGATGGGGACAACCGGGTCCTGTCAGGCTGCAACCGGGATTGCCGGCGGACTATTCCATTGATTCCTTCCACGGCACGGTCTGCGGCGCGCCGGACGTGGCACCTAGACTGGAGCCATGCGCGCATTGAGAGCCCTTCAGCCGTTCGCGCACCGTGAGTACCGGGTGCTGATCGCGGCACTGGCCATCTCCATTTTCGGGTCCGGGATGTGGGCCGTTGCGATGGTCTACGAGGTGATCCACCTCGGCGGCGGCCCGCTGGAACTCTCCCTCGTAGCCGCGGCGGGTAGCGTGGGTCTGGTGTCGTTTGTGCTGGCCGGAGGCATTGCGGCGGACCGGCTGCCGCAGCGGCTCCTGATCATCGCAGTGGAGGGCGCCAACCTGGCCGTCATTGCGACCGTCAGCGGGCTGGCCATGGCCGGCTGGCTACAGCTCTGGCATCTGGCGCTCGGCTCGTTTGTGCTCGGCGTCGGGGCGGCATTTTTCTTCCCCGCCTACTCCGCGATCTTGCCGCGGATCCTGCCGCCGGATGACCTGCTGGCGGCCAACGGCATGGAGGGGACCATGCGGCCGATCCTGCAGCAGGCTGCGGGACCGGCGGTGGCGGGCATCCTGGTAGCGGCACTGTCCCCCTCGCATGCCGTCACCGGTGTTGCCGTCTGCCATCTGCTGGCGTTTGTCATCCTGAACTTCCTCCGCGGCCAGCACCGGGCGGCCGGGCAGGACGCGGCCGGCAGCCCGGGCCATCCGCGGGCCAAGACCTCGCTGCTGCACGATCTCCGGGAAGGCGTCAGCTACACAATCCGGACGCCATGGCTGCTGTGGACGCTGCTCTGGGCCTGTATTTCGGTGCTGTTCCTGATCGGTCCCATTGAGGTCCTCGTCCCGTTCGTGGTCCGGGACCAGCTCGGCGGCGACTCCCGCATGTTCGGTTTCCTGCTCGCCGTGATGGGCGTCGGAGGCGCCGCAGCCTCGCTCGCGACCGCTTCGTTCCCGCTCCCGCGCCGCTACCTCACCGTGATGATGGTGTCCTGGGGCGCCGGCAGCCTGCCGATCGCCGCCGTCGGCATCATGGACAGCTTCTGGGCCCTCGCGGCCGCACTGTTCATCTTCGGCGCCACCGGCGGCGTCGGCATGGTGATCTGGGGGACGCTGCTGCAGCGCCGGGTCCCGCCGCATCTGCTGGGGCGCGTCTCGAGCCTGGACTTCTTCGTCTCGCTGGCGCTCATGCCGGTCTCCATGGCCCTCGCGGGGCCGGCCGCGGCGGTGCTGCCTGTGTGGCTCATCTTCCTGGTGGCCGGGACCGTGTGCCCGGTAGTGGCCGTCGTCGCCATGGTGGTGGCCAGGATGCCCGCCGATGAACTGGCCCATCCGCTGGCCGGCGGCGCCGAGGAGCCGGCCCGGGACGGCCTGGTGGGCAGTTAGGGGCGGACCGACGCCGACCATCCGCCCTGAACTGCCCCCGCGGCAGGCTTATCACGTTCCGCGGCACCCCTTCGGGCTGCCGGCGCCTCAGACGCCGGCGCGGACGATCGGGATCGACGCCGTCGGGAGACCGCTGGGGAAGATTGTCGGTTCCGGGGCCGCGACAGGCGCCAGCGGAACCCGGACGGGGTCCCCACCGACGGTCAGCAGTTCCCCGCGCACGTCGACCTCGAGCGGTGCGCCCTCCCGGACGGTCAGGCTGAGAAAGTCCTGCGCCAGGCCGATGTGCAGCAGCCGGCCCTGGATCTTCAGGTGGAAGGACAGCCCGTCCCATTCGACGGGCAGCCGCGGGTCGAAGTACGGCACCGCGCCTTGGTCGCGCAGACCCGCGAAGCCGCTGACCAGCGAGCTCCAGACCCCGCCGGTGGAGGCGATGTGGACGCCGTCGATCGTGTTGCCGTGCGTGTCGTCAAGGTCGATGAACAAGGCGTGGGTGAAGTGGTCCAGCGCTGCCTGGCCGTAGCCGACCTCGGCCGCCATGATGCCCTGCACGCAGGCGGAGAGGGTGGAGTCTCCTGTGGTGATGGGGTCGTAGAAGTCGAAGGCGCGGCGCTTGTCCTCGGCGGAGAACTCCTGCCACTGCAGGAACATGGCCAGCACGCTGTCCGCCTGCTTGAGGACCTGGTGCCGGTAGATCACCAGTGGGTGGAAGTGCAGCAGCAGCGGGTACTGGGACCGCGGTGTGCTCCAGTCCCACGGCTCCAGGGTCATGAAGTCGTTGTCCTGCGAGTGCACCTGGAGGTCCTCGTCGTAGGGCAACTGCATCCGGTTGGCGGCCTGCTCCCAGAACTCGCGTTCGGCCTCGTCGATCTCCGGGTGGTCCAGCGCAGCGGCGGCGCGCAGGTTAAACCGGGCCATGACGTTGGTGTACAGGTTGTCGTTGACGACGGCGGTGTACTCGTCCGGGCCGGTGACGCCGTGGATGTGGAAGAGCCCGTCCTTGCCGAAGAAACCCAGTGAGGCCCACATCCGGGCAGTCTCGATCAGCAGCTCGGAGCCGAGGCTCTCCTGGAACCCCTGGTCGCCGCTGGCCCAGATGTAGCGGTTGGTCGCGAAGGCGATCGCGGCGGCGATGTGGAACTGGGCCGTGCCGGCGGCATAGTAGGCGCTGGCCTCGAGCCCGTTGATGGTGCGCCAGGGGAACAGGGCGCCGTCCACACTCAGCTCCTTGGCGCGGATCTTGGCCTCGGGCAGCATCTCGTGGCGGAACTCGAGGACCTGGCGGGCGTTGTCCGGGTTGGTGTAGGTCAGGTAGGGCATCAGGTACACCTCCTGGTCCCAGAAGTAGTGGCCGTCGTAGCCTGAGCCGCTGACGCCCTTGGCCGGGATGCCGGCGACGTCGGCGCGGGCCGTCGCCTGGGCCAGCTGGAAGAGGTTCCAGCGGACGGCCTGCTGGACTTCGGTCTGTCCGGCGAGGACGATGTCGCTCGTGGCCCAGTAGCCGCTGTAGTGCGCGGCGCTTTCGGCGAAGATGTCCGCGAGCGGCCTGAGGCCGGCTTCGGCGTCGTCGGCCAGGTCCGCCGAGGCCTGCCCGACGGCGTAGCTGACGCTCTTCTCCAGCACGAACGGCTCGTCGGCGCCGACTGCCAGCACGTAGCGGACGCTGCTGTCGTCCTCGTGCACCTGGGTGTCGAAGGGCTGCACGCCGGCGTTCGTCCAGTGGTCCACGGCCAGGCCGATGCGCTGTTTGGATTCGGCGGTCTCCCAGGACAGGCGCAGCGAGCCGTCGCCGCCGTCGAGCCGCACCGGGAGAAGCACGCGGCCGGCGTGGCGGCCGGCACGGCGCGGGTCGTGGGCCGAGTGGTCCTCGACCGGCTGGTCCTGGCGGTTGATCACGGAGGACGTCACGTCCGCGGAGACGTCCCGGTCCGTGGCGAGTTCCAGCGAGATGCCGAGCGCACCGCGGGACTCATAGCCGACGGCGCGTCGTTCGGTGGTGGTCACGGTGGCACCGGAGCGGCACTGCCAGGTGATCCGGCATTCGTATACGCCGGTGGCGAAGTCGACGCTCCGCCGGTAGTCCAGCACGGTGGATTCGTCCAGGTTCAGGGTTTCGCCGTCGATGATCACCGTGAAGTTGTTGGCGTCCGGGATGTAGAGGATCCGCTGGCCGGTGCGGGCGAAGCCGTAGGCGTTCTCCGCGTGCTTGATGTCCCAGGTTTCGTGGAAGCCGTTGATGAAGCTGCCCGGCAGATCGGCGTCGGCGGCTGCCCAGTGGGCGCCGCGGATGCCGAGGTGGCCGTTGCCCAGGCTGAAGAGCGTCTCCAGCGTGCCGGCGCTGCCGGGGAGGTGGACGGTTTCAACGAGCTGCCAGGGGTCGTTGGGGAACCGTGCGCGGTCCGAGGTGATGAGTGCCATGGTGGGGATTTCCTTAGGGCGGTGAAGGTGCTGCGCGGTGAAGGTGCTGCGGTGAAAGTGTCTGCGTGCCCTGCCGGGCGGTTGGTGAGGCTAGAGGAGCTCTTCGAGGTCGTTGACCACCAGGGTGGCTCCCGCGGCCAGCAGGGTCTGGCGGCCCGCGCCCCGGTCCACGCCGATCACCGAGTGGAAGCTCCCCGCACTTCCGGCCTGGACCCCGGAGACGGCGTCCTCGACGACGACGCAGTCCTCGCTGGGCAGGCCCAGCAGCCGGGCGGCGTACTCGTAGGTTGCCGGGCTGGGCTTGCCGGGCAGTCCTTCGGCCACGGCGACGACGCCGTCCACCACCACCGGGAAGTAGTCCGAGAGTCCGGCAGCCTTGAGCACCGCCGGGGCGTTCCGGGAGGAGGAGACGACGGCGACCTTGAGCCCGCGGGCCAGCGCGGCGTCGATGAACCGCACGGAGCCTTCGTAGGGCTTGACGCCGCCGGCCTCGACGATGTCGTTGAAGACCTTGTTCTTGCGGTTGCCCAGGCCGTGGACGGTGTTGTGCGCCGGGTCGTCATCCAGCGGGCCCTCCGGCAGCACGATGTTGCGGGAGGACAGGAAGTCGCGCACGCCGTCGAAGCGCGGCTTGCCGTCGACATGGTCGAAGTAGTCGCTTTCGCGGTAGCCCGGCGCCTCGGGGATGGTCTTGAGGAAGCCGTCGAAGAGTTCCTGCCAGGCCCGCTCGTGCACGATCGCGGTGGGCGTCAGGACACCGTCGAGGTCAAAGAGGATGGCGGAAGCGCCGGAGATCGCTTCGGCAGCGGCGCCGTTGGGAAGCTCGGTCATGATTCGGTGTCCTTTCAGACCTTGGCGGGAATTCAGTGGTGGCCACGCGTGAAGGCACGCCGTGGACGGGAACCTCTGGAGGGGGTGGCCCACGGGCGGCCGCCGGCGTCAGCGCCGGCGTCGGGTGCTTCTGCGCTCTACCAGTTTGGTTTCCAGCACGTGGCTGGCGGGGGGATTCGGAAGCCCCGAGCGGTGAAGTCTCTCAATCAGCAGATTGGCCGCGAAGGCGCCCTGATCGGCTACCGGCTGGGCGATTGTGCTCAGTCCCAGGAACCAGCTCATCTGATGATCATCTATTCCAATGATGGACACGTTTTTCGGCGTTGACAAACCGAGGTCCCGGACGGCCATCAATGCACCGAACGCGGTTTCGTCGCAGCCGGCGAAGATCGCGGAGGGCATCCTGCGGTTTTCGATGAGCTCGGTCATGGCCCTCCGGCCGCCCTCGATGCTGGATCCGGCGTCGATCACGAGGTCCGGGTCCACCGTCAGATCGTGCTCGTCGAGGGCGCGTTCAAAGCCCTTCAGCCGCTCGTTGGCGGTGACCAGGGAGGGTTCGCCGATTTCGCTGCCGGCCAGCATGGCAACGTCCCAGTGGCCGAGTCCGAGCAGGTGGCTGGTCGCGGCGTGCGCCGCGTCCTCGTTGTCGATGCCGACGTTGTCCCAGGGGACGTCGTGCATGCCCACGCTGGCCACGGCCAGCCCGGAGCCGGCGAGGGCTGCCATTTCGGCTTCGCTGAGGGCGATATTGAGCAGCAGCACGCCGTCCACCCGCTGGGAAAGGCCTTCAAGGTCGGCAAAGAGCTTGCGGGCCAGGCTGGGCCTGTTCCGGAGACTGATCAGGACGGTGTCGTACCCGCTGTCCGCAAAGACTTCCTCGGCAGCTTCGACGGCCTGGGCAAAGAACCACGCCGTGGCGGTCGGGGCGATGATGGCCACGGAGCCGGTGCTTCCGCCGGCAAGCCGCGACGCCGCGGAGGAGGCCTTGTAGCCGAGCTTCGCGGCCGCGCCGCTGACCCGGGTCTGCGCTGCTTCGGAGACATTGGGCAGGTTGCGCAGCGCCCGGGAGACGGTGCAGATGGAGAGCCCGGACAGCGCGGCGACGTCCTGGATGGTCACGCGCGGGGTCTTCCCCTGCAGCACGGGGCGTCGCCCCTTCCTCCCCCGAAGTAGTTGGCCGCGGTAATGGCCGAAGTCGAGTGTAAGCGCTTACAAAATTGGCGCGCAAGTAGACCAATAAATAAATAAGGGCTTTTGGCCCTACTCTGGCGGGTCCGCGAGGTAGCGCCCGGCGGGGCGGGGCTGCCGGATCCCCGCAGTGTCAGCGGAGCACATAGTGGCGCAGGAAGGCCCCGACGTCCACGAGCTCCTCCTTGGAGATGCTGTGACCCATCCCGGGATAACTGCGTGCCGTGAGCTGGGTGTGCTCCTGGAGCCATTCTGCGGTGTGTTCCGTGGCGGCGTCGTTGATCACCAAATCGTCCTTGTCCCTGCCCCAGAAGAACGGCGGCCGCACATCGAAGGACTCGCTCATGGCCAGGAGCTCGTTGTCCAGGACGAAGCCGGACAACCCCACGACGGCCCGGAACTGTTCCGGCCGCAGCCGGAGCAGGGTGCTTGCCATGGCCATTCCCTGCGAGAAGCCCAGCAGGCTGACGCTGGCGTGCCGGGCCTTGACGGACTCGATCCAGGCGAAGACGGCGTTCGTGGAGGAGATGACGTCCGCGAAGTCGTGGGTCAGGAAATAATCCAGCAGGAACCAGCCGTGGTGGTCCCCGATCACCTTGGGGCCGCGCAGGGCGACGCACGTGAAGTCCGGCGGGAGGCCGTCGAACAGCTTCGCCATCCGGGACTCGTCCGTCCCGTAGCCGTGCATCATCACCAGCAGCGGGGTCCCGGCACGTTCGTGTTCCGGTTTCGACCAGACGACTGTCTCCATCGGGCCAGCCTAGCTTCCTGTGATCACCAGGGCCGTGCTGTGCCCGCCGAATCCAAAGGCATTCGCTATCCCCGCCGTCGCCGGGAGTCCCTTGACGGTTTCCGCGATGATGTTCAGGTCGATTCTCTTGTCCGGGTCCTCAAGGTTTCGCGTTCCGGGGAACGCCCCGGTCCGCAACGCCTGGACCATAACGATCGCGCCGAGCGCACCGGCGCCGCCGAGGAGGTGCCCGGTGAGGGACTTCGTGGACGTGACCGGCACCTGGTTGCCGAGGACTGCCTTGATGGCTTCCGCCTCCAGCCGATCGCCCACCGGGGTGGACGTCGCGTGGGCATGGACCAGCCCGATGTCCTTGGGTACAAGGCCCGCCGCCGCGATGGCCTTTTCCATCACACGCCGCTGCATGGCGGGATCGGCAGCCACGATGTCGACGGCGTCGGATGTCACGGCCGTTCCGGCTATCACGCCAAGTATTTCGGCACCGCGGGCGCGGGCATGGTCTTCGCGTTCCAGCACCAGGATCCCGGCGCCTTCGGCCAGCACGAATCCGTCCCGGTCCCGGTCGAAGGGCCGCGATGCGGATTCGGGGTCACCGTTCCGGGTGGACAAGGCGCGGATCTGGGCGAACCCGCTGAGGATGAGGCCGTTGACGCAGGAGTCCACTCCGCCGGCGATCACCACATCCGCGGCGCCGGCCCGGATCATGTCTGCCGCCTGGGAAATGGCCTCCGCGCCCGAGGCGCAGGCGCTCACCGGGGTCCGCGCACCGCCCTTGGCGCCGACTTCCATGGACACCCAGGCGGAGGGGGCGTTGGCCATGATCCGGGTAAGGGTGTGCGGGGATACTCTGCGGGGGCCGCTGGCATCGAGTGCCCGGGTCTGCTCCAAGGTGGTGTCCAGGCCGCCGTAGCCGGAGCCGATCACCACTGCCAGCCGTTCCGGGTCGGCGTCCGGGCGGCCGGCCTGCGCCCAGGCCTCCCTGGCCGCAATAAGCGCCAGCTGCCCGCACCGGTCCATCCTCTTGTACTCGGGCGTGGAGAGCAGCGAAGCGACGTCGGCGGTCACCCGGCCTGCCATCCGGACGGGCAGCTCCTGCGCCCAGTCCTGGTCGAGGGCCGTGATTCCGGAGCGCCCGGCCAGGAGTGCGGACCAGGTTTCGGCGGCCGTGCCGCCGACGGGGGTCACCGCGCCAAGCCCGGTGACAACGATCCTGGGGGAAACTTCAGACATTGCTTACCGTGTTTCTGTGAGGCCCGCCGGTGCGCCCGCCAGCATGCGGGGGCGGTGTGCGGGGGCGGTGTGCTTCAAGGGCTGACGCCCGTGCACCCCTTAAGAGTACGTGCGATCCCCGGCGCGGAGCCGCCCCGCGGGCGTCCTGCTGGTTCCGGGCCGTCTTGGTGGAGAAGTCGGCGATCGGCCGGAGTTCGTCGTCGGGCCAGGAGATCCGCTCGGGAAACGCGCGGCCATGGGCGCGGCTGGGTGCCCCCGCGCGCCGGAGTGGCGGCGCCCGGATCGTTGAAACAACACGCACGGGGCTGTAGCCTGACGCTCGACAGCATGCTTAGCACTACCTATCCGTCCCACCGGACACAAGGAGCAAGTCATGAGAATCGGGTCCTCCATCTTCCTTATTGCCCTCGGCGCCATCCTGGCCTGGGCCGTCACCCCCGGACTGATCCCCAACGTGAACCAGGCCATGATCGGCTATATCCTCATGGCGGTCGGCGTCATCGGACTCATCGCTTCCCTAGTCCTGGCCTCCCCTGGCCGCAGCCGCACCCGCCGGGTCAGCGAGACCCGATCCGTCGTCGACCCCAACACGGGCGAGACAATCACCCGCAACGAGAGCCGCGACGCCGGCATCTAGCCCCTTAACGCCCCACTGCGCCCAACCAGCGACCCCGGCGCCAGGCCGGATCCCAACAGGCCCGGCTCGGCGTCTGCCGTATCAACCGCCCCGCCCGGCCCTCAGCGCATGCCCCGCCCCCGAGGCCAACAAGGGACATGTCCCCCGGTCCGCGAAACCCCGGAGGCGCATGCCCAGTCTGCGCAGCCAACAAGGGACATGTCCCCCGGTCCGCGACACCCCGGAGGCGCATGCCCAGTCTGCGAAGTCAGGGCTGGACATAATGCCGATGTGCCCACTCCTAGGTGCGAAGGCTGGACATGTCCCAAGGTCTACGAAGCCCCCGAGGCGCATGCCCCGCCCCGAGGCCAACAAGGAACATGTCCCCCGGTCCCAGAATCCTCGGGAGGCGCATCCCCGGTCCGTGAGATCCAAAGGAGGCGCATGCCCAGTCTGCGCAGCTAGGGCTGGACATAATGCCAATGTGCCCACTCCTCGGCGCGAGGACTGGGCATGTCCCCCGGAGGCGCCAAACCCCATCTGCGTTCATGTTGTTTTTTCGTTGACAAAGCAACGCGATCAAAGATAAAGTCAAGTAATTCCACTTCATGTGATAGCTGTCACGGAAGTGGGCGGTGGATCCGCGGTGCGGATTCGCCATACTGACGCAAGGGAGGGCCAGTGTTCGCCGAAGAACGCCAACAGCTGATTGCCGGGCTCATCTCTGCCAGCGGCCGCGCCAGCGTCACCGACCTCGCCGAGCGTTTCAGCATCACCACCGAGACCATCCGCCGGGACCTTGCCGCCCTCGAGGCAGCCGGCAGCGTCCGAAGGGTCCACGGCGGCGCTGTTTCCCCGGAACGCTTCAGCACCACCGAGGAAAGCATCCTGGAACGGACAGTCCAGCGGCAGCCGGAAAAGACCCGCATTGCCGAGGCAGCGCTGGCACTGATCCCCAAGGACCACTCCGGCAGTGTCCTGATCGACGCCGGATCCAGCACCGAAGCCCTCGCGGACCTGCTCGCCGCACGCACGGCGGCCGGCAGCGCCCAGAATTCCGGCGCCGAGCTGGTCGTGATCACCCACGCACTGCCCATTGCGATGAAACTGTCCGGCGAACCCGGCATCGCCCTGCATTTGCTCGGCGGGAAGGTCCGCGGACTGACGCAGGCCGCCGTCGGCCAGTCCACGGTGGAAGCCGCCCGGCGGATCCGCCCCGACATCGCCTTCATCGGCACCAACGGCATCCACGCAGCCTTCGGGCTGAGCACACCCGATCCTGAAGAAGCCGCTGTCAAGGCTGCCTTCGTCCAATCAGCGCGCCGCATTGTGGTCCTGGCTGATTCTTCCAAGCTGGACGCGGAAACACTCGTCCAGTTCGCCTCGTTGAAAGATCTGGACACTTTGATCACTGACACGAAACCAAGCCGGGCCCTGGCCGACGCGCTTGCCGAAGCCGGGGTGGAGGTGGTGGTCGCGTGATTGTCACCCTGACCGCCAACCCGAGCCTGGACCGCACTGTCGCCCTGCCAGGGCCCCTGCTCCGCGGGGAAGTCCAGCGGGCAATCTCCGTCTCGCAGGAGTCAGGGGGCAAGGGAGTGAACGTCTCCCGCGCCCTGGTCGCGTCCGGGCTCAAGACCATTGCCGTGCTGCCCGGGTCCGAGTCCGATCCTGTCCTGGCCGGGCTGCGCGACGGCGACGTCCCGTTCGTTGCCCTGCCGATCGGGGAGCCGTTGCGCAGCAACGTCGCGCTCACCGAGCCCGGCGGCGTCACGACGAAAATCAACGAACCCGGCCCGGCGTTGAGTGCGGACCAGCAGGAGGCCCTGATCGGGCTGCTCCTGGACCACTCCCGCGGCGCCAGCTGGGTTGTCCTGGCCGGCTCGCTCCCACCAGGAGTCCCGGCCGACTTTTACGCCACCGTCACCCGGCGGCTGCGGTCCATCAACGACGGTACCGATGCGCCGCGCATCGCCGTCGACTCCTCAGGCGAACCGCTCGCCGCCGCTGTTTCCGGCGACGCGGCGGGGAAGCCCGATCTGTTGAAACCCAATGCCGAGGAACTGGTGGAACTGGCTGCCGCAGCCGGGTTCGCCACCAATAAGACTGCCGAGGAGCTCGAAGCGGACCCGGAGGCGGCCGCGGCCGCCGCTGCCGCCGTCGTGCGTTCCGGAGTGGGCGCCGTCCTGGCAACCCTCGGCTCCAAGGGTGCGGTGCTTGTGACGGCCAACGGCGCGTGGCTGGCCACGCATCCGCCGGTCACCGCGGTCAGCACGGTCGGCGCTGGCGATTCGTCGCTGGCCGGCTACCTGCTCGCTTCCAGCCAGGGCAACGCCCCGGTCGATTGTCTGCGTCAGGCGGTGGCCCATGGTGCCGCCGCTGCTTCCCTGCCGGGCTCCACAGTCCCGGCAGTCCACCAAACCACCCCTGATGCCGTAACCATCACGGCCCTCCGGAAGGATTGACAGTGACTCAGCTCATTAATACCGAACTGGTCGAGCTCGACCAGAACCTGGGCAGCTCGCCCGAGGACGTGATCCGGCACCTTGCCGGCAAAGTTGCTGAAAACGGCCGCGCCACCGAGGTCGAAGGGCTCTTCACGGACGCTTTCGCCCGGGAACAGAAGACCGCGACCGGAGTCCCCGGCGGCATCGCGATCCCGCACTGCCGCTCGACGGCGGTCACGGAACCCACCCTGGCCATGGCGCGGCTCTCCCAGCCGGTCGATTTCGGTGCCAAGGACGGCCCGGCTGACCTGATCTTCTTCATCGCGGCCCCCGAAGGCGCGGACCAGGAGCACCTCAAGCTGCTCTCCAAGTTGGCCCGCTCCCTGATCAAAAAGGACTTCACGGCGGCCCTGCGCGCGGCCGCCACGGAGGCGGAAGTCGTCGCACTGGTCGAGGGTGCCCTGGCTGACAAGCCGGCCGCCCACACCACCGCGGCTCCGGTTGACGCCGCGGCTCCGGTTGACGCGGCGGCTCCGGCCGCTGTCTCTGCCGGCGGCACCCGGGGCCCGAAGCGCCTCGTGGCCGTCACGGCGTGCCCCACCGGCATCGCCCACACGTATATGGCCGCGGATTCGCTCGTGGCCGCGGCCAAGGAAGCCGGTGTTGACCTGCAGGTCGAGACCCAGGGCTCCTCCGGCGCCAAGCCGCTGGACCCGGCAGTCATCGCCGCCGCCGACGCCGTGATCTTCGCCGTGGATGTCGACGTCCGCGGCAAGGAGCGCTTCGCCGGCAAGCCGGTCATCAACGCACCGGTCAAGCGCGGCATCGACGAACCGGACAAGATGGTCCAGGAAGCCCTCGCCGCCGCGGACAACCCGAACGCCCGCCGCGTTCCGCACTTCGGTGCCGAGGAACAGGCCGAGCACGACGCCGAGGAAAAGGGCGAGCACGTCGGCCAGAAGCTCAAGAAGGCGCTCCTCACCGGCGTCAGCTACATGATTCCGTTCGTGGCAGGCGGCGGTCTGCTGATCGCCCTCGGCTTCCTCCTGGGCGGCTACGACATCACCGGCTTCGCGGACAAGATCCTCGCCGAGAACAGCCTCGGAAACCTGCCCACCGAATACCCTGAACTGGCGTGGGGCCCGCTGGGCGCCTACTTCGGTGCGGTGATGTTCAAGATCGGCGCCCTCTCGCTCGGCTTCCTGGTCCCGGCGCTGGCAGGCTACATCGCCTTCGCCATCGCTGACCGGCCGGGTATCGCACCAGGCTTCGTCGCCGGCGCGGTTGCCGGGTTCATGGGCGCAGGCTTCCTCGGCGGCATCGTGGGCGGCCTGCTCGCCGGCTACGTGGCGCATTCGATCGGCAGGCTCCAGGTGGCCCGCTGGCTGCGCGGCCTCATGCCTGTGGTGATCATCCCGCTCGTGGCGTCCCTCGTCGCCTCAGGCCTGATGTTCGTGATCCTCGGCGGACCGATCGTGGCAATCACCGTCGGGCTCAACAACTGGCTTTCCAGCCTCACCGGCGCCAGCGCCATCGCCCTGGGCGTCATCCTGGGCCTGATGATGTGCTTCGACCTCGGCGGGCCCGTCAACAAGGTTGCCTACGCCTTCGCCGTCGCCGGCCTCGGCGCCGCAACCCTGGACAACCAGGCACCGTGGCAGATCATGGCAGCCGTGATGGCCGCCGGCATGGTTCCGCCGCTGGCCATGGCCCTCGCGTCCACCGTCCTGGACCCGAAGCGGTTCAGCCTGGCCGAGCGTGAAAACGGCAAGGCCGCGTGGCTGCTGGGGGCATCCTTCATCTCCGAAGGCGCCATCCCGTTCGCCGCTGCCGACCCGCTGCGCGTCATCCCCGCCAGCATGCTCGGCGGCGCCGTGACGGGAGCCATCTCGATGGCAGCCGGGGTCGGATCGAAGGCTCCGCACGGCGGCATCTTCGTCTTCTTCGCCATCGACAACTTCCTGATGTTCGTCGTCGCCATCCTGGCCGGCACCGTCGTCACAGCCCTGGCAGTGATCGCGCTCAAGCGCTGGGCAGTCAAGAAGTCCGTTGATACGGTTGAACCGGTTCCCGTAACCGTCTGAGCCGGTCCAGGAAATCTTTCCCGAAGCTGAATTTCCAAGCTGATATTCAAGGAGCAGAAATGACCGAACGTAACGCCACCATTGCCAGCCGTGTAGGGCTGCACGCCCGCCCGGCTGCCATCTTTGCCGAGGCTGCAGGCGAGTTCGATCTCGAAATCACCATTGCCCGGCTGGGCGAGCCGGAAGACGAAGCCATGGACGCCGCCAGCATCCTGTCGCTGATGAGCCTCGGCGCATCGCACGGCGAGGTTGTGGTGTTGCGTGCCGAGGGCGAGGGCGCCGACTCCGCCCTGGAGCGCCTGGTTGCGATCCTCGAGACGGATCACGACGCCGCCTGACAGCCCTGCCCTCCGGCCGCCGCGCCGCCCTCCCCCGTCTGCGGGGCAGTGGCGGGACGGCGGCCGGAGGTCGTTAACTGGACATGTGCCGCTTCAGCCGCGCTTGGCGACGGCGGACCTACGCCCGTTCCGCGATCTTCTTGACGTCGGCCACGAGCTTGTCCCACATGCCCTGGGAGTGCCGGGCTGCCTCGGCGCTGTCGTTGTTGTCCTGCGAGAGCGTGAGCCGCGTCTTCCCGGCGTCGTC
Source organism: Arthrobacter sp. UYCu712 (assembly GCF_040547005.1). Taxonomy (NCBI): domain Bacteria; kingdom Bacillati; phylum Actinomycetota; class Actinomycetes; order Micrococcales; family Micrococcaceae; genus Arthrobacter; species Arthrobacter sp. UYCu712. Next base: position 151,249 of record NZ_JBEPOZ010000002.1, read on the forward strand.
TTCGAGTGTCCAGGTCAGCGTGTGGTAGTTCTCCGGCGCGTCCTCCTGGCCGCCCAGGGGGCTGAAGTGCGTGTGGACGAGCCGCTGCCCGGGTTCAAGCCCGAGGATCTCGCCCTTGTCCTCGTACGCCTTGCCATCCCATTCGCCGCGCCACACGATGGGCCCGCCCACGGTCCAGTCAGTCCTCACCTCCGTCCCGAACATGAATTCCTTCACAGCCGCCGGATCCGTGATCACATGCCAGACCCGGGGCGGCGCAGCATCAATGGTGACGGACGACGTCGCCACATGGTTGCCTGCCATGGCACCCCTTCCGTGCGTTCGTGCTTGCGTCCTTGCGTGCTTCAGGGCAGTTGGCCCGCCCGGCACCGAGACTACACCGCGCGCCGGCCCGCGGACAGGCAGGACCAGGGAACAGGCTCCCTCTCGACTGCGGTAAGCAGCCTCAGTAGATGCTTGTCACCACGCGGCACCGCCGATAGTTTGGAATCCGCGGCACCAGGAGCTGTGGCCGTTGGAGGCATGATTCGCCGTCAGAAGGAGATCCACCCGTGGCAAGAGTGCAAGAAAGCATCGAAGTCGACGTGCCGGTGTCCACCGCGTACAACCAGTGGACCCAGTTCGAGACCTTCCCGCATTTCATGACGGGGATCGAATCGGTGGAACAGATCGATGAGACGTCCCTCCAGTTCCGTACCGACGTCGCCGGGGTCCGGCGCGAGTACGTCGCCCAGATCACCGACCAGACACCCGACCGGAAGATCGCCTGGGTCAGCACGGACAAACCACGCAACGCCGGGACCGTGACGTTCGAGGCGTTGGGCGACCAGCGTGCCCGGGTCAGCGTGGAGCTGGAATGGGAGCCCGAGGGGCTCGTGGAGAAGGCCGGCTCGGCAATCGGTGCGGACAGCCGCCAGGTGACGGCAGATCTCGGCCGGTTCAAGGAGTTCATCGAATCCCGCGGTATCGAAACCGGCGAGTGGCGCTCTTCCGTCGAGCAAGGGGAAGTGGACGACGACGCTGCCGGTGACGCCGGACTCCAGGCACCAAGGTAGGAGCCATGCCCACAAAGAAGAACGCACCGCGCGGCTCCGAGAGCCCGAGCATCAAAGATCCGGAACTGTACGAGGTGCTGCTGGAGGACGGGGCGTCCAAACAGAAGGCTGCCCGCATCTCCAACGCATCCGCCGAGAGGGGCCGCTCCGCCGGGGGCCGGAAGGGCGGCCAGACGGGCGATTACGAGGACTGGACGGTCCCCCAGCTGAAGGCGCGGGCCAAGGAGATCGGGCTCAAGGGGTACTCGGCGAAGAAGAAAAGCGAACTCATTTCCGCGCTCAGGAACTCCTGATCGCGATGGCCGCGGGCCGCGCTCCAGGCTCAGGCCTCCTTGCGCGTGTTTTTTGCGGCGTCCTTGGGCGCGGCTTTCGCGGCCGTCCTCTTGGCCGTGGCCGCGGCAGCCGTTTTGGCCGGTGTCTTGGCACCCGCCCCGGCGGCCTTGGCCGCCGCCGACTTGGCGGCGGGCCTTGCCGTGGCCCTCGCCGTGGACTTCGTGGCGGGTTTGCCGGCCGCGGAATCGGCTCCGGCCCCGCGCTTTTTATCGAGGCTCCGCTTGAGTGCCTCCATCAGGTCGATCACTTCGCCGCTGCCGGCCTCGGCCGCCGGGGCGCCGAAAGTTTCCTCGGTGTCCAGGGACTCCCCCTTGTCCAGCTTCGCCTCAATGAGCTGGCGCAGCTGGAGCTGGTAGTCATCCGTGAACTGGGCCGGCTCGAAGTCGGCGGCCATCGAATCCACCAGCGCGGCGGACATCTCCCGCTCCTGGGCGGAAATCCGGATGGAGGTCTCGAGTGCAGGGAAGCTGGCCTCGCGCACCTCGTCGGCCCACAGCAGGGCCTGCAGCATCAGCACGTCGCCGCGGATCCGGAGCGCACCCAGCCGGGTCTTATCGCGGAGCGCAAACTGGACGATCGCCACCCGGTCCGTGTCCTCGAGCGCCCGGCGCAACAACACGTAGGCCTTGGGCGACTTCGAGTCGGGCTCCAGGTAGTAGCTCTTTTCGAACATGATGGGGTCCAGCTGCTCGGCCGGGACGAACTGGACGACATCGATCTCGTGGCTGTTCTCGGCCGGGATGGATTTGAGCTCATCACGGCTCAGGACCACGGTGCGGCCGTCGTCCTCGTAGGCCTTGTCGATGTCCTCGTAGTCCACGATCTTGCTGCAGATCTCGCAGCGGCGCTGATAGCGGATCCGCCCGCCGTCGGCGTTGTGGACCTGGTGCAGGCTGATGTCGTGGTCCTCCGTCGCGGTGTAGACCTTGACCGGCACGTTGACCAGCCCGAACGCTATTGCGCCTTTCCAGATGGCTCTCATGGATCAAGTGAACATCACAGTTGCGCGGAGGTGAAGCCCCGTGCCTGAAAGGACCCCGTCCAACAGCAGGGAGCGTGTCCGCGTGGACGGCCGGGAGCTTGTGGTGACCAACCTGGACAAAATCATGTATCCGGAAACGGGCACCACCAAGGCCGACGTCCTCGCCTACTACGCAGCCGTGGCGCCGGTGCTGATCCCGGCAGCCGCCAACCGGCCCGCGACGCGGAAGCGCTGGGTGCACGGGGTGGGAACCGCGGAGGCACCGGGCGAGATGTTCTTCCAGAAAAACCTGGACCATTCGGCGCCGGGCTGGGTGCCGCGCGCCTCGATCAAACACAAGGAGCGGATCAACCAGTATCCGCTGGTGAACGACCCCGCCACCCTTGCCTGGCTCGCCCAGACCGCGGTGCTGGAAATCCACGTGCCGCAGTGGCGTGTGGACCCGCACGGGAATGCGATGGCGCCGGACCGGCTGGTGCTGGACCTCGATCCCGGGGAGGGCGCCGGGCTGTCCGAGTGTGTGGAAGTCGCCTTGCTGGCCCGAAGCATCCTGCAGGACGTCGGCCTGGACCCGGTCCCGGTGACCAGCGGCAGCAAGGGCATCCACCTCTATGCGTCCCTGGACGGGACCCAGAGTTCGGAGCAGATCTCGGAGTTCGCCCACGAACTGGCCCGGTCACTGGAGGCCGACCACCCCGGGCTCGCGGTGAGCGACATGAAGAAGACGCTCCGCGCCGGCAAGGTCCTGGTGGACTGGAGCCAGAACAGCGCCGCGAAAACCACCATCGTTCCCTACTCCCTGCGCGGCCGGCTCCGGCCCACGGTGGCGGCGCCGCGGACCTGGCGCGAGCTCAGCGCCGCGTCGCTGCACCAGCTGGACTACGAGGAGGTCATGACGCGGGTCAAGGCCGGCAAGGACCCCTTCGCTGCCATTTCGGGAGGGAAGGGAGCCGCCCGCGAGCCGGGACGCTCCGGAGACCAACTCTCCGCCGGCCCCGCCGACGGCGGCCACACGGACCCCCGGCTGGAGTCGTACCGCATCAAGCGCGACTCGTCGGCCACCCCGGAACCGTTCACGGCCAGGCGGCGCCATGCCGGGACCGACGGCGGCTCCCTGCGGGAGGCGTTTGTCATCCAGGAACACCACGCCAGCCGGCTGCACTTCGACCTCCGGCTGGAGCGCGACGGCGTCCTGGTCTCCTGGGCACTGCCCAAAGGGGTCCCCACCGAGAAGGCCAAAAACCACCTCGCGGTCCAGACCGAGGACCATCCGCTGGACTACCTGGACTTCGAAGGAACCATCCCCAAAGGCCAGTACGGCGCCGGGACCATGAGCATCTGGGACCGCGGGTACTACGAGGTCGAGAAGTGGGTGGCAGGCAAAGAGGTCATCGCCACCCTGACCGGCCAGGACGACGGCGGCCTCGGCAGCACCCGCAGGTTCGCGCTGATCCACACCGGCCAGGGCAATGACCAGTGGCTGATCCACCTGATGGACCCGCCCGGTTCGAGGCCCGGGCATCCGGCGGCCGGTCCGGATGCCGCGGACTTCGCGCCCATGCTGGCCAGCCCGGGCACCACGGCGGACCTGCCGGACAGGGATTGGCAGTTCGAACTCAAATGGGACGGCGTGCGGGCCCTGGTGGTGGCGGACGCGAAGAGAATCCGCCTCATCAGCCGCAACGGCAACGACATGTCTGCGACGTACCCCGAGCTGACCGACCGGTCCTGCTGGCCGGAACAGGACTTCATCGCGGACGGCGAGGTCATCGCCGTCGGACCGGCCGGGCGGCCCGACTTCGGCCTCCTGCAGGGGCGGATGAAACTGACCCGGCCCTCCGACGTCGCGAAGGCCCAGGCCACCACGCCGGTGCGGCTGATGCTGTTCGACCTGCTGTCCGACGGCGGCCGGGACCTCCGCCGCCTGCCGCTGACCAAACGCCGCAGCCGCCTGGAGACCTTTTACCGTGCCTCCGGCTGCCCGGTAGAACTCTCCGGAGTGATCGACGGCGATGTCACCCACATCCTGGAAAGCGCCCAGGAGCTCGGGCTTGAGGGTGTTATGGCCAAGCGCACGGACGGCCGGTACGTGGGCCAGCGCAGCCGGTCCTGGCTCAAGCTGAAGTTCGAACGCACCCAGGAAGTGGTGATCGGCGGCTGGCGCCCCGGCAGGGGCGGGCGCAGCCAATCTGTGGGCTCGTTGCTGCTGGGGATCCCGGAGGGGTCGAGACTCCGGTACGTGGGACGGGTGGGCAGCGGATTCAGCGGGCGTGAGCTCGAGGAGCTGAGGGAGCGGCTGGATGCCATGCCCCGGAAGACCTCGCCTTTCGACGAGGTGCCGGCCGCCGATGCATCGGACGCGCATTGGGTGAGCGCCAGGCTCGTCGGCGAAGTCACCTACGGGGAATGGACCGGCGGCGGCAAACTCCGGCACCCCGTCTGGCGCGGCTGGCGGCTGGACAAGAAACCCGGGGACGTGGTGCTCGAACAGGGCTGAGCAGCTCGAAGCCGGCCGCAAGGATACGGTAGGAGCGTATGAAAAAAACCCGGAGCGACCGCGTGCGGTCCTTCCGGGCTTTTGGATTCTAGGAGGAGTGCGGGAGGTCCGGTTTGCCCGTCCGGTGCACAGCGTTCACCGCGGCCTCCTGGCCCGGCCGGCCGTGCTGGATGTCGTGTTCCTTGGGATGGCGGCGCTTGCCCATGCCATCGGGCCACTGCTGCCCCTCGGACGGGGTGGGCGGGGCGGGACGCGTGGTTTCCGGTCCGGGGGCATCGTCCATGGACGCAGCCAAATGACCGGCCACCTCCGCCTCGATCTGTCCTCCGTGGTGATGTTCCGCCATGGCTCTTCCTTTCCGCTGTGAATTACCGCTGTGAAGTGAAGTGTGCATCCATGGTAGGTCGGAGGCGGTGGGATGTCTCTAGCGGGCTACCAGCGGACTTTCTTTTCCGCCGGACCCTGCTTGCCGCTCACATGCGTCGGCTTGTGGTTGTGCCCGACGCTCTGCGAACCGGCGCCGCCCCGCGACTTGCTGGCCAGCATTTCCTTCTGGGCATCGGTCAGCCGCGATTTGATCCCCTTCGCCTGTTCCGCCGGCTTGTTGTCATTGGCATCCTGTGTGGTCTCACTGCTTTTTTCGGTGTCTTTGCCAGTCATGGACTGCTCTCCTTTGTGTGGCTTCTCGTCAGCGCTGCGCTGGATTCAACCCTAAGCGTTTTCCGGACACCTTGGGAACTCCCTTTTTGGTGCCCGCGAGCGTGCATGCCGGCGTGTCCGCGGCGGCGCGATCGGGGTCAAAATCCGCCTGTCATGCGCCGTTTGGGAAATAACTTTGGTCACGTCACCGCCGGGACCGCCGGTTCCCAGCATTGGCGCGGTGAAACGGCGGAAAAGAATTCCGCTATTCCGCACCGATACGGGGTGCAAAAAGCGGATCATACGGCACCAAACTCGGAAACTCCATAGAAATCGCGTAAAATTGAAAGCCTGCCCAGAGCGGGGCAGCTACTAGTCGCAAGCAAATGACCTCCATAGGAGCAGCCCAAATGCCCACAGACCGAAGCATGACCGACTCTTCAGTAGGCGTGATGAACGCCAGCGGAACCAACCAGGCACCCAAGGGTGTGAAGAAACCGAAATTGAGGACCCGACGTCGGCTCAAAGAGTCCGATGTCAACGTCGTCGACCAGCCGATGCTCAAAAAAGCACTCGGCGGCACCATCGTTGGCAACACCATGGAGTGGTACGACGTCGGCGTTTTCGGCTACCTGATCACGACCATGGGACCGGTGTTCCTGCCTGAGGCGGACAAGTCCGTCCAGACCCTGTTCCTGCTAGGAACGTTCGCCGCCACCTTCATCGCCCGCCCCCTCGGCGGCGTCGTGTTCGGCTGGCTCGGCGACAAAATCGGCCGCCAGAAGGTCCTCGCGGCCACCCTGATGATCATGGCCGCCAGCACCTTCGCCGTCGGGCTCCTGCCCGGCTACGCACAGATCGGCATCTGGGCCGCGGTCCTGCTGGTCCTGTTCAAGGTCGTCCAGGGCTTCTCCACCGGCGGCGAGTACGCCGGTGCCACAACCTTTGTCAGCGAGTACGCCCCGGACAAACGCCGCGGATTCTTCGCCAGCTTCCTGGACATGGGCAGCTACCTCGGCTTCGCGATCGGCGCCGCCCTCGTCTCCGTCCTGCAGCTCACGCTTGGCCAGGACACCATGGAGCAGTGGGGCTGGAGGATTCCTTTCCTGGTCGCCGGTCCGCTGGGCCTGATCGCCGTCTACTTCCGGAGCAAGATCGAGGAGTCCCCGCAGTTCCAGGCGACCCTCGACGCACAGGAAGCATCCGCCAAGGACGCCACCGCAGGCGACGCCGCCGCGTCCAAGGGCCCGGTGGGCATTGTGAAGGCCTACTGGCGTTCACTCATCGTCGCGATGATCCTCGTGGCCGCCGCCAACACGGCCGGCTATGCCCTGACGTCGTACATGCCGACGTACCTCACGGAGTCCAAGGGTTACGATCCCGTTCACGGCACCTTGCTGACCATCCCGGTGCTGGTCGTCATGAGCCTCTGCATTCCGCTCACCGGCAAGCTGTCCGACCGGATCGGCCGCCGCCCCGTGCTGTGGATCGGCGCCATCAGCACCGTGGTGCTGGCAACTCCGGCGTTCCTGCTGATCGGTATCGGCGACGTCTGGTCGACGCTGGCCGGGCTTTCCCTGATCGCCTTCCCGGTGACGTTCTACGTGGCCAACCTGGCCTCGGCCCTGCCGGCCCAGTTCCCGACGTCCAGCCGTTACGGCGCCATGGGCATCGCGTACAACTTCTCCGTGGCCATCTTCGGCGGCACCACGCCGTTCATCGTCGCCGCCCTCATCAATGGCACCGGCAACGACATGATGCCCGCGTACTACCTGATGGCCACCTCGGCGATCGGTGCCGTGGCGATCTACTTCCTCAAGGAATCGGCGCAGCGGCCGCTCCCGGGATCCATGCCCAGCGTGGACACCCAGGCCGAGGCCAAGGAGCTCGTTGCAAACCAGGACGAGAACCCGCTGATCGACCTGGCGCACATGGACATGCCCTTCACCTCGCTGGCCGCCGATCCTACGGCTCCCCGCGAAACCGAAAAGGTTACGGCCCAGGCCTGAGCTTGACCTTCTGGCAGCCCGGCGCGGATCATCCTGATCCGGACCGGCCAGTTCAGACTCTGTAGTTCAGCCCCGCCCGTTGAGGCCTGCCTTGTGTGCTGCACCCCCTTGGGGGAGCACACAAGGCAGGCCTCAGGCGTGTCCGGCTACTGCGGCTCGGCAGCCTGGAGCTCGGCGTGTTCCTCCGGTGTGAGGTCCTTGTGTCCGTCCATGACCGGTGGCGGGGACAGCTTGTACGCGGCGTAGTACAGGCCGCCGGCGAGGGCCATGGTGATCAGCGGAGTCAGCTGGGAGACCACGGGCAGCGCCGTCTGCTCAGTCAACAGGATGCCGGTGGCGGAGGCCACCACCCACGCGATGGCTCCGGCGGTGACCGGCTTCAGCCGGCGGGGCCGGACTTCGGGGAAATACCGCTCCTCTTTCCAGTTGATGGCGATGTACGTCAGGGCGATCGCCACCCAGGCAGTGACAAAGACTCCCTGCCAGGCGAGTGCCTTCAGTAGGTAGCTCAGCACATCCGTGAGCATCAGCAGGAAGGCCAGCACGCCGGAAACGATCACCCAGACAAACCGCGGCAGATTGAGGCCGAACACGCGGTGGGCGAAGGCCGAGAGATTTGTCGACGCGAGGAAGTAGTTGGCCGTATTGATGCGGGTCTGCGAGATGAAAATGACCAGCACACCCCAAATTCCCAGCGAGGATATGAACGCCGTGACCACGCCCGTCTCGGAGGCTTCCAGGCCCCAGGCACTCATGATGTAGATGCCGACCAGGCCGTTCAGCCCGAAGGTGAAGGCATAGAACACCCAGCCGAAGGTGATGCTGCCCAGGAATTTCCGGTCCTCGCGTTTGCCCATCCGGGCGTAATCGAAGGTGTACATCATCATGATGTAGACGCCCATGTAGATCAGGTAGGACGTCAGCCAGCCCGGCAGCGCGGAACTGGCCGCGGCCTCGCCGATCCAGTTGGTGGGTACGCCCTTGATGGCCGTCGCGGCGATGACCACCGCAACGAGACCGGCGAAGTAGAACGGCAGCAGGAAGCCGTTGAGCCGGTCCAGCCAGTGCTGGACACCGCCGACAGCCAGGGAATGGCAAAGACCACCACCGCGGCGTACCAGAACACCAGGTTGCCGCCGAAGTATTCGTGGAACGCGACGGCGATGATGGAACCTTCAAAGACGGCGTAGTAGATGGCCGTAGCCGCGAAGATCAGTGACGCGAGCGCCGAGCCCAGCAGCCCGAACAGGGTCCGGGAGAAGACGCTCACCGTCAGTCCGGTCCGGGCGGCGTAGCGCGAGAGCACCAGGTTGATGATCCCGTAGGTGGCGATGGTGAGAACCATGCCGATGATGGTGTTCGGTACCCCCCACGGCGCCGGCCGAGGCGACGGCCACGTAGATCCAGAACATGGCCGAGAACAGGGCCCACCAGGCCATGGTCAGCGACCATTTACCGACCCGCTGATCCGCGGGCATTACTAGATTTGAGTACGACAAAGCGACACCTCTGGTGTTGTAGTGATGCGATTGTGGAACCGGTGGCGGGAGCCACGAGGCTGCGGGGTGTTGGTTATCCCCAGATGGAACGGCGGAGGGCCTTCCCTTCCGCCCGGGCCGCGACGGCCTCCTCCATGGTCACGGCCACGAAGCGCGTCTTGGTTCCGGGGGCGCTGCGGGCGAGCTGGTCCATGTCCGCGCTGATGACGGTGGCGACCATGGCGTAGCCTCCCCCGGACACGGCATCGCGGTGCAGGACGATCGGTTCCTTGCCGCCGGGGATCTGGATGGAGCCCACGGCGTAGCCGGCGTCGACGATGTTGGACGGATCGGAACCGGCGCCGAACGGCTGTTCCCGCTCCTTCCATTCGATCTCCGGCCCGCCGTAGCGCAGGCCCGTCCTGTCGGCCACCGGGGTGAGCGTCCAGGTCGAGTCCAGCAATGTCGCGAGCCCGGATTCGGTCAGCCGGTGATCGTAGAGGCCCAGAAGGACCCTGATCTCCGTTTCGGCGGGAAAAGCCGGCCGCAGTTCCGGGGCGATGCCGCCCAGGGCTTCCACGGCTGGCGTGTCACCAACCGGGACCTCGTCCCCGGTGGCAAGCTTGCGGCCCAAATAGCCGCCCAGGGCACCCAGGGCATAGGTGGACCGGCTCCCGAGCACCACGGGGACGTCGATGCCGCCCCGGACTGCCACGTAGTAGCGGGTGCCGCCCTGGAGGAAACCGAAGGCGACTTCGTCTCCCGCGGCCAATTCAATGGCCTCCCATTGCGGTGCCGCGGTGCCGTTGACCTTGACGTCCACCGGGGCGCCTCCCACGGCGATCACCGCAGGAACGGAGGTGCGGAATTTCGGTCCCAGGTAGGTGCATTCCAGCACCGCCTCCTCGGCGCTGTTGCCCACCAGGGCATTCACGATCTCCGCGGAGAGCTGGTCCATGGAGCCGCCTTGCGGGATTCCCACGTTGTAGTGGCCGAATCGTCCCCGGTCCTGGACCGTCGTTGACAGGCCGGGTTCCAAGATCTCAAGAGTCATTGAGCTTCTCCAATAGCTTGGTGTTGTAGCTCTCGGGGTCACCGAGGGCCTCGGCCAGGTCGAAAGTGACCGGCACCTGTTTGTAGACGTACGTGCCCGCTTCCACCTGGTCCTTGATGCCCTTGTATTCGTCCTCATCCACAGGGCGGAACTTGACGATGTCGCCGGGTTTGAACAACACCATGAAGTCCTTGAAGTCAGCCAGGGACTGCGCGGGGTCGAAGATCGGAGCCGCCGCGATGCCAAACATCTGGTAGCCGCCGGCGCCCCGGACGGAATAGATGCAGGCGAAGCAGCCCCCGTGGCCGACGGTGAGGGGAGGCGTGTCGGTGCGCGGGCTGAGGTACTTCGGCACCTCCAGCTGTTGCTCGCGGGGCACCATCTGGAACATAAAGGGCAGTCCGGCCACAAACCCCACCATCGAGACCAGCCAGGGGCTGCTGTGGTGCCGCCGGATGAACTCATCAGCGCCTTGCAGGTTGTTGACCTCTGCCGCGAAGTCCAAGTCGGTCCCCTCGGGCCGCTGGTGGCCGGTGCGGAAGCGGGCTCCGGTCTCCCGCGTGTACGGGTCGTCGTACCAGACCGGCACTTCGATCAGCCGGGTGTTCAGCACCGGATGGGAGGTGTTGTCCACTTCGACTTCGATCTCCCGCATGGTCGCCTCGAGTTCCGCGGCGCCCAGTACATCGGGGTCGAAACGGACCAGCAGCGACGCGTTGGCCGGGCAGATTTCGGTCACGCCGGCCAGTTCCCGGCCGCCGAGACTGGTGGCCATCGAGTTGGATTTGAAGTTCGCGGCCAGGCTCATCGCCTCGGAGATCTCCACGAAGAGGAACTCGTCGCCGCCCCACGTGTAGCGCGCCGTGCCTTTGAGCGAATCGGCGCTCAGGGTATCGCTCATGACAGGTCCCCCAGGATCTCCGGGCAGGTTTCGATGAACTTGGTGTGGTGCTCCACCGATTTCAGCTCCGGCCGGTGCAGCACGGCGCTGAGCAGCGGAATGGTTGTCGACACGCCTTCGATCGTGATCTCTTCGAGGGCGCGGATGGACCGGCCGATTGCCTCATCCCGGGTCTCGTCCCAGACAATGATCTTTGCCAGGAGCGAGTCGTAGAACGGCATCACCGTGGATCCGGCGACGAATCCGGAGTCGATGCGGACACCGGGCCCGCCCGGCCAGTAGGTCAGCGAGCCCACCATCGCAGCGCCGATGAGCATCGAATCCCTCGTGGTGGCGACCGCAGGGAGCGGCGCCCACTCGGCTGCTGCTAACCTGCTGGCGCCGCTCCTGGCCTACGACCAGGCCAACAATGGCCGGCTGTTGCCCACGCTGCGGGCGTACCTCGACCACGACGCCCAGCCGTACAGGGCCTGCCAGGCCCTGTACATCCACCGGAATACCTTGAGCAAGCGGCTGGCCCTGATGTCACGGCTGTTGAATCTCCGCCTCGACACCCTTGAGGGACTGACGACGTGCATGCTGGCCGTCCGCATCACCGATGATGCGCCCTGATCCCCCGCGTCGGCGCCCCGACCGGCCAGCCGCGCCCTGCCAGCTGCGCCGCGCCTACTTCGCGCGTCGGGGCGGCCCCGCCACGAACCTGGCCGGAAGGACGCGGGTCAAAGCCGTGAGGATCTTGTAGCGCGTGCTCGGGATTGACACGGCCTTGCCGCGCTGGTTGTCGGCCAGGCCTTCGCTGACCACCCGCTCCGCCTGCAGCCACATCCAGCGCGGGGCCACCCTCTTGTCCATCCCCATGCGCTCATGGAACTCGGTGTGCGTGAAGCCGGGGCAGACCGCGGTGACCTTTACGCCGCGCGGGGAATAGGCCAGGTTGGCCCAGCGGGAGAAGCTCACCAGCCAGGCCTTGGCCGCGGAATAGGTTTCCCGGGGCAGGAATGCCGCCACGCTCGCGACGTTGATGATCCGGCCGGAGCGCCGGGCGAGCATTCCCTGCAGCGCGGCGTGGGAGAGCTCCATGGCGGTTTCAACGTGCAGCTTGAGGTGCCGTTTCTCGTCGGCAATGTCGTTGTCCGCGAAGGAATGCAGCAGCCCGATTCCCGCGTTGTTGACCAGGATTTCCACCGGCCGGGACGGGTCCGAGAGCCGGGCGACGACGGCGGCCACGCCGGCGTCGTCCACGAGGTCCGCGGCGAGCACTTCGGCACGGACGCTGTAGCGCCGGTCCAGCTCCTCCGCTTTGGCCCGGAGCCTGGTGCCGTCGCGGGCAACGAGCACCAGGTGGTGGCCCTGCTCGGCGAGCTGGCGGGCGAACTCCGCCCCGAGGCCCGCGGTTGCGCCCGTAACGAGGGCGGTGGTGTACGTGTGTTTCCCGGCGGATGAAGTCATAGCGACAGCCTAGGCCAGCCAGTCCGGACCGTCAGGCGAGTCCCGGTCCCGCGGCCAGTTCGTCTTCCGCCGGGCCGGCCCCACCGCCTGGTGCCTGTTCCGCAGTTCCTCGGCGGCCAGCTCGTACCAGGTGTGGGCGCCGAAGGAAGGGTTGCTGGTGTCCAGATGGCGGTACAGCGCGTCGGCCAGCTGGCCGAGGGCCGCGTCGGAGAGCGCACGGACCGTGGCCGCCGGGTCCATGGTTCCTTCGAAGTAGTCTGCGATCTCCAGCCCGTTGATGGTGGGCAGCTCGGCCGGAAGGGGGATGCACGCGTCGTCGATACCGGAATCCAGCGAGCCTCCCGCGAAGCCGGCCGGGCGGTCTCCGCGCTCGAACTCGACCGGCGGATAGGCCGCAATCTCGCCCTCGAGGCCCGCGAGGACTTTACTGTCGGAGCCCACGTGCAGCAGGCAGATGGGCAGCTCTGCGGGTTCGTCCAGCGTGACGCGGGACTGCCCGGATCCGGCCGGACCGGCGCTGGCTTCCGCGATGCCGCGCAGCTGCAGCAGCATCTCGGGGTCCAGGTGGGACGCGCTGTGGAGGTCCACCCGGACGTCCGGTCCGGCTCCCAGGCGGCCTGCCCGGCGAAGGATATGCAGCAGGGCGGGGAAATCCGATTGGGTAAGGCAACCGGTGACTTCGAGGACCACCTGTCCGGGATCGACATCCACACGGACAAGCACACGCAGTTTATGGTTCACAGGGGTTCTCCAAAGGCCACGTCCAAGAGCCAACTGCATAACTCTGCTCAAACCATACGAGGTTGAGGTCCCGCTCACAACCCTGCCGGCCGCGGCGTCCGCCCGGGGGCACCCGGCCCCGCGCTCAGGCTCCCGGCGGGGGCTGCTCCGGCCAGTCGACGCACTGGTTGTAGGAGTCGTGCTTGCGGAGGTACCGGTACATAAACGGGCAATTCGGGATGATCCTCTTGCCTGCCGCCACCACGTCATCCAAGGCGAAGTGGGCCAGCACTTTGGCGAGCCCCCGGCCCCGGAACTTTTCCCCCGTGTCAGTGTGGATGAAGTCCACATGCCCGGGTTCGTCGATGAACCGGATCTCGACAGCGAGATTGCCGCCGACATGCAGCTCGTAGCGGTGCGAGGCATCGTTGCGGGTGGTGGAGACGTCCGGGCTGAACGTGTCTTCAGTGGCTGCCGAGTTCTCCGTCATGGTTCGACATTGGCACTTAAAGGCGGGCGTGGCAATGGTCCGTCCGGCCCTTCAGCGGCCGCCGCCGCGCCATCCCGGGCCGGCACCCGGCCAAGCAACAGGACTGCAAGCGCAAAACACGCCGCTCCCCCGCCGAGGAGTCCCAGGGTGAGTCCGTTGACGGCGGCATCGGCAACGGGAAGGAACACGACGACGGCGGCCGTCACCACCGCGGCGGCCGGGCGCGTGCGCGGGCGGCCGGGCGACGTCGGACGCTCTTCCAGCCGGCCGAAAAGCGCCAGCACCGGGAGCAGCAGGATAACAACGGCCAGCAGCACGAGCGGCCGGCTCCACCACCAGGCGGGTGTCCCCCCGGCCGGCCGGGGCACATCGGTCAGCAGCAGCAGCCCGGACATGGCCGCAAGCAGGGGCAGGTGCCAGAGGTAGACGGTCATCGACCGCCGCCCGACCACCGCCAGCACGCGCTGCACCCGGGCAAGGGACGCGGCCCTGCCCAGCACGGGCCGGAAGAGCTGCAGCGCGGCGGCCTGCGAAAAGGCCAGCAAGAGCAGGCTCAGATTCGGCGGATTGAGGTTAACCAGCATGTTCCCGGGATACAGGCCCAGCGCGACGAGCAGCCCGAGCAGCAGGTTGCTGCCGACGATGATGCCCACCAGCGCCGGGCGCCGGAGGCGCAGCAGTCCGCCGTCAGCCACGATGAACCCCAGCTGCTGCACGGCGCACCAAAGGAAGACCATGTTGACGTAGGCCAGGAGCGGGAGCACCCCGCGCAGGCAGTCCACGGCGATGACGAGTGCGGTGAGCCCGGCGAGGGTCAGCCAGGGCGCCCGGGCGTGCAGCGCCGCGAACATCGGCAGGTTCAGCTGGGCCGCGAGGTAGGCGGCGAGGAACCAGAGCGGCATCCCGGCCCCCGCGGCCAGCAGCTGGATGACCTGGGGGTCCACGCCCGCCAGCCGTGCCGCCCAGAGCCCGGCGAACATGGCCGCAAGCAGGACGGAAGCCGGGCGGATCAGGCGCAGCAGCCGCGCCTGGCCGAAGTCGAACGCGGTGCCGCCCCGGGCACGGAGCCTCCGCCAGGACTGCAGGCCGGTGATCCCCCCGGCCACAAAGAAGAGCGGCATGATCTGCAGGACCCAGAGGACGGGCTCGAACCAGTGCTGGTTGCCGAGGGTGTTCTCCGTTGTCACGGTGCCGTCCGGATGCAGCTCGGGACTGAGCATCATGGTGTGCCCTATGACCACAAGCGCAAGGCAAACGAACCTGGCGACATCGATCACCAGGTCCCGGTCCGGTGTCGCTTCCGGGCCGCTGCCTGACCCCTGCTCTGGAACCACTGCACCCCTAGGAACGTGCGGCGGCGCGCATCTCAACCTCGTTACGCGCGGGGATAAGTCGCTGCGCTGCCTCCATTGTCGGCCTAGCCCGGGGCAGGGACAACAGCCGGAACCCGGTGGCAAACGGGGCAATCCGGCGGGCGTCAGGCTGCCAGCAGCCCCAGCGTACCGAGCACGACGGCGATCAGCGGGGTCGCGCCCTGGGTGACGGCCGCGCGGAGGTACTTGCGGCCGCTCAGGGCCAGCACAATCGAGGCCAAAAGCATCGAGCCGCAACTGCTCAAGACCAGGGTCCAGCCGACGGCGGGGTTGCCGAGGGCGGTCGCCACGGTGCCGGCCAGGGCTCCCACAGCGAGGAACAGGTTGTAGAAGCCCTGGTTGTAGGCCAGCGGCCGGGTGGTCTCGGCGTCGGCCTGCGACGTGATGCCGAACCGCTTCCAGGTTGCGGGCCGCGTCCAGGTGATCGACTCCATCGTGAAGATGTAGACGTGCAGCAGCGCTGCGATGACGGCAAAAACGAGGGAGGCCAGGATCATCGTCTGATCCTAGCCTCCCCCTCCGCCGGTCCCGTGTTCCTGCGGCGTCAGCGTGACAGTGTGCGCAGCGCCGTCGCGGCGAAGTCCCTGGCCGCGGTGTCCCAGCGGCCCAGCAGGGCCAGCAGGTTCTCGCCGTCGGCGCGATGCGCGGCGGTCTGCTCCTCCAGCACGGCCAGCACACCGGTGCGGAGCTCGGTATTGAAGTTGACCTTGCCGACGTTCATGGCCGCGGCCTTGACCAGTTCCTCCGGCGGAATTCCGGAGGCGCCGTGCAGCACGAGCGGCACGCGGGTCCGCACGGCGATGTCCTGCAGCACATCCCAGCGGAGCCGGGGCTCCCCCTGGTACTTCCCGTGCACGTTGCCCACGGCCACGGCCAGCAGCTGCGCGCCGGTCCGCGCCACGAAGTCCTCCACCTGGGCGGAGTCCGTGAGGCCGGCGGTGCCTGCCGCAGGTGCGCTGCCTGCGGCGTCGGCTTCGAAGGCGCGGTCCTCGTCCCCGGCGATGCCGCCGAGTTCGGCTTCGAGGACGACGTCGGCATGCCCCTGCCCGTCCAGGGCCGCGCGGACGCTCCGGACCAGCGCGATGTTGTCCTCGTACGGCAGGGATGAGCCGTCCACCAGCACGGAGTCCGCGCCGGCGGCGACGGCGTCGGCTATCAGCTGCGGATCAGCTGCGTGGTCGAGCTGCACGGCGATCGGGACGGCGGCGCCGTCGGCGAGCCCGCGGAGGGCGGCGATCAGCCGCAGGCCGTTGGGTGTGCCGGCCGTCTTGGGTGCCACCAGCAGGATGGCGCCGCGGCCGGCGTCCTCGGCCGCGCCCACCACGGCGAGGGCCGTGGTGAAGTCGTAGCAGGTGAAGGCAGGGACGGCGGAGCCCTGCTGGAGGGCGGAGGCCACAAGGTGATCGAGTCGGATACGCATCAGGCGCTCAAGCCTCCCACCAGGATCCAGGCCACGAATGTCAGGGCGAAGCCGGCGAGCCCGAGAATAGTCGTCAGCACCGTCCAGGTCCTGAGGCCGTCGGAGACGGTCAGGCCGTAGTAGCGCACCACAGTCCAGAATCCGGCGTCGGTCACGTGTGACAGGCCGAGGGCACCGAAGCCGATGGCGATCACGATCACGGCGATCTGGGCCGGCGTGTAGCCGCCGCCGGCAACCGCGGAGGTCAGCAGGCCGGTGGTGGTGACGATCGCAACAGTGGCCGAGCCCTGGGCGGCGCGGAGGGCCAGGGAAATGATGAACCCAAGAACGATGACCGGCAGGCCCAGGTGGTCCAGCGTCTGGGACAATGCTGCGCCGATCCCGGAGGTCCGCAGGACCTCGCCGAACACGCCGCCGGCCGCGACGACCAAAAGGATGGACGCGATGGGAGGCAGCGCGCCCTCAAAAATTTCGCCGGTTTCCTTCAGGGACCAGCTGCGGCGGACGGCCAAGAGGAAGAAGGAGAGTGCCACGGCCACCAGCAGGGCCAAGAACGGGTTGCCGATGAAGGCGGCCAGACCGTACCAGCCGTTGTCCTTGGGAATGGTGAGGGTGCCAAGGGTGCCGATCAGGATCTGCACGATCGGGGCGGCGATGAGGAAGATGATCAGGGCCGGACGCGGCGGGGCAACTGCGTGGGCGCCTGGACCGTCGTGGCCGACGCGCACCAGGGACCCTGTTCCGTACTCGTCCACCTGGGCTTTGACGGCGGGCAGCAGTTCGTAGTCCCTGCTGTTCATGATGCTGGCAACCCAGTAGGACAGGAAGCCGAGCGGGATGCAGATGAGCAGCGAGATGAGGGTGATCAGTCCGATGTCCGCGCCGAATACCCCGGCACCGGCAACGATGCCCGGGTGCGGAGGGACAGCCACGTGGATGGAGAGCATGATGCCGGCCATGGGGAGGCCGAACTTGACCGGGTGCACGTTGGCGATCTTCGCGAAGGCGTAGACGATCGGCACCAGCACGATAATGCCCACCTCAAAGAACACCGGGATGGCCGCGAGGAAGCCGACGGCGGTGAGGGCCACGGCCACCCGCCGGGCGCCGAGCTTCGCGGTGAAGTGCGCCGCGAGCGACTGCACGCCGCCGGAGACCTCGATCATCCGGCCCAGTATGGCGCCGAGGGCGATCAGGAGGGCGACCTTGCCCATGGTTCCACCCACCCCGTTGGCCACCACGGTGAAGACGTCCTTGAGCGGGATCTGGGCGGCCACGGCCACCAGGATGCTCACGGTCAGCAGCGCCACGAAGGCCTGGATCTTGAAACGGATGATCATGATCAGCAGCAGGGCTACGCCTGCGGCGGCGATGGTCAGCAGCAGCGGAGTACCCAGCTCCACGGCGGGCTTGATGACGGGCGCGTCTGCGGCGCGCACCATCAGGGAATTGATCAGGGGGGTCATGAAGAGATGTCTCCTTTGACAGGAAAGTCGTCCGACGATTCAACCGCGAGGTAAAAGTGGCGGAACTGTGGCGGGGAGGGGCCCGGCGACGGCGGAGGGGAGACCGCCGTCGCCGGGGGTGGGGTGGCCGGTCAGGCGGTGCGCTTGGTGGGGGCGATGACCTTGATGACGGCGGAGTCGTCGGCGGCGGCGAGTCCCTGGGCCTGGCCGAGGAGGTAGAGCTGCTCGGCGGCCGCGGCCACGGGGGCGGCGAGGCCGGCGGCGCGGGTGGCCTTGCCGACGATGCCCATGTCCTTGACGAAGATGTCCAGGCGGCTGAGGACCTCAGCGCCGTTGTCCGTGTAGGCCTCCAGGATCCGGGGGCCGCGGTTGGAGAGCATGAAGGAGCCTGCGGCGCCGGCTTCGAGGGCGGCGAGGGTCTTGGCCTGGTCGAGGCCGAGGGCGTCGGCCAGGGCCATGGCCTCGGCGGCGGCGGCGATGTGGATGCCGCACAGCAGCTGGTTGACGGTCTTGAGCGCCTGGCCGTCGCCGGGCTTGTCGCCGACGACAGTGAGGGTGGAGGCGAGCAGTTCCAGGACCGGCCGTGCGGTTTCCAGGGCGGACGGGTCGGCGCCGACGACGATCAGCAGGTCGCCTTCGCCGGCGCGCTTGGGTCCGCCGGAGAGCGGCGCGTCCACCAGGGCAACGTCGAATTCGGCGAGGCGGGCGACGGTGGCCGGGATGGCTTCGGTGCCCACGGTGCTGCCGAGGATCACGACGGCGCCCGGCTTCAGCACGGAGGCGACGCCGTTCTCGCCGAAGAGGACGTCGTCGAGCTGTTCGCCGTTGCGGACGGCGAGCAGCAGGGCGTCGGCGCCCTCGGCGGCTTCCCGGGCGGAGGTGAAGGTCCGGATGCCGGCCTCTTCAGCGAGCTTCAGCCGCGGCTCGGCGATGTCGAAGCCGTGGACGGTCAGCTGGCTGGCGAGGCAGGTGGCCATCGGCAGGCCCATGGCGCCAAGGCCGAGGACGGTGACTGTGTACTGTGCGGTCATGGTTTTCTCCGTTGAAGGCGTGCGTTGGGCAGGTGGGGATTAGAAGGTGTTGCTGAGTTTGCGGGTGACCTGGGCGAGGGAGTCATCGTCGCCGACGTTTCCGGCGAAGACGATGTACGGGATGCCCTTCGCGGGCCCGTCCACCGGTTCCCAGAGGCTCACGATGCCCGGCAGCATGGGTCCGCGGACGATTCCGTGCCGGATCTCCAGCCCGTGGGCGGCGACGTCCGAGGACGTGATGCCGCCCTTGGCGATGACGAACCGCGGCGGGAAGGTCTTGAGCGTGCGGTTGACGACGGCGACGACGGCGGCAGAGACGGTGCGGGCGATCCGCAGGCTCTCGACGGCGTCGTCGGTCTTGATGAGCAGGCGGCTGGTGTGGACGATGACGTCGCCGCTGTGCAGGGCATCGACGACCGTGTCAACGGTCTGGTCCAGGTGGCTGTCCGCGTTTTCGCCGAGCAGTTTCTCGACGTCGATTTCCACGATGCGGGCAGCGCTGTGCTGTTCGGTGAGGACCTTGAGCTGGCGGGTCGTGACGCCCACGTGCGAGCCGACGACGATCAGGCCGCCGGCCTCCGACGGGGTGTTGCCGGCGTAGGCTTCCTCGCCGCTGAGCTCGGAACGGATCTCCTGGCCGATCCGGGCGCGGACGAACGGCGGGCCGACCCGGTAGAGGAGCTTCTTGCCGCGGCGTTCGGCTTCCTCCAGGCCGAGGGCGAGCGCCCGGAGGTCGCTTTCGGTGACGATGTCCGCCACGATCGGGGTGGAATCCGTGGCCGCGCCGATGGCGTCGGCGATCGCCTTGGCGGAGACGGCCGGGTCCGCGGAAGCACCGTTCCCGGCGGCACCGGCGCGGATGATGTTCAGGTCCAGGACGATCACCGAGTCGGCGGCAAAGCGGCCCCGGGACTTTTCCTCCACATACTTGGCCATCTCGGAGTTGGCGAACCCGAAGCTGGCGTCCTTGGCGAATTCCGTCTCGGCGACGGGGGTGAGCTTGCCGGCGTCGTCGCCGGTGCCGCGCATGTAGTGCACGCCGCCGATGGTGACGCGGCCGGCGTCGGGGAACGCGGGGACGATCACGACGCCGTCGGTTGCTTCGCCACTGACTGCGGCGACGGTGGCGGCAATGACGTCGGGTTCCAGCGGGTAGTGGCCGCGCAGGGTGGAATCGCTGCGGCTGACGAAGCTCAGGCGAAGCCCGGAACCGGCACCGTGAGGTCCCGCGGCGGCTGCCGCAAGCGCGTTCCGGACGACTTCCTCATTGCGGGCCGCAGCTTCGGCCGGGTCCAGGCTGCGGGTGTTCGTGAGCACGTAGACGGCCCGGGGGCGCTGGCCGTCGATTTCGTGGCCGAAAGCCCAGGCGAAGTCGGCCGGCTCCCAGCGGGTCAGCACGGGCAGGTTCGCGACGGACTGCGTGCCGGTGGGGTCATCGTCAAGGACCACCAGGATCCGCGGGACGTCCTGGGACGAGGCGGCCACGCTGTCGGCCACCAGTCGGGCGGGGATCTGTACCTCGGCCGGGAAGGCGGCGAGCACATCTGCTTCAAGGGGCACTTTGCACTCCATTGTGTGTGTTGATCTGCGGCAGGTCCGCAGTCGAGATATTTGTAAGATGTCTGACATCTTATGTCCGAGTGATAGTGTGTCATAAGGCACAAAGACGCGCAAGTAGACTGTGTCTCCGAGCAGGACCATCACGCAAGACCAAGTCGCTGGACGGGGAATATTGGCTAGGAAATCGTTGGTCGGGGTAGTGGCGGACGAGCTGCTGGACCGGATCATTGCCGGCGAGTTTCCGCCGGGAACGGCTGTCCCCGGCGAGCTCGAACTGAGCGCGAGGCACGAGGTCAGCCGCATGACCGTGCGCGAGGCGATGAAGACCCTCGAGGCCCAGCGGATCCTCAGCGTGGAGCGCGGCCGGGGCACGTTTGTGAACCCGCTGAACCGCTGGGCATCCCTGGAGGCCGTACTGCGGGCAGCATCAGAGGGGAAGGACGATGCCTCTGCGGCCGTCCAGCTGATCGAGCTCCGCCGGATGCTGGAAAGCGGGGCCTGCGAGTTGGCCGCGGCGAGGATCGGCGAGGCCGACCTCGAGCGCCTTTACGGGCATATCGCGGCGATGCGCAGCGCCCACGACGGCAACGAAGTGGCGGCTTTTGTGGAGGCGGACCTGGCGTTCCACGACCTCATCCTCAAGGCCTCCGAGAATGTCTTTGCCGCCGTGCTGTTCGAGCCCCTGCACCGGATCCTGGAGAGGCGCCGCACCGAAACCTCCAAGGTCCCGGACATCCAGGAGCATGCGATCTGGCACCACCAGCAGATCGCGGATGCCCTGGCCTCCCGGGAGCCGCACCGCGCCCGCGACGCCATGGACGCGCACATGCAGCAGACGCTCGACGACCTCAAAACCTATGTCCTGGAGGGGCGCTCCGGCTAGGGCTGCCCGGCAGCAGCCACCTAGCGGAGGTTGCCCGGCGGACGGGACCAAAGTACCTACCGGCGCCCCAAATCCGGGTGTATTTCTGGAATGTGAACGCCGCCCGTTTCTTTGATCCTGGCGCCGGGTGGACCGACGCCACCGTCCGCACTGCGGGCCGCACCGCAGTCCGGGCAATGGGCGATGCCGCGTGTGCAGGGAACGCCAGGCCATGGAGCCGGTTCGTGGCCCTGGGAGACTCGTTCACCGCGGGGATCGGGGACCCTGAACCACGCAGTCCCGGTGGTTTCAGGGGCTGGGCGGACCGCGTTGCCGAGGAGCTCAGCGAGGGAAACCGGGACTTCGGCTACGCCAACCTCGCTGTCAGCGGGCTCGTGATACGCCAGATTTTGGAGCAGCAACTGGGGCCGGCGATCGAGCTGAAGCCCGATCTGGTCACTCTCTCGGCCGGCGGCAACGACCTGGTCTTCCACCGGAGCGATCTGGACCGGCTGGCCGCCTCCCTCGATGATGCCGTGGGCCTGCTCACCGCCACGGGAGCGACGATCGTGCTGTTCACGGGACCGGACGGGGGCGGAACCCCGCTGTTCGGCCATATCCGCGGCAGGGTGGCCGTGTTCAACGAGAACCTCCGGACCATAGCGGCACGCCATGACGCCGTGATTGCCGATCTGTGGACACTCCGGCAACTCACGGATCCGCAGATGTGGGATCCGGACCGCCTGCATTTCTCCCCCATGGGACATCACACCATCGCGGCAATGGTCCTGGACGCCCTGAGCGTGTCCCACAGCCTGCAACCGCTGCAACCCAAGCCCTTGCCGTCCGGCAGTTGGCGGGAAAACCGGGCAGGGGACCTCGTCTGGTTCACTAACCACCTGCTGCCCTGGGCGATAAACCAGATCCGGCCAGGGGCCGACGGCGTGCCGCGGACTGCCAAGCGCCCTGAGCCCGGCCCGGTCGCGGTGTCCCCAAGCACCGGCACAGCGCCCCTAGTCCAGCCACGATCTGTCGGCTAATCTGCAGGAACGGCCCGGAGCCGGGCATCGAAGGCGATCACCAGGAGCGAAGTTGTCTAATCACACTTACAGCATTTCTGAAATTGTCGGAACCTCGAATGAAGGCGTTGACGCGGCCGTCCGCAACGGGATCTCCGAAGCCGCAAAGACCCTGCGGAACCTCGACTGGTTTGAAGTGAAGGAAATCCGCGGCCACCTGAAAAACGGCGAGGTGGCTGACTGGCAGGTGACGATCAAGCTCGGGTTCCGTCTGGAGCGCTGACGCTGGCATTCGGCCGGAACCGCCCGGCACTTCAAGGTCCTCAACCACGCGGGAAAAGACCACAGCATGGAGTACACCCACCTTGGCCGCTCCGGCCTGAAAGTCTCGCGCCTGTGCCTGGGCACCATGAACTTCGGGCCGCAGACCGCGGAGCCGGAAGCCCACTCCATCCTGGATTCGGCGCTGGATTCCGGCATCAACTTCATCGACACCGCCAACGTTTACGGAGGCAAAGGCCGGCGCGGCTGGACCGAGGAAATCCTGGGCCGCTGGTTCGCCCAGGGCGGCGAGCGCCGCGAACGGACGGTGCTCGCCACCAAGCTGTACGGCACCATGACGGACCGGCCCAACGGGTCCAAACTGTCGGCGCTGAATATCCGGCACGCCCTCGACGCGAGCCTGAAACGGCTGCAGACGGACTACGTCGATGTCTACCAATTCCACCACATTGACCGGAACACCCCGTGGGACGAGATCTGGCAGGCGATGGACGTCGCTGTCCAGCAGGGAAAGATCCTCTATGCGGGCAGCAGCAACTTCGCCGGCTGGCACATCGCCCGGGCACAGGAATCTGCCGTGCGCCGGCACGGCAACGGCCTGGTCAGCGAACAGTCCATCTACAACCTGCTGACCCGGAACATCGAACTGGAGGTCATCCCCGCCGCCCTGGAGTACGGGCTGGGGATCCTCCCGTGGTCACCCCTGCACGGCGGCCTCCTCGGCGGCGTACTGCAGCAGGAGCGCGACGGCGTCCGCCGGACCGAGGGCCGCGCCCTTGCGACTCTCAAGAAGCACGAAGAACAGGTCCGGGAGTACGAGGACTTTGCCGGCGAACTGGGCCACCAGCCCGGGGACGTGGCCCTGGCCTGGCTGCTGCACCAGCCAGCCGTAACGGCGCCGATCGTGGGGCCCCGCACGCAGGGCCAGCTGGACGCCGCGATCCGGGCACTTGAGGTGTCACTCGACGCCGGGGCGCTCACGCGCCTTGACCAGATATTCCCGGGCCACCGGACCGCACCGGAGGACTATGCCTGGTAGTTCCGCCCGCGGAAACGAACCGCGAATTGGTATCAAATAGATCACGTGCCGGGGTATCCGGCAGGCCCCGAGTGGCCCTTTTATACTAAGCATGATTAGTATTGAGGCAGAAGGATGAAGCGCACCCGGCAACCCGGGTGTCTCCTCTATGAAAGAAGAAGGAACGATAAAAATGGGTTTTTTCGCATTTCTGATTCTGGGTCTCATCGCCGGAGCGATCGCTAAGGCCATCCTCCCGGGACGTCAGGGCGGTGGCATTTTCATCACCCTCCTGCTCGGAGTTGTAGGCGCAATTCTTGGCGGCTGGATCGGCGGCCTGCTCTTCAACACGGGCATCAACGAATTCTTCTCGCTGTCCACGTGGCTGCTGGCCATCGGCGGTGCGATCATCGTCCTGCTGGTTTACGGCATGATCACCAAGCGCTCGGCCCGCTAAAACGGAGCCAGGCTAAAAGCCGGCCCCGGGATTTTTCCCGGGGCCGGCTTTTTTGACACACAACGAACGTCAAAAGAGCAGGAGTACAGCATGAAAGCCAAACTTCTTTTCGGTGCCGGAATGGCCGCAGGCTACATTCTCGGGTCACGGTCGGGGCGCGCAGCCTACGAAAAGCTCAAGTCCCGGGCTGCAGCCCTCTGGGAAAGCAAGCCCGTCCAGGACAAGCTGACTGCCGCGGCCGAGGCCGTCAAGGACAAAGCCCCCGAAGTCTCGGACCAGCTCTCCGAGGCCGCCCGCCGCGCGGCGACCGTCATCGGTTCCGCCGTCCGGCACGAGGATGCCCCTGAAAAGACCGGCGTTGCCGCTCCCGAAGGCAGCATCCCGGCGCACGGCACGCACCCGGACACCGTCAACCTCGGGACCGCCGCGTCCGCTGCTCCCGACGTCGAGTCGGATCCCGCCCTGAATGATGAGGCGGGCCAGGACTGGTCCGATGAAGGCGGGGCCACGCCGGCTGGGGCGGCCACCAACGTCGACCCGAACAAACTGCCCTGACATCTAGCGGAGGGCCGGGGCGCCGCCGGGGGCCGGCGCCCCGCCGGCACCCTCAACCGCGCCGATGACCACTGTGGCGTCCAGTTCCTCCGAACTCGACACCCGGGCGGTCAGCCCGTTGCGCAGGAACAACTCCACAGTCTGCGGCGCCTGGCCCCGGCTCGTTTCGATCAGCAGGTGGCCGCCCGGCGCCAGCCATTTCGGCGCCGCGGCGGCCACCCGCCGTTGCACGGCCAGCCCGTCGGCTCCGCCGTCCAGGCAGGCACGCGGCTCATGCAGCCGGGCCTCCTGCGGCATGGTCCTGATTCCCGCGGACGGCACATAGGGCGCATTGACCGCCAGCACGTCGACCCGTCCGCGCAGCCGCTCCGGCAGCGGCGCGTACAAATCGCCCTCGTGGACCTCCCCGCCGAAGGGGAGGACATTGCCCCGGGCGCAGCGGACCGCCACCGGGTCGACGTCGGCCGCGTGCAGCTCCAGCGGGCCCTCCAACGCCGCGATCGCAGCCCCGACAGCCCCCGAGCCGCAGCACAGGTCAACAACGACGGGCGCGTCCCGGAACGGCCTCCCGGGAGCAGCCAGGAGCAGCACGGCGTGTTGTACGAGGAATTCGGTGCGGCGGCGCGGAACGAAGACGCCGGGGTCCACGCCGATCCGCATCCCGCAGAACTCGGCCCAGCCCAGAAGGTGCTCAAGCGGCAGGCCCGCGACCCGCCGGTCCACGAGGGCGCGCAGCTGCTCCATTGACGCTGCGGCTTCGGCCAGCAACCGGGCTTCGTCTTCGGCGAACACGCAGCCGGCGGCCCGGAGCTGTGCGGCGAGGGCAGCGAGGAACGCCGAATCCGTGCGGTATCCGGCGGGGTGGGGCGTCACGGAATCCGTCATCGCAAGGCCCTTCCTTCCGCTCCTGATGCCCGGAATCCCCATGCTACCGAAGTGGCAGGATGGCTTCATGGCATTTGAATCTGCGACTTCCCGTCCCGGCGCCCCGGAACCGGGAGCCGGCGAAGCGGCGAAGCGGCGAAGGACCTGATCTGGGCTGGGTGTTACACCGCGGACGGGGGCGGCCCGGGAACAGGCATCGGAGCACTCGGTGCCGCTGCCGACGGCACACTGGCCTGGCTCGGCGTCGTGGCCGGGGCGGATTCGCCGTCGCTCCTGGCGGTGCACCCCTCACTGCCGGTGGTCTACGCCGCGGGCGAGCAATCCCCGGACCGTACGGGCGTACCGCCGGTCCGGCGCATCCGGCCTCGAGCCGGCCGGCCCGGCGTGGCCGGCGGGGGAAGCGGCGTGCCACGTCGCCGTCGATCCGCCGGGGCGCTCCTGACGGTGGCGTGCTGGGGCGACGGCCAGGTTTTGCTCTTCGAACTCGACCACGACGGCGGCCTCGCGGCCAGGTTCGCGGCAGCGGCGTCGGCCGCTCCCGGCCGGCCCCGCCGTGCCCACGCGAGCCTGATGCTGGCGGACGGCCGCGTGATGACCACGGACCTGTGGCACGATCTGCTCCGGGTCTGGAACTATCGCCCGGGCCACGGCCTCACCCTGGACCACGAGCTGACCCTCCCGCACGGCAGCGGTCCCCGGCATCTGGTCCAGCACTCCAGCGGCTGCGTCTTTGTCGTGACCGAATACTCGATCGAGGTTGCCGTCGTGCAACGGTCAGGGGAAGCGGGGACCTACCGCCTCGCCGGCGTCGGCCCGGCAACCACAGCCGGAGCGCTGGCCGGGGACTCGGCCGCCGAAATCGCCCTGTCCGCCGACGGCAGGTACGCCTACGTGGGGGTGCGCGGCTCCAACCGGATCGGTGTGCTGGCGGTGGAGGCGGACGGCACGTCACTGCGGCCCCTCGCCGACGTCCCCAGCGGCGGGGACTGGCCCCGGCACCACCTGGTCCGGAACGGCTCCCTGCATGTGGTCCACGAACGCTCCCACGACGTCGTCACGTTCCGGCTCGATCCGGCGAGCGGGCTGCCCGGCAAGCCCACCGGCCGGGTGGCCGTGGCCTCCCCCACCGCACTCATTCCGGCCCGGATCTAGTCCACTCCAGCAGGCGGTCCAGCGGCCAGGTGGTGATGATCCGCTCCGCCGGGACGCCGTTGGCGGCCGCCCGTTCGGCCCCGTACTGGAGGAAATCAAGCTGGCCCGGCGCATGCGCGTCGCTGTCGATGCTGAACAGGCAGCCGGCGTCGAGGGCGGTCCGGATGAGCCCGTCCGGCGGGTCCTGGCGTTCCGGGCGCGAATTGATTTCCACCGCGACGCCGTGTTCCGCGCAGGCCGCGAAGACCTGTTCCGCGTCGAATTCCGATTCGGGGCGCGTCCCCCTCGATCCCTGCAGCAGGCGGCCGGTGCAGTGTCCGAGCACGTCCGTGTGCGGGTCTGCTATCGCGCCGAGCATGCGCCGGGTCATGGTGCGCTTGTCCGAGCGCAGCTTGGAGTGGACGCTTGCCACCACTACGTCGAGCCTCCCCAGCATGTCCGGCGACTGGTCCAGGCTGCCGCCCTCGAGGATGTCCACCTCGATCCCGCGCAGCAGGCGGAAGTTCCCGTTGCCGCCGGCGTTGATTCCCCGCACGACGTCGAGTTGTTGCGCCAGCCGTTCGGCGCTGAGACCGTTCGCGATCTTGAGGTTCGGCGAGTGGTCGGTCAGCGCCAGGTACTCGCGGCCCAGCAGCTTGGCCGCGTCCACCATCGCCTCCACAGGGGATCCGCCGTCGGACCAGTCGCTGTGGCTGTGCAGGTCGCCGCGGAGCATTTCCAACAGTTCGTGGCCGCCTGCAGCCAGCGGCTGGGCGCCGCGGCTGCGCAATCCGCCCAGATACTCGGGGACCCGGCCGTCGAGGGACTGCAGGATGACTTCGAAGGTCCGGTCGCCGATTCCTTTGGTCCGTTTGAGCCTGCCGTCCCGCACCCGGGCCGCGAGCTCATCCGGCCCGACTCCGGAAATGATTCCCGCGGCTTTACGGAACGCCTGCACCTTGAACGTGGGGGCCAGCTCACGTTCAAGCCAGAATGCGATCTCGTTGAGGGCATCGACGGCGTCCATGGCACCATCTTGCACCACATGCCGGGCAACGGGCTGTGTCGCAGCGTGGGCGGCAGCGGAGCGTCTGGAAGACTTAACCCGGCCAGGGCCCGATCCGGCAGGTAACTACTACTTCCTGGGCGAAGCGGCCCGCGCCACCTGGGCACCAAGCGTGGCCAACGGCGTTATGGTCCTCGGCTCCGGCTGCGTCTGGGCGGGCGCACGGTCGCTGGCCGGCCGGCGCGTCCGGCCCTGGCTCCTGGCGCTGCCCGCCACCGCGGCCTTCGCGGTTGCCTTCGCACTCCGCGCATCGGGTGACACCCGGATCGGCAGTGTGGTGCTACTGGCCATGATGGGCACGGCGATCGGGCTGGCGTCCGTGGCGCTCTGGCGGGAGCGGGCACGGTCCTGGCACCTGGTCCGTTCCCTCGCCGTCGCGACCGCCGTATGCGCCGTCTACTAACTCAGCCGGATGGCCGGACTGGCCATCCTTGGCCCGGAAAGCGCGCTGTTCCAGCTGCTGTTCGGCACCGGCGTCACCCTGCTGATGGCCATGGTGCTGCTCGTGGCGGTCTCCTCCAGCATCACCGGGCTGAACAACACCCCCCGGACCGAGGACCTCAAGGAACGCGCTGCCCGCGACGCCCTCACCGGGCTGCTGAACCGCGGCGACTTCATGCAGCAGGCGCATCGGCGGCTCCGGACGAACCTCGACGCCGGACTTCAAACGTCGATCGTCATGGCGGACCTGGACCGTTTCAAGGCCATCAACGACGGATTCGGCCACGACGCCGGCGACGCCGTCATCCGGGCCTTCAGTGATGCGTGCCGTGCCGCGGTGCGGTCCGCCGACCTGGTGGGACGCTACGGCGGCGAAGAGTTTGCCATGCTTCTCACCGGCGTTGATGCCGAGGAGTCTGTCCGGATCGCGGACCGGATCAACGCGGTCCTGGCCGAACACAGCTCCTTGCCCGCCGGCGCTCCGGCGCCAACCGCGGGCTTCGGCATCGTCGATGCGAGGAACCCCTATATCGGGCTCCAGCGGTTGATCCGGGACGTAGACGGGGCCCTCTACGAAGCGAAGGCCGCTGGCCGTAACCGCGCCGTCGTCGGCCTCACGATGGAAAGCAAAGACGCCTACTGACTCGCGGGCCGCGGAGCTGGATCACGAACGCGGCTCAAGGGGAATAGCGGTTTCACGTACCCCCCGCGCCCCTGGTTGAGGGAGGACACGGGGGCCGTGTTCAAATGACTCACGCCGGGCAGTGAGACTCAGGATTTGCGGGCTGCCGGGAACGGTCTGCCCCGGAGTGGTGATGGCGGTGTTCCGTTGGCCCACGCCTTAAATAGAAGCAGGTCAGAGGCAATATGCCTCTGACCTGCTCCGCGGGTGGGCCCTGTGGGGATCGAACCCACGACCCACGGATTAAAAGTCCGATGCTCTACCAACTGAGCTAAAGGCCCCAGCCAAATGCTCCCAAACGACGGCTAAATCCGCTGTTCCGAAGGCGATCAGGCCAGTCCATTTCTGGACGTTAATACTGTACCCCAGACCTGGGCCGGATTTTTGCACGACGGCGATGCGCCGCCGTCGTGCCGCCGCCGGCACTCGCACCCGCGCATGGGGGCCGGGGCGCATGCTCGATTCCCGTACAGCACTGGAGTAGCGTGGTGGCATGAGCGAGCAAGCAGGATCCAGCAGCCCCGGACCGCACCGGCACCACAAGCCGAAGTCGTTCGCGCCGATCGACTTCGAACCGTTCGCGGGCGGCGCCGATCCGGCCCGCATCTCCGAGGCCGCCCACCTGGCCGCCCAGGCGCTCGTGCGCCGCGGACGCGACAGCGACGATCCCACGGTCACCAAGCGGCTCGTGAAACTTGCTGATGAACAGGGCCTGGAAGCCATCGCCGAGATGTGGGCCGAGAGCCCGGCACGCTCGCTCCCCGGCGCCCTGTGGCGGCTGTATGCCCTGCGCGCCGCCACCATCCAGGACCCGGAGCGCATTTCGGTTTACTTCAAAGCCGGCAAAGACACCGCGCAGGTGGCCCATGTGGTTGCCGGCGCCGCAGAGCCGCCCGGCGCCGACGAGATGAAGTCCATGGCCGACGCCATCCTCTCCGGAGCGTTCGACGGCGAGTTCGACGTCGCGCTGGAACGGTCCGCGGCGTTCTGCCGCGTTGTGGCGCTGGGCCAGGCCACCCTCGCCGACGGCGCCGAGCACAGCAATGAGAACCATGCGAGCAAGCTCACGCGCAATTCGCACCTCCTGGTCAAGACCGCGGAGGACCTGGAGCACGCCGCCAACGCGTGGCGGCTGGGCGAACTCGACTGAAAAGACCCGGCTGCCGGCCCGTCCGGCACGCACGGCCGCGGCGGACTGTCAATGTTGACTTGGTGGAACTGTCGTAGAACACTAAAAGCGGTGCCGAACCGCGAAACCCCCGGGCTTCAACATCTAGCCGCCTAGAGCGGCCTACCGCCGAGAGGCGTATCCGGTTCGGCACCATTTCTTGCCCTCAGACCGGCGGCGCCACATCGAACGGAACCTTCTGACGGTTTCCCGTGCCCCTCACCTCGGACGGTAAAGTGATTCCCATGCGCGGGTCATCGTCAAGTCACACGGCCGGCAGCCAGTTCCCCCGCACCTCCCCTCCGAAGACCGGTGACCCCACGTGAAGCTGCGCCTCTTTCCCCAGGAGCCCGCCGGGCTGAACCTGCTGTCCTTGCTGGCGCGCCAGATTGTGCACGCCACCGGGACCCTTTCGGAAATCCTCGGCGCCCCAGCAAGCGAGCACGGCCGGCTGGTGGAGGACATGCATGACCACGAGGCCAAGTCCGCGGAGCTGCACTTTGCCTTGCTGACCCACATGCGGACCAGCTTCGTGAACCCGCTCCCCCGCGAAGACATGTACGCCCTGTCCCGGTATCTCAACGAGGCCATGGAAAAACTCGACGCCGCAGCCGAGCTTGTGTCCCTCTATAAGCTGGACCGCCTGCCAAAACGGGCCGCAGACCAGCTGGAGATCATCAGCCGGCAGGCCGAACTCACCGCCGACGCCATGCGCAAGCTGAACAACCTTGACGACCTCGAGGACTACTGGATCGAGATCCTGCGGCTGGCCAAGCGCGCGGAGCGCACCCACCGGGTCTGGGTGGCGGACATGCTCAAGGACATGAAGTCCGCCCAGTACGCGCGCAACCGGGACATCGCCAACCAGTTGGTGGAAGTCACGAAGGATATGCGCCGCGTCGCCACCCAGGTAGGCAGCATCATCGTCAAGGAATCCTGACGTGACGGTGTTCTTTTTTGCCCTGGTGGTGATCTTCGCCGGGGTCTTTGCCTTCCTGAACGGCTTCCGGGACGCCTCCACCTCCGTGGCGCTGGCGGTGCGGACGCGCGCCCTGACGCCCACCGTTGCGGTGCTCCTGGCCGGTCTGTTCAATTTCATCGGAGCGGCGCTGAGCGCCACCCTGGCGCTGGAAGTCAGCCGGACCTGGATCCAACTGCCGGCCGGGCAGAACGGCCTCACCATCCTCCTCGCCGGGCTCGCCAGCGCCGTCCTCTGGGGTGTCTATAACTGGTGGCGCGGCATCCCGTCCTCCTCGACCCACGCCCTCGTGGGCGGACTGGCCGGCGCCGGTGTCGCCAGCGTTGCGGTGGGCGGCAACTCGGTCGGCGGCGTGGACACGTCCCTGTTGTTCCAGGTGGTGCTTCCGCTGCTGCTCTCGCCGGCGATCGCCTTCGTGGGCGCCTACCTGCTGGTCTGGCCCGCCAGCTGGGCCGCGCGCTACACGCCCCCGAACGTCGTCAACGGCCGGTCCCGCCGGGCCCAGGCCGTCGCAGCCGGTGCCATCGCGTTCGCCCACGGGCTGCAGGACGGACAGCGGACCGCTGCCGTGCTGATCCTTGCCCTGCTGGCCTCGGGGCTGTCCGGAGGCGGTTCCGCCCCGATCTGGGTGGCGCTGCTCACCGCGTCCGCGCTGACCGCGGGAACGCTGGCCGGCGGGTGGCGGATTTCCTACACGATCGGCTACCGGCTGGTTCGGCTGGACCCGCTGCGCGGGTTCGTGGCCCAGCTCTGCAGCTCGGTGCTCCTGCTGGTCGGTGCGGTCGGGCTCCACTGGCCCATTTCCACGACTCACACCGTGACCACTGCCGTGCTGGGAGCGGGCACGAACCAGAGGTTCGCCGCCACCAACCGGCGGGTGGTGATTCGGGTCCTGGCCTTCTGGGTGCTCACCCCGATCGCCACCGCTGCCGCTGCGTTTGTGCTGGAACTGGCCCTTTCGCCGATAGCGGGGCTGTAGCGGCGCGACGGTTGGGCCGGAGCGGCTATCCGAAGCGGCCCGAAACGTAGTCTTCCGTGGCCTTCTGCGTCGGGTTGCTGAAGATCGTGTGGGTATCGCCGACCTCGATCAGCTTGCCCGGCTTGCCGGTGCCGGCGATGTTGAAGAACGCGGTCTTGTCGGAAACGCGTGCGGCCTGCTGCATGTTGTGGGTCACGATCACCACCGTGTACTGGTCCTTGAGTTCGTTGATGAGGTCCTCAATGGCCAGCGTGGAGATCGGGTCCAGGGCCGAGCACGGCTCGTCCATCAGGATGACCTGGGGCTCCACGGCGATCGCGCGGGCGATGCAGAGGCGCTGCTGCTGGCCGCCGGACAGCCCGGAGCCGGGCTTGGCCAGCCGGTCCTTGACCTCGTTCCAAAGGTTGGCGCCCTGCAGCGAACGTTCCACGAGGGTGTCGGCCTCGCCCTTGGACATCTTCTGGTTGTTCAGCTTCACGCCGGCCAGCACGTTGTCCCGGATGGACATCGTGGGGAACGGGTTGGGCCGCTGGAACACCATGCCGATCTGCGAGCGGACGGTCACCGGGTCCACCCCGGGGCCGTACAGGTTGTCGCCGTCGAGCAGCACTTCGCCTTCGACGCGGGCGCCCGGGATCACTTCGTGCATCCGGTTCAGGGTGCGCAGGAAAGTGGACTTGCCGCAGCCCGACGGGCCGATGAAAGCCGTAACGGACTTGGCTTCGATGTTGATGTTGACGTCTTCAACGGCCAGGAATTTGCTGTAGTAGACGTTCAGGTCCTTGACGTCGATGCGCTTAGACATGATGTTCCTTCACTTGCTGGAGGTACGGGCTGAAGATTGGGGGCACCGGTTTAGCGGCCGGTCTTGGGGGCGAACATGCGGGCGGTCAGCCGGGCGCCGAGGTTGAGCAGCATCACCAGGATGATGAGCACGAGGGCGGCTCCCCAGGCGCGCTGGGAGGACGGATCCGGGTTGGACGGCGAGGTGGGGTTGAGGATCTGCGTGTAGATGAACGTGGGCAGCGAGGCCATCCAGCCGGAGAACACATTCGTGTTGATCGAGGTCGCGAAACCCGCGGTGACGAGGATCGGGGCGGTCTCGCCGATCACGCGTGCAATCGCGAGGGTGACGCCGGAGGCGATGCCGGAGATCGCCGTCGGGATGACCACCTTGAGGATGGTCCGCCACTTCCGGACGCCCAGGGCGTAGGCGGCCTCGCGGAGTTCGTTGGGGACGATCTTGAGCATTTCCTCGCTGGAGCGGACCACCACGGGGATCATCAGGACGGAGAGCGCGACGGCGGCGACGGCACCGGTCTTGGTGCCCGGCCCGACGACCGCGAAGAAGAACGCCGCCGCGAACAATCCGGCCACAATCGACGGGATGCCGGTCATAACGTCCACGAAGAAGGTGATGGCGCGGGCCAGCGCCCGGTCGTTGCCGTATTCCACAAGGTAGATGGCGGTGAGCAGGCCGACAGGCACGGAGATGACGGTGGCCAGCAGGGTGATCTGTAGGGTGCCGATCAGGGCGTGGTAGATGCCGCCGACCACCGGGGCGCCTTCCTCGACGCTCTTGTTGTCGAAGGCGCCGGTCACACCGTTCATGGAGGTGGTCAGGAAACCGGGATCCGTGAGCCCGGGCAGGCCGTTGACCAGCACGGTCCAGATCACGGAGACCAGCGGCAGCAGGGCGATCAGGAACGCGCCCGCGACGAGGCATGTGGCCAGCCTGTCCTTGGCCCGCCGGGTTCCCTCAACGATGGCGCTCCAGCCGACGAGGCCGGCGGCGAAGAGGAAGGCGGAGACGATTCCCCAGCCGAAGGCGTTGAAGCCGATCAGGGCCAGGACGGCAGCGCCGAGAATCAGGGCGATCCCCAGAACCAGGTAGGGGGCCCACTTCGGCAGCTGGCCCTTGGTGAGGGCGGAGCGCTTCTGGACGCGGGTCAGGGTGGAGGTCATTTAGTTGGCTCCCGAGAATTCTTTGTGCCGGGTGATGATCCAGCGGGCGATCATGTTCACGCCGAGGGTTATGACGAACAGCACCAGGCCGGCGGCGATCAGCGTGCTGACCTTCAGGCCGCTGGCCTCGGGGAAGTTCAGGGCGATTTCGGCGGCAATGGTCTGGTTCCCGGACTGGATCAGGCTTGCGGTCAGCGCGCCGGAGGACAGCACCAGCGCCACGGCCATGGTCTCGCCGAGCGCGCGGCCCAGGCCGAGCATCACGGCACTGACGATGCCGGGGCGGGCGAACGGCAGCACCGCCATCCGGATCATTTCCCAGCGGGTGGCGCCGAGCGCGAGCGCGGCCTCTTCATGCAGCTTGGGGGTCTGCAGGAAGATTTCGCGGGTCAGGGAAGTGATGATGGGCAGGACCATAACGGCCAGGACGATCCCTGCGGTGAGGATGGTCTTGCCGGTGGCCGAGGCCGGGCCCTGGAAGATCGGCAGCCAGCCCATGTTCTCTGCCAGCCAGTTGTAGGCCGGGGTGATTTCCTTGGCCAGGAAGGCGGCGCCCCAGGCGCCGTAAACCACCGAGGGGATCGCGGCCAGCAGGTCGATCACGTAGCCGAGGCCGGAGGCGAGTTGGCGCGGCGCGAAGTGCGAGATGAACAGCGCGACGCCGATCGCGACCGGGGTGGCGACCACCAGCGCGATGACGGCTGCGATCAGGGTGCCGATGACAATCGGCCAGATGTAGGCGAAGAAGCCTTCGCCGCCCTGGATCTTGTCCGGGGAGGCCACGAGGGCCGGGATTGCCTGGATGACGAGGAAGAGCGCCACTCCGAAGAGCACGGCCAGGATCAGGCACCCTGCGGCCAAGGTGGCTGCGGAAAAGACTCTGTCTCCGGCGCGGCCTGCGCCCCGGGACGTGGTCAGGGAGGTGGTGGTCACTTCACGATCCTTCAGATCTTTTGGGTACTTCGGACAAACACGTCAGTTCCCTGCCCCGGCGGCCGTCGGTGACAGCCGTACCGGGACAGGGAACCTCGATCAGGCTGGTGTTTCCACTATGCCTGCCAGCGCAAGGGATCCCTAGGACTTGACCTTGATCGCTTCGATGGACTTCAGGGCCTTCTCCTGCAGGGTCTTGGACAGCGGCGCGGACTTGGCCGCGTCGGCGGCTGCCTGCTGGCCGGCGTCGGAAACCACGTACTTTTCGAAGCCCTTCACGAGGTCGACAGTTTCCTGCTTGTCGTAGCTGGAGCAGACAACGTGGAAGGAAACCAGGACGATCGGGTAGGCGCCCGCGATGGTGGTGGTGCGGTCCAGCTTGATGGAGAGGTCGCTGGCGTTGCGGCCTTCAACCGGCTTGCCGGCGTCGACTGCCTTGGCAGCGGCATCGGCGGAGATCTTCGTGAAGGAATCGCCGACCTTGATCTGGGCGATGCCCAGCTTGCCGCTGACGGCGGAGTCGTCGGCGTAGGTCACGGCGCCCGGGGTGTCGGTGACTGTCTTGACGACGCCGGAGGTGCCCTTGGCGTTCTCGCCCTTCAGGGACGCGGGCCAGATGCCGGCGGACTTGTCGGTCCAGGCCTCGGGGGCGGCGGCGGCCAGGTAGTCGGTGAAGTTGGAGGTGGTGCCGGAATCATCCGAGCGGTTCACCGGGGTGACCTTGAGGTCCGGCAGCTTGGCGTCCGGGTTCAGGGCCGCGATGGCGGGGTCGTTCCACTTGGCGATCTCGCCGCGGAAGATCTTCGCGACGGTGACGGCGTCGAGCTTCAGTTCCTTGATGTCGGGCAGGTTGAAGGCCACGGCGATCGGGGAGATGTAGACCGGGATGTTGAGGGCGCCGTCGGGACCGCACTGGGTCACGGCGCTGGCGGACTCATCGTCCTTGAGGTAGGCGTCGGAGCCGGCGAACTGGGCGGAGCCGTCCAGGATGGCCTTGCGGCCGGCACCGGAGCCGTCCGGGGAGTACTGCACGGTGGCGCCCTGGTTTGCGGAGGCAAAATTGGTCTTCCAGACGTCCATGGCTGCACCCTGTGCAGAGGAGCCGATGCCGGTCAGTGTGCCGGTGACCTTGGCGCCTGCGGCAGCGGACTGCGTGCCCGCGGCGGTGCTCGTTGCGTTGTCAGAACCGCAGGCGGTGAGCGCGAGTGCGCCGGCTGCGATGACAGCGATAGCCGCGTGGCGGCCGAAGCGGAGTGCCTTCACTGGATGTACCCCTTCCAGGGATTTTCTATGCGTACCGGGCCGGAGAAGCCCAAGACAGCTGATGCGTACGGTTTGTACCTCTATTGAGAGTAGGTGCCCCAGATGAAGGGAAATACGGTCCAAGGTGAACGGCGGGTTAACGACGCCGGGACATTGCCTTACATCTGCCGGCTCTCCGTTGCGCTCGCTGCGCCGCGGCCGTACTGAACTGACGCAGGAAGGACAGGGCCGCCGTTGCCAGCAAATAGAATGGACGGCATGGCCACCGCGACTGGACTTTCCGCAAGCGCACGATTCCTGCGCGGCCGCGTCCGCACCGGGTTTGTCCGCAGCCGCAACTCGGCCCTGCCTGCCCTGCAGATGACGGCATGCGCCGTGGGCGCCTATGCCTTCGCCGAGTACATCCTGGGCCACACCGGGCCGCTCTTCGCAGCCACTTCTTCCCTCATTGCCCTTGGTTTCTCCCGCGATCCGAGGCTCCGGCGCGTTGTGGAAGTGGGCCTGGGCTGCACCATCGGCATCGTGGTCGGGGACCTGCTGCTGCACTGGCTTGGCGCCGGAATCTGGCAGGCCGCCGTCGTGCTGTTCTTCTCGATCCTGCTGGCGCGGTTCCTGGACAGCGGCACCATTTTCACCACCCAGCTGGGCCTGCAGTCACTGCTGGTGGTGCTCCTGCCCGCACCGGCCGGGGGACCGTTCACCCGGAGCATCGACGCCGTCGTGGGCGGCGTGTTCGCGCTGCTGGTGACCATCCTCATTCCCAAGGACCCGCGCCGGGAACCCCGCAACGACGTCAAGAAGCTCCTGCACGAACTCGCCGAGGTGCTGCGGGAATGCGCCTCCGCCCTGAGCTACAGCGACTCCACCCAGGCCTGGCATGCGCTGATCCGCGGGCGGAACTGCCAGCCCCTCGTTGACGCCATGCGCCAGTCCCTCCGCACCTCCGGCGAGGTGGCGACCCTGGCGCCCGCCTACCGGCGGCACCGGGAAGAGCTGGACTCCTTGGAGCAGTCGCTGGACTACATCGACCTCGCGCTGCGCAACAGCCGGGTCTTTGCCCGCCGCCTGACCAGTGCCATCAACCACGCTGCGCTCTCGGACGAGGCCACCCAGAACATTGCCGAGGTCCTGCAGGAGACCGCCGCCGCCGTCGACGAGCTGTCGCTGGGCCTGGCGGAAGTGCACGATGGCGCCCGCCGCGCCCACCTGCGCACGGCCCGGGCTGAACTGCGGGAGACCGCGGGCCGCCTGCATCCCCGGTTGCTGGGCGTGGAGCGGCTCGAGGGCGAAACGGTGGTCATGCTGTTCCGGCCGCTCCTGGTGGACCTGCTCGAGGCCGCCGGCGTGGATTCCAACGAGGCCCGGGACATCCTCCCGCCGCTCTAGGACCCCTGCGGGGACCTCCGTTCCCCTGGTTGTCACCGGCCGCGGATAGGGTGGACCAATGGCTACCAAGACTTCCCGGGCTTCCAAGGCGCCGGGCTACAAATGCGCCGAATGCGGCTGGACCACGGCTAAGTGGGTGGGCCGCTGCGGCGAATGCCAGGCCTGGGGCACCGTCGAGGAGACCGGCGCCGCGGTGGCCCGGACGACGGCGGCCACCACCGTGCTGGAACCGGCCCGCCGGATCGCCGAGGTTGATGCAACCACCGCCGCCTTCCTGCCCACCGGCGTCGACGAACTGGACCGGGTGCTCGGCGGCGGGCTGGTCCCCGGCGCCGTGATCCTGCTGGCCGGCGAGCCCGGCGTCGGCAAGTCCACGCTACTCCTGGACGTCGCTGCCAAGTTTGCCCGCACTGCCCAGGACGTCCTCTACATCACCGGCGAGGAGTCCGCGGCACAGGTGAAGCTCCGCGCCGACCGGATCGACGCCGTGGCCGAGTCCTTGTACCTCTCGGCCGAAACGGACCTCGGCCAGGCGCTGGGGCAGGTGGAGAAACTCGAACCGCGCCTGCTGGTGGTGGACTCCGTCCAGACCCTGAGCAGCGCCGACGTCGAGGGCAGCGCCGGCGGGGTCTCCCAGGTGCGCGAGGTCGCCGCGTCCCTCATCGCCGCAGCCAAGCGCCGCAACATGACCACCCTGCTGGTGGGGCACGTGACGAAGGACGGCTCGATCGCCGGCCCCCGGCTGCTGGAACACCTCGTGGACGTCGTCTGCCAGTTCGAAGGGGAGCGCCATTCCCGGCTGCGGCTGCTGCGGGCCGTCAAGAACCGCTACGGGCCCACCGACGACGTCGGGTGTTTTGACCTGAATGAGGACGGGATCGTGGGCCTGGCCGATCCCAGCGGGCTGTTTGTCTCCCGGACCAAGGAACCGGTCTCGGGCACCTGCATCACCGTGACTCTGGAGGGGCGCCGTCCGCTGCTGGCCGAAGTGCAGTCGCTGCTGGCCGAGAGCGCCAGTTCCCAGCCGCGCCGGGCCACGAGCGGGCTGGATAGCTCCAGGGTGGCAATGCTGCTCGCCGTGCTGCAGCAGCGGGCAGGCTGCCTCCTGCATAAGGATGACTCCTACGTGGCGACGGTCGGCGGCGTCAAGCTCAGCGAACCGGCCACGGACCTCGCCGTGGCCCTGGCCGTGGCCTCGGCGAAAGCCAAAAAACCCCTGCCGCAGCGGCTCATTGCCTTCGGCGAGGTGGGCCTGGCCGGCGAGGTCCGTCCCGTGCCGGGCATCAACCAGCGCATCCATGAAGCCCATCGCCTGGGCTTCACCCACGCGGTGGTGCCCGCGAGCCCCAACGGCCCCGGCCCGGTTCCCGCGGGCTTCTCAGTGCGGGAAGTGGGGCACCTCGCCGAGGCCCTGGGCCTGCTGCTCAGCTGAGCGCGAAACTCTTCCCCCAACCCCTTGCCAAGGATACCCCCTAGGGGTATTTTGGGAGAAAGTCACCGGTACCAGCCCCGGGAGCGCCCATCGTGGAACACCAGCACAGCAGCCAGGCCGTCAACGGCGGGTCCCTGGTCCAGGGCCATCAGGGCCCCCGGAATCCGGGCGCGTCCCCCGGACCGGATGATGAGCATCGGGTGCACAGCCACGGCCAGCATGCGGGGCACAGCGTGGCGATGTTCAAGAACCGGTTCTGGCTGACGCTGCTCCTGGCCGTCCCGGTGGTCCTCTTCAGCCCCATGTTCGGGCAGCTGCTGGGCTACGAGCCGCCGCTCTTCCCCGGCTCGGTCTGGATTCCGCCGGTCCGGGGAACCGTGATCTTCCTCTATGGTGGCCAGCCGTTCCTCCAGGGCGGCCTCCGTGAACTGAAGTCCCGTAAACCGGGCGTGATGCTGCTGATCGCCATGGCCATCAGCGTCGCCTTCACGGCCTCCTGGGTGACAACCCCCGGGATCGGCGGCTTCGACCTCGACTTCTGGTGGGAGCTTGCACTCCTGGTCGCGATCATGCTGCTGGGCCAGTGGATCGAGATGCGCGCCCCCGGCTCCGCGCAGGGGCGCCCTGGACGCACTGGCAGCCCTGCTGCCGGGGGATGCCGAACGCATCACCGGGTCCGGAACCGAGGCCGTCAGCGTCTCCGAGCTCAGAACCGGGGATGCCATCCTGGTCCGTTCCGGGGCACGGGTGCCGGCCGCCGGCGCCGTGCTGATGTCCGCCTCCACGATCGCGGTGGCCCTCACCGCCCAGCTGCTGAGGCGGCTGAAGCTTAATCCCGCCGCCGCCAGCTGACCGCAAGGACGCCGCAATGCCAGACGCCAGCCCCCGCACTCGCTCGTTTGGGCGCAACTTCGCCCGGATGGGTCCGCGCATGGACGCCCGCGGGGCAGCGGAACACCGCCGCCGCCTCGTGGAGGCGGCGCACGGCAGCGTCGTCGAAATCGGCGCCGGCTACGGGGCAACTTTCCCGTTCTACCCTGCCGCGGTGACGGGCGTGCTGGCGCTGGAACCGGACCCCACGCTCCGGGACCTGGCGCTAGCCGCCGCAGCCAGGGCGCCGGTGCCCATCACTGTGCAGGACGGCGTGGCCGAATCGCTGCCGGCGGCGGACGCCTCGATCGACGTCGTCGTCTGCAGCCTGGTGCTGTGCAGCGTGGCGGAGCAGCCCGCCGCCCTGGCGGAGGCGGTCCGGGCCCTCCGGCCCGGCGGCCTGCTGCTGTTCTATGAACACGTCCGCTCGGAACACCGTGTACTGGGGGCGGCCGAGGACCTGCTCACACCGCTGTGGAGCCGTCTGGCCGGCGGATGCCACCCGAACCGGGACACCGCGGCCGCGATCGCCGGGGCAGACCTCACTGTGCTGAGCCTGGAGCGCTTCGGCTTTTCAGCACTCCCCGGCAACCCGCGGGTGGCCCACATTCTGGGTGTGGCAGCCAAAGCCCGAGCCTAGTTCCCCACCCGGCGGCCGGGGCCACTCGCCTGGCCGATCCCTACGCCGTCGACACGTCCTTGCGCAGCCAGGCCCAGCGGTCCCGCAGCTTCGCCGGTATCCTGGTGAACACCGCCCTCGCCAACATCACCACCAGCTACCTGTGGTTCGCCCTGACGTTCTGGGTGTACCTGCAGACGCGCAACGTGATCGCCACCGGGGTAATCGGCGGCGCGTACATGCTGTTGATCGCCCTTTCCAGCATCAGCTTCGGCACCTACGTGGACCGCTACCGCAAGCTGGCCGTGATGCGCTTCGCCGGCGGGTTCACACATAGGAAGCAAAAGGGTCAGTGCGCTCCGAGGGTGACGGCGATTTCGTTGGGCACTACGTCCATTTGGGCGGACGCGGTGATTTTGCCGGTGGTCAGGTCGACCGAGTGCACGGTGTGTGCTGCCGGTTCGGTGATGTAGGCAGTGTTCCCGTTGACGACGATGGCAGGGTGGGCGTCCTGCCATTCGACCGGACCCTCCCAGGCATCGATTACGGGGAATTCGTTGACGATCCTCCCTTCCTTGGGATCCAGAACGTGGATGGATCCGTTCGTGGAAAGTATGTAGGCAAAGTCCCCAGGTCCACGGGCAATGTCCCGGAACGTGTATTTGATGGTGCCGGGGAGCTTGACAACGTTGTAGGCGTGCTTCTCAGTGTCGATGAGGGCTACTGAGTTGAGCAGGTAGCCCTCGGCGTCGGGATCGTTTTTGTAGTCACCTACCACAATGGGGCTGGTTTCGGAGACGTAAGCGTTGCCCATCCGCCCGTACTTATCCGGTGCGGTGAACTTTTCGAACTTTCCGTCGTGGAAAAGCAGAGCGCCGTCCTCGCAGCCAAAGATCACCGCTTCGCCTGCGGCGGTACCTTCACCGTGGATACCGGGGCATTCGTTGCTTTCAGCGGCCTTGTCCCAGTGGTCACCGTGCGCTTCGAGTGCCACCGCCCCGGCACGGGAGGTCTTGTCCCCGATTGTTGTGATCAGTTTGCCGTCCGCCAGCACGATAGAAACTCCATGGTGCGGCGAGTCGGCCTTGTAGGTCTGTGTCTCGGGCAGTGCGCCGTCGGTTTTGGCGAGATCGGCGGTCTTCAGGATGGTGGTGGTGCCCGTTCCATCGTCAAACAGGACAGTGTTGCCGGCGTGCCGGACCACGTGGCCCGCCGTCGTTGCGTCGACGACGAGGTCCGTGAGTTTGGGTTCGACC
The DNA here is from genome assembly GCF_040547005.1 of Arthrobacter sp. UYCu712. NCBI lineage: Bacteria > Bacillati > Actinomycetota > Actinomycetes > Micrococcales > Micrococcaceae > Arthrobacter > Arthrobacter sp. UYCu712. The sequence continues at coordinate 192,954 of NZ_JBEPOZ010000002.1, forward strand.
GTGTCCAGCAGCTGGAAGCCGGCCTTCGTGGTGACGAAGACGTGCCGGCCATCGCCGGCGGCGTTGAGCCGGGTGAACTCCTCGGAGTCAAACTTCTCAACAACGTCCAAAGTTCTGCCGTCCAGGACGCTGATGCCTCCCGGGTAGGAGATCGCGACGCGGCCGTGGGTGTCTGCCGGGACGGCGGCGGCGCTGGAGGTTTCGGCCGTACTGGCCGGTGTGATGGAGCCGTTGGCGCAGGCAGAGACCAGGAGCGTCATCCCGGCGATGGCGGCGATGCCTCCCAGGCGGGCGTTTCGTTGGCGGAGCATGTGGTGGTTCCTCATTTTCTCTTCTTTGGGGTGCAGGGTGAATGGTGTGTGTGGTCAGGATGCGAGTCCCTGGACGATGCGCTGGGTGTTGGCCCGCATCATTTCCAGGTAGGTTGCTGCTCCGCCGTCGGGGCCGGTCAGTGATTCGGTGAACAGTTCACCGACCTTCACGTTGACCCCGGCCTCGCTGGCGAGCACTTGCACCAGGCGGTCGGGCTGGGACGATTCGGCAAAGATGGTGGGAACCCCGGCGCTGCGGATCGCTTGGCTCAGTTGGCGCAGGTCAGCGGCGCTGGGGGCAGCCAGCGTGGTTCCTCCGGGAATGACGGCGCCTACAACCTTGAAGTCGAAGCGTTCCGCAAGGTAGCCGAAGACGTGGTGGTTGGTCACCAGTGCCCGGCGCTCCTGGGGAACGGCAGCGAAGGCATCTGTCATCTCGGTATGGAGCAGCGTGAGTTGATCCCGGTAGGCGGCCGCGCTGGTGGCGAGCTGCCCGGCGTCAATCCCGTCGATGTTGCGGGCGGCGGCTTCCAGGGCGTCAACGACGTCGAGCATGGCGGCCGGGTCGGTCCAGAAGTGCGGGTCCGGTGCGCCTTCCGCGTCCCCCGAGCTGTACGGAACGACGTCGATCGTTTCCCCTGCGACCAGCATGGGGGCGCCGGCTGCTGCGGCCCTGTCGAGGTGCTGTTGCAGCCCTTCCTCCAGGCCGAGGCCGTTGGAGACCACCAGGTCTGCACTGCCCAACAGGGCCGCTTGCTGGGCGGAGATTTCGAAGGAGTGCGGATCGGCGTTGGGCTGCATGAGTGTCGTTACTTGGGCCTGGTCGCCGAGGACCTGTCGTGTCACGTCGCCCAGAATGTTGGTGGTGACCACGATCTGCGGCTCCTGGGGTGTCTCTGGTTGCGAGCATCCCGGAAGGACCAGTGCGAGGGCCGCGGCGAAGGCCAGCAGTGCTGCGCGCCTCATCGTCCGGTCTCCGCGAGATGAACTGGCCGTGTGGGCAGCTCGAGAGTACGGGCGATCCGGGCACCATCGGCATAGTCGATCTCGTAAACAACTCCCTCCGCCGGTGCGCTGAGGTAGGCGCGCTGGCCGTCAACGCTGAGCTCTACCTTTCCGGCCAGGGCTGGATCGGCCAGGGTTGCGGCCATTAGCGGTTCGGTCGCGGCGATGCGCTGTTTGGTCGTTGCGTCGTATACCTGGACCGTGCCGTCAGCGCCTACGGCGACCACGCGCCCCTCAGCGTCGTCCACCGCGGCAGCAGCGAGTACCTGGGTCGACGTGGGGAGCCAGTCCCACGTGCGCTGGCGGGTGTTGAGCAGCCACACGCCGGCATCAGTCCCCAGGCCAGCGACGGTGGGCCGGCCCTTCCGTCCCTCGAATGCCGTTGCCGGGGCAGCGGCCCCGGCCGGGTAGGGAACGTGTTCCAGCACGGGTGTGTTACCGTCCGTCGTGGCGATGACCGCCCCGTCTGCGCAGCCGATGACCAGGCCGACCCGGGTGGTGATGGTTCCTGCTGCCCCCGGGCACTCCGTGGAGGTCAGCTCGCTGCCGGTGGCGTCAATGGCGCGCAGTCGCGCAGCCTTTCCCCCAGCGTCGGCTTCGGTAACCATGGCGCCTTCCCCCAGCGGGGCGATCATGCCGTCGTGCGGTTCAACGTCGAGGCGGAGGCTCTCGGAGATCGTCCCATCAGAGAGGGCGGAGTTATCCAGCAGCACTGCAGCTCCGGAGGAAGGGAAGAACACACCAGTTGTGCCAGCTGTGGAGAGCATGCCGGTGGCGATGGTGGCCGTACCCTCGCCGGCAAGCGTGCCCACGGTTTTGGGTTCAGCCCGGTAGTAGTGGAAGTGGTCCACATGGTCCCAGGTCCAGACGCCGCTGTCGACAATTTCGACGCCAGTGCTGTTGGCTGCAAAGACATACCGGCCGTCAGTAGTGACATCGGCCGGCGGCCCGACCTTCCCAAGGCGGGAATCTGTCCCGGTGAGGAGGTCCAGCATTGAGGCTTCGCCCTCGGCGTCGATCGCCACAAGGTGAAGCTGTGGTTCAGCGACCTCGGCCACGCCCGGAATCCCTCCATGCCCATCATCGGCGGAGACGGACCCGCTCGGGTCAGGTTGCGGTGACTGCGCGGTGGGCGCACTGCCGCATCCCGTGAGAAGCAGTAGAGCCAGGACGGCAAGGGCCGCAGACGGTGTTTGGAGATTCATTACTTCTTTCCAGAGAGAGACACAAAAACGGAGGCGGGTGCGGATCCAGGGACTTTAGTAGCTGCCGATTTGCGTCGCGAGCTGATTAGGCGTGCCCCCGCGCCGGAGAAAGCGGCCAGCGCGATGGCGGCCCCGGCTATGGAAGCCCCTGCCGCAGTACCCGCATACCAGGAGCTGAGAAGGCCAAGCCCTACCGCTAATATGCCGAATGCGGAAGCGACGACCATGCGGGCCGGGATACTGCGCGTCCAGGGGCTGGCAGCGACGGCGGGCGCGAGTAGCAGCCCCACCACCAGCAAAGATCCAACGGCCTGGTAGGAGGAAACGACCGCAAGGGTCACAAGTCCAACCAGTGCCAGTTGCGCGAAGTGGGGACTAAGCCCCAAAGTCACGGCAATACGGGTGTCAAAGGCTGCTGCGACGAACCTGCGGTGCAGGACCAAAGCGATCACCACCGTGGTAATCACGGCGGTAAGCAGTCCAAACAGGTCCCCTTCGTTCATCGCAAGGATGTCACCGAACAGCATTGCCGTCGCGTCAGTAGCAAAAGAGCGAGAGTGGGACACGATGATGACGCCGAGGGAGAGCATCGCCACGAACAGCAGACCAATGCTTGTGTCATACGACAGCCGACCACGCCGCTGCAGCGCACTGATCATCGCGCTCATGACAATGGCACTCACCGCACCGCCCAAGACAGCGGGAGCACCCACAACTGTTGCCAGCGCAACGCCTGGCAACATCCCGTGACCTATAGCTTCACCAAGGAACGCCATGCCGCGGATCACAACCCATGTGCCAACAACGCCGCAAATGATAGCGACAAGGGCGCCGCCAAGCAGCGCACGCAGGAAGAAGTCTGCGGTAAAGGGTTCAGTCAGCCAATGCACCTGACCACCATAGGCGTTATTGAGATTGATTATCAATAACGTTAGAGTGAACCGTGTTCTCTTCTGGCTACGCTCTTCGCGCACGACACCTCTACTTCAGCTTCGGTGAGTCTCCCGCCCTGCAGGACGTCGACGTCGACTTACACTGGGGCTCAGTGACTGCGATCGCCGGACCCAACGGCGCCGGCAAATCTACGCTCATCGAGATCCTCGCAGGCGTACGCCAGCCCCTCCGCGGCACAGTGGAACGCACTCATGACGTCGCGCTGGTGGTCCAGCGGGTAACAACTCCTGACGCGCTCCCCCTCACGGTTCGTGATGTGGTGATGATGGGTACATGGGGCGCATCACCAGGCCGCTCCACCAGAATCAGCGCAGTGGAGCGAAGAACACGCGTTGCCGAAGCCCTGGACCGCGTTCATCTCACAGACCTCGCGTTATCACCGTTCAATCAACTTTCCGGCGGCCAGCGTCAACGCGCATTGCTGGCCCAGGGCATCGCCCGCCAGGCGCGCATCTTCCTCCTCGATGAGCCCGCCGCTGGCCTCGACATCGAAAGTCGGAAGCGCACCCGGTCCATGCTCGCCGCAGAAGCCAAGCGCGGCGCGGCAGTCGCCTGCGTAAGCCACGACGAAGAATCCATTGCTGCCGCCGATTGTGTCGTCCGCCTGGACGGGGGCCGACGCCTCACATAAGCAAAGCGATCTGTCCTGACCCGGACAAGGTAGACCCCACGCAAAGCTTAAGCCGTACGACCCAACTACTAATGCGAACGATTCTCATATATGGTTACTGTCATGAAAGTAACCATGGTGAGCTCTTTAGACTCCTTTTGCCGGCAGGCAGCGTGTGCGGCGCTGGCGGCGGAATCCCCCGGCGCCCTTGTCGTTTTCCATGATCTGCTTGAGGACGGGATGGTCATCCGGCGGGTCTTCAAGGAAGGGCAGCTTCTGGAACGGGAAGTGTCCACGCTGGAACACGGTTGCCTGAGCTGTACGGTTCGGCTCGATGTCGTGCCCACGGTGGCCCGGTTGATGGAGTCCGGCTCTCCTATCATCGTGGGCCTGCCGCCTGCGGTAGCCTCGTCCGCGGCCGTACACGCACTGCTGAGGGGCCTGGGTGCTTCGTTGACAATCGAAGCGGTGGTCCTGGCCTGCGCTCCGGATGCTTTGGAGGACCAGGTCTGGGATCACCACACTTTGTTCGAATCAGGGTTCACTCCGGTTCCCGAGGATAACCGGACACCCGGAGAATTCCTGCTGGGTGAGCTCTCCTACAACGACACGGTCCTGCTGGCCGACCCCGCGCTGGTGCCGGTCGACCCCGCGCAGCGGCTCCGGGGCGTGAACCTAATCCGCGAAATGGCGCCGCACACGGTGCTCACCGAAAGCGCAGGAGAACTTCGTACCGGCAGGCATAACCTTGCCGAAGCGATGGCGCGCAGCGCACCCTGGGCGGTGAGGGCACCGGCCAGGTCCTCTGCGCCCTTCAGCACCGTCGTGCAGCGGATTGCCCGGCCGCTGCACCCGGCACGTTTCCGGGACGCCCTGGCAGCCCTCGCCGAGGGAAGCTGCTGGCTGCGTGGACGGCTCTGGGTTGCCTCGGCGCCGGGGTGCCGGATCGCCATGCAGGGAATAGGGCCACGGATGTGGCTGGAAAACACCGGCCCCTGGCAGGCTGACCGGAAGGCTCTGCCGCTAATGAGCGCGGCCGCCGGTCCTGACGCCGTACTGGACTGGCACCCGGAATTCGGTGACTGCGGAACCGTCATCGCCATCACCGGAGACGATGTCGACGCCGCAGAAATCGCCGCATTGTTGGCAGACTGCGAACTGACCGAGACGGAAATAGCATCCGGCGCCGACTCGTTCCCTGACCCCTTCTACCTGAACCAAGCAACAGGAACACCACAAAGGAGCAATTCATGAAAGTACGAAACTCGCTGCGCGCACTGAAGAAAATCCCCGGCGCCCAGGTTGTCCGCCGTCGTGGCCGCACCTTCGTCATCAACAAGAAAAACCCTAGGCTGAAAGCCCGCCAAGGCTAGTACTACAGTCGCGCCCTCGCCACTGCCCGATCGTGGGTGCGCAGCTGCAACAGTGCCATATTTGTCGAAGGCACATCCAGGTGGAAACCAACGGCGGTGTCGACAAATGTCCCAAGCAAATGCTCGCCCTCGTGGGGCAGGCCGGCGGCCACGTCGCGATAGAGCGACGACGTGAAAACTGAGCCTGGCTCTGTGAGCATCTGCACGGCGGCGGCGTGGTCCTTGGCCGTGACCGGATGCCCCGCTGCCGCGGCCACACGCTCGGTTTCGGCTATGACTTGGTCGATGAAGTGTCCGCCTCCGGCGTCGATGATGTCGCCGACGGAGCCGCGCATCAAGCAGGTGACGACGCCGGCAGCCGTGATGAAAACCCACTTCTTCCACATGGCATCAACAATGTCTGTCCTGAAGCTCAACTCATAGCCCGGAACGTCGAGTTGCTCCCGGATCGCTTCCAGCTTTTTGGTGGCCAGACCGTCCTGCGGACCAAAGTCCATCGCGGCGATCGGCTAGATCTGGTGGATCGCACCCGAGCTGGTGACGGTTGTTACTACGCGTACGATGCCGCCGATCACCCGCTCGGTTCCATAGCGCAGATTGAGTTCGGGCATATGCGCCATTCCGTTTAGGAAGGCAGAACGAGAGTGTCGGGTCCAAGCGCCGGAGTGATTTGATCAAGAACCGCGGTCAGGGCGCCGGCCTTCACCGAAATGACCACCAGGTCGTAGTGGTCCTTGATCCGGTCCGCTGTCACCGTGCGCACAGCAACCGTTCCTCGCCGGTTGGTCCGGTCAGCCTCAGTCCGTCGTGCAGCTGCTCTGCCCGTTGAGGCCTCACCAGGAATGTCACGTCTCGACCGGCTTGACTGAGACGGGCACCGAAATATCCGCCTGTAGCTCCCGCCCCTGCGATTAAGATCTTCTTTCCCTCGGTCTACGCAGCCTTGCCCGCCGACACCGACCATACCTCCAGAGCTCACACCCCGTACATTAGTCCGAGAAATTTCGGCTGGAACCAGACTCAGATGTCGGGAGGCTGTCCCTCATACGCATCCGCCCAGGAACGGCCCTGCCAAGTGCCGGCGGCGGAGAATGGTCGGACCTTGGGCAGGATCACGCGCACACGGGTCCAAAAGCTCGACCAATAGCGGCTATTACACCAACTCGCCGCCGGTCACCGCGCACAAAAGGGGCGCCTGCCGCACTGGCAGGCGCCCCTCTCTTCGATCAGTTGCTGTGACGCCGGAACACAGTCCCGGGCCGTTACGCCTTCTTCGGCGGCAGCGCCAGCTTGAAGACCTTGGCCCAGGTGGAGCCGACCTGCTTCAGCAGGGGTCCGGTGGTGTACGGCAGGCCGTAGCGCTTGCAGATCTCCTGCACCTTCGGGGCCACCTCCGCGTAGCGGTTGGACGGCAGGTCCGGGAAGAGGTGGTGCTCGATCTGGTGCGAGAGGTTACCGCTCATCAGGTGCATGAACTTGGACCCGGAAATGTTGGCCGATCCGATCATCTGCCGGACATACCAGTCGCCGCGGGTCTCGCCTTCGACCATATCTTCGGTGAAGGTGTCGGTGCCGTCGGGGAAGTGCCCGCAGAAGATGATCGCGTGCGCCCAGACGTTCCGGACCGCGTTGGCGGTCAGGGTGCCGTACAGCGCCTGCTTGCCCGAGCCGGTCAGCATGGCCACGGCAGGTGTGGCGGCGTAGTCCTTGGTGAACTGCTTCAGGGCCTTGAGACCCAGCGCCTTGAGGTCACGGGTCATGGCCTCCTTGCTCTTCTTGCCCTCTTGATAGTCAGGCAGCTCAAGATCGTAGAGTGCGATTCCCCATTCGAAGACCGGTGCCAGGATCGCGTTGTACAGCGGGTTGCCCAGGTTGAAGGGCTTCCACTCCTGGGACGGATCCATCCGCAGCAGGTTGTACCCGATGTCATTGTCCTTACCTACGACGTTGGTCCAGCGGTGGTGCAGGTCGTTGTGGGTGTGCTGCCAGGAGCGCGTAGGGGTGACGAAGTCCCAGTCCCAGGTGGTGGAGTGAATGTCCGGGTCCCGCATCCAGTCCCACTGGCCGTGCAGGATGTTGTGGCCCAGTTCCATGTTTTCCAGGATCTTGGCGAAGCTGAGCATCGTCGTGCCTGCGATCCAGGCTGCCTTGTGCTTGCTCACCAGAAGGGTGGCGCGGCCGGTAATCTCAAGCCCGCGCTGGACCTTGATTACCCGGCGGATGTACGCCGCGTCGCTGGCGCCGCGCTTGGCGAGGATCTCGTCCTTGATGGCGTCGAGCTCGCGGCCGAGCTCGGCCACCTGCTCGTCAGAAAGGTGCGCCGCCGCGGCCGGACGGACCAGCGGGCTGCCGGTTTCGGCGAGGGCACCGGGCCTCCGCTTTACGGCGACGGGCGCCGTAGCCGCGTCGTCCTTGGAAGCATCCTCGGAAACGTCAGGCTTATCGGAAATTATCGTCATGCGGTGGTACTCCTTAGAGGTCGAGGTTAACGGGTCCGGCGGCAGCCGAAACGCACGTCTGGATTAGTTGGCCGGGCTCGCCGTGGACTTCGCCCGTGCGCAGGTCACGGACTTGCCCGGCCCGGAGGGGGATGAGGCAGCTGTGGCAGATGCCCATCCGGCACCCGCTGGGCATCAGTACGCCGGCGTCCTCGCCGACGTCGAGCAGGGGCGTGTCGCCGTCCGCTTCGACTTCCCGGTCGGAGGCCTCGAAGGTGACGATTCCGCCGTCGTGTCCCTCCCCGCCGGCCAGGCTGGTGCTGAACCGCTCGATGGTGAGGGTGGCTGAAGTCGGCGCCTCCTCTGCGGCGGCGGACTCCGCGGTCTCGGCTTCCCAGAGTGCCTCGGCGTCGTCCAGGAACTCTTCGGGGCCGCACGCGTAGGCTGCCCGCTGGCGCCAGTCCGGGCAGAGCCGCTCAAGGTCGTCTGTGGAGGTGAAGTCCAGCCGGCCGTGCTCGCCGGTGAACCAGTGGATGACCCGGAAGTTGGGGAACTGGTCAGCGAGTTCTGCCAATTCCTCGCGGAAGATGGCATCCGCAGCCGTCCTGGCGGTGTGGATGAGCACGACGTCGGAGTCGGGGCGGTGCGGCACAAGTGTGCGGATCATGGACATCACCGGGGTGATGCCGCTGCCGGCGGTGAGCATCAGCAGGGGCCGCGGGTGTTCGGGCAGGAGGAAGTCGCCCTGCGGGGGCGCCAGGAAGAGCACGTCGCCCGGCTTGGTGCCGCGCACCAAGGTGCCGGAGACGGCACCCATGTCCGTGACGGTGATGGCAGGGTCCTGGCCTGCCGGGGCGCTCAGCGAGTACGACCGCCAGTGGCGGACGCCGTCGAGTTCGACGCCGATGCGGGCCCACTGGCCGGCAAGGTGTGCTTGCCAGCCGCGGCCGGGACGGAAAAAGATGGTGGCGGTATCGGCCGTTTCTGGAACCACCCGAGTGACCACGCCGCGCAACTGGCGGGCGGAGAACACAGGGTTGAACAGCGCCAGAATGTCTTCTGGGGCTAGGGGGGTGGTCAGTAGAGATGCGGCGCGCGCCAGCTTACGGAGCCGGATCATTTATCAATCTTATGTCAGTTTGCATCATAGTTCTTCACCCAAGGCATACGATCGAGTCTTAGAAACTGTCTACCCGCAACAAACAAAACGGATATGGCTCATGAATGCTTCCCCGACGGACCAGCCCGTCATCCCCGCCCATGACCCGCCGTGGCTCGCCCTGCCGCGGGAGGTCAGCGACATGCTCCGGCCCATGATGCCGGGCATCGTGGAGGCCATCATCGACGCCGTCCCGCAGCTCGTGCCGGCCTACGCAAGGCCCATCGAGGGCCGATTCGGCCGGGGCCTCCGGCGCGGGGTGGCGGCGGCTCTGGACCGCTTCCTGCAGTTACCGGGGACCAGGTTGCCGGCGCTGTCGGAAGAGAGCCGGCAACTGGTGGCGGGGCTGGGCAGCGGTGAATTCCGGCAGGGCCGGAGCATGGACGCGCTGCTGAGCGCCTACCGGATGGGCGCCCGGGTGACATTCCGGGAGATGTCCCGGGTCTCCGTGGAGCACCACCTGGGCCAGAGCGTTGTGGTGGACCTCGGCGAATCGATCCTCGCCTACATCGATGAACTGTCGGCCGTCAGCGCCGAGGCCTACGCCTTCGAACAGTCGGAGCGCGCCGGCGCGGTGGACCGGCGCCGCACCGAACTGCTGGACCTCCTGCTGCTGGGCCAGGCCGACGAGGCGGCCCTGCGCCAGAAGGCAGCCCTGGCGGACTGGTCCCTTCCCCCGCGGATGGTGGTGGTGACGCTGCCGCTGGAGCGGGCGGCCGGGCTGCGCTTGCGGCTGGGACCGGGAACCCTGGTGATCGAACGCGAGACCGACGTCGTCGCCCTGGTTCCGGCGCAGAAGTCCAGCACCGCGCGGGCCACTCTCGAGAAGGCGCTGCAGGGGCGCAGCGCCGCCGTCGGACCGGCGGGCGGCTGGGAGAAAGTCCCCGATTCGCTGCGGCTCGCCGTGCTCGCGGCCTCCGTTGTTCCGCCGCGGGACGGCTCCGAGGACCCGCCCATCTGGGCGGACGACCATCTGGCCCAGGTGATCCTCGGCGCCGAGCCCTCGGCCATTGCCGAGCTGGCCAACCGCCGGCTCGCCCCGCTGGAGGGGCTGCGTCCGGCCCAGCGCGAGCGGCTGGCGGAAACTCTGCTCTCTTGGCTGCGGCACTGGGGGCAGCGGGCACCGGTCGCGGCCGAACTGGGCATCCATCCGCAGACCGTGGGCTACCGGGCGGCGCAGTTGCGCGAGCTGTTCGGGGACACGCTGGAGGACCCGAAGGCGCGGTTCGAGCTGGAACTGGCGCTGCACGCCGGACGGCGCTAGCCGGCGAGGCCCGGCAAGCAGGCGCGGCTCCGTGCCGGCAAGCGGCGGCCCAAGGCCTAGCGGGAAACGGCTTCCCGGCTCTGCAGCCGCATTTCAAGGTCGTTCATCACGATCGCGGCGAGATCCTCGAGCGTGCGCGTGTCCGCGGCACTGAAGGTCCGCGGTTCGCGGTCCAGAATGCAGAACGTGCCCAGGTTGTGGCCGTCCGGGGTGCGCAGCGGCACGCCCGCGTAGAATTGCAGCCCGAATTCACCGGCCACCAACGGGTTGGCCAGCGTGCGCGGATCCGTGCTGGCATTCTCGATGACCCAGGCGTCGTCCTGCAGGATCGCCGAGGCGCACAGCCCCGGGTCCCTGCCGATCTCCGTGACGTCGGTGCCGTGATGGGCCTTGAACCAGATCCGGTCGTGGTCCACCACGCTCACTATCGCGACCGGGACGGAAAACATACGGGCCGCGAGCGAGGCGATCCGGTCGAACGCGCCGTCCGCCGGGGTGTCGAGGATCCGGTACCGCTCAACGGCGCGCATCCGGCCTTCCTCGTCCGTGGCCGGCTGAAGGCTTTCCGCGCGGTGGCGTGCCGCACCGTTGATCACTTCCTGGCGCAGTGCCAGCGAGACCTCCCTGGCCGGCGGACGCTCGGCCGGGTCACGGGCGAGCATGGAGGACAGCAGGGCGACCCACATCGGTGCGAGCTCCTCCGGGATCTGCGGATCGCGGAGCAACCGCGCGACGGCGGACTGGATGGGCGCGCCGGGATACGCCATTTTTCCGGTCAGACCCTCAAGCAGGACGAGGCCCAGCGAATAGATGTCACTGTGCGGGCCGGCGGGCTCACCGGCGGCCTGTTCCGGGCTCAGGTAGGCGGGCGTCCCGGACGTCCCGCCGTCGTCGGCCGCATGGTTGTGCCCAAGCATGACGGCGACGCCGAAGTCGGTGAGTTTGACGCGGGGACGCCGGTCGTCGTTGCTGTAGTCGACGAGCAGGATGTTGGCCGGCTTGACGTCGCGGTGGACGATGCCGTGGCGGTGGATGTAGGAGAGCCCGTCCGCGAGGTCGTGGCCGATCAGGGCCATGTGCGCTGCGGAGAGCGGCCCCTGGGCGGCCCGGTGGCGCAGGTCCTTCCCCCGGACCAGTTCCATCACGAGGTACGTGAGCCTCGACTCCGGATCGCTCAGGTCCGCGCCGGCGTCGAACAGCGTCACGAGGGCATGGTGGCTCACTCCGGCCAGGATCCGCACTTCCTGGCCGTGCTGGCGGGTGCGCTCAACATCGTCCGCGTCATTGCGGAAGAGTTTGACGGCCACCTCACGCTGCAGGAGCTCGTCGTGGGCCAGGTACACGGTTGATTCGCTGCCCCGGCCAATAAGGTCTTTGATCCGGTAGCGACCGCTCAGCAGGAATCCAGGTTCCATGCGCTGCTTTGAGACGGCCGGCTTGGCAGGCGACGGCTGTGAAATTGTGTCAGTCAAGAAGTGTACGCAGTCCCTAGTGCGGGGTCCGCCAACAGAATCGGGCGGATCAGTCCAAATTTCCGGCGGAATCGCCGGCGCCCGCAGTGATAGCAAGGTTACTTATGATAACCCGGATCCTGGATTCAGAAAGCCGTGGAGCACACCTTCCTGAATGTTGCCCGCAACGGGTGACCCGCTATTTCGCGGGGTTGTGCGTGCCGATCGGCACCAGGGTCAGGTCCGGGTGGTTTTTCTCGATCCGGCGCAGCGCCCAGACGTCGTTGAACAGTGCCAGGTACTCGCCGTCGGAGCGCAGCAGCACCTCCGCGCCGGGCACGCTGGCCAGCGCGGGCATGGCGTCCGCCGTCGAGATCCGGGCGATGGAATAGGGCAGCCGCTCCAGCCGCATCGGGGCGCTGAAGTCGTGGGCCATGCGGTCCTCAACCACTTCGAACTGCATCGGACCGACGGCGGCCAGCACCGGGGCCTGGTCTCCGCGGATGTCGGAGCGGAGGACCTGGATGACGCCCTCGTGCTCCAGCTGTTCGATGCCGCGGCGGAACTGCTTGAAGCGGCTGGGGTCCTTGGACCGCGCCACCTGGAAGTGCTCCGGGGCGAACAGCGGGATCGCGGGAAACTCAACGGGCTTTTCGATGAAGAGGCTGTCGCCGACCCGCAGCGAGGAGGCGTTCACGAGGCCCACGACGTCGCCGGGGAAGGCCTCGTCGATGACCTCGCGTTCGCGGCCGAAGACCTGCTGGGCGTACTTGGTGGCGAAGGACTTGCCGGTCCTGCCCTGCGTCACAACCATGCCGCGCTCAAAGATGCCGGAGCAGACGCGGATGAAGGCGACGTGGTCGCGGTGGGCCTTGTTCATGCCGGCCTGGACCTTGAAGACGAAGCCGGCGAAGGGCGCGTCGACGGGGCGGGCTGCGCCGTCGACGTCGGGCCGGGGCGCCGCGGGCGGTGCGAAGTCCACGAGGGCGTCCAGGATTTCCTTTACGCCGAAGTTTAGGGCCGCGGAGCTGAAGAGGATCGGCGTCGCCTTGCCGGCGTGGAAGGCCTCGACGTCGAACTCGAGGTTCGACTCGACCACAAGACCGGCCTCGTCCACGGCGTTGGACCAGTCGTCGCCCTGGCTGGCCGCGGCCTCTTCCGGCGTGAAGTACTCGGTGAGGGCGATGTTTGCGCCGGCGTTGTTGCGCTTGAACTGCGCGAAGCGGTCGTTGCGCAGGTCCCAGACGCCGCGGAAGTCACCGGAGATGCCCACGGCCCAGGTCAGCGGCATCGGCTGGAGGCCCGTGCGCTCGGTAATCTCGTCCATGAGCGCCAGCGCATCCAGGCCCGGCCGGTCCCACTTGTTGATGACGGTGATGATGGGGAGATTGCGCTGCTTGCAGACCTCGAAGAGCTTCATGGTCTGGGTTTCCAGGCCCTTGGCGGCGTCTACGAGCATTACGGCACAGTCCACGGCCGCGAGCACGCGGTAGGTGTCCTCGGAGAAGTCCGCGTGGCCGGGGGTGTCCAGCAGGTTGATCACGGTGTCCCGGTAGGCGAACTGCAGGGCCGCCGAGCTGATGGAGATGCCGCGGTCCTTTTCCATCTGCATCCAGTCCGAGACCGTTTCCTTGCGGTTGGCCTTGCCGCTGGAGGCACCGGCGGTGCCGATCACCTTCGCATGCAGCGCCAGCGCCTCGGTCAGCGTGGACTTGCCGGCGTCGGGGTGGGAGATGACAGCGAAAGTCCGACGCCGGGCCGCCTGCTTGTGAATCTCCTGGACTCGGGCGGGGCTAAGGACTTCTTGGGACACGGTGCTACTTTCGCTGCGGCGTTGGGGAGGGGGATCGCGCGGAGAGCCCGCGGTCCATCCACGGACTCCAGTTTATCGCAGGCCGCCGAACTGACGCGAAGCGGGTCCCGGGCGCCGCCAAAGTGCGGTCCGGGGCGGGGCTTGGCGGGAGCATTCCGGAGCGCTGGCGCGCAGGGCCCGGATGGGGCACTTTGAGGCTTGCCTGTGCGGTTGTGGCCCATCTTTACCTCTATCATGGTGAGAGCGGGGACCCGAGTACTTTTGAACCTGCCGGCAAACACTGGAAACCGGCGTACCTGCGGGCGGCTGCCTGCACCTTTGAAGGGAAAATCTATGGCTCGGAGCCCCGAAGATTCACTTAAGGCGACCCTGGGCAGAGTGGCACCGGGCACCGCCCTTCGCGACGGCCTGGAACGCATCCTCCGCGGACGGACCGGCGCACTGATCGTGCTGGGGATCGACCGGACCATCGAATCCATCTGCTCCGGCGGCTTCGACATCGGCATCGACTTTTCCCCCACCCGGCTCCGCGAACTGGCCAAAATGGACGGCGCCATCATCTGTGACAAGGACGCCAGCAACATCCTGCGCGCCGCAGTCCAGCTGGTGCCGGACTCCAGCATCGAAACCCAGGAGTCCGGCACCCGCCACCGCACCGCGGAACGCGTCGCCATCCAGACCGGTGTGCCGGTCATCTCGGTGAGCCAGTCCATGCAGATCATCGCGCTGTACGTCAACGGGCTGCGGCACGTGCTGGAAGGCTCCGAGAAGGTCCTGGCCCGCGCCAACCAGGCCCTGGCCACCCTGGAACGCTACCGCTCGCGCCTGGACCAGGTGACCAGCTCGCTCTCAGCCCTCGAAATAGAGGCCATGGTGACGGTCCGCGACGTGGCAGTCACCCTGCAGCGCCAGGAAATGGTGCGCCGCATTTCCGAGGAAATCTCGCAGTACGTCCTGGAACTGGGCGAGGACGGCCGCCTGCTGTCACTGCAGCTGGACGAGCTCACCGTAGGCCGCGGCCCCGGCAGCGATGTGATCATCCGCGACTACTCCGGCCCGGACGCGTCCAGCGAGGACATCGACAAGGCGGTCAAGGCCCTCGTGAACCTGGGCCCCACCGAACTGATCGACCTCAGCAAAATTGCGGGCATCGTCGGGTTCGCCGGCGGGGAGGCCAACCTCGACGCCGTCGTCCAGCCGCGCGGCTACCGCCTGCTGTCCGGGCTCAAGGCCGTGCCGAAGGCCGTCGCGGACCGGCTCGTCGACCACTTCGGCGGCCTGCAGTTCCTCATGGCGGCCACAATCGATGACCTCATGACCGTGGACGGCATCGGCGACCAGCGCGCCCGGACCGTCCGCGAGGGCCTGAGCCGCATGGCGGAGGCAAGCCTGCTCGACCGGTTCCTCTAACACCCATCGATTGCTCCGAAACCGACCTTTTGAGCGCCCAAAAGGGCACCTGCGGAGCAATCGATGGGGATCAGTTGAGCTGGAACACGGCCTTGGGGCTGGTCTTGCTCGCCAGCCGCGCCGTGAAGACGTAGTACGCGCCGCCCGCACCGGGCTTGGCCTCAATGGGGTCACAGCCTTGGACCGTGCGGTTGCGCTGCCAGGGGAAGTTCGCCGTTTCGCTCTTGCCCGGCGCGATGGTCTTCATGAGGTCCGTGTCGTCCGCCTGGCAGTCCTGGGACGAGAAGATCCGGTCCGAGCCGCTGGTGATCAGGAATTCCATCTGCGAGGTCCCGATGTTGACCTCGCACGGGACCTTGTTGCCGTTCGTGACTTTGAGGCTGAGGAGCGGTTTCTCGCCGGCCGAGTATCTTTCCTTGTCAGTTTCGGCAGTGACGGTCAGGAGGTTCTGCTGGCAGCCGCTGGCCTCCGAGGGAGTCGCCGACGCGGAGGCCGTGGGGGTCGCACCGGGGGTCTCCGCTCCTGTACCGGTCCCGGGGCTCCCGGTGGCGGTTCCGCCCGCGGCCGGAGCAGGCTGCCCGGTGCCGTTCATGATGCCCGATACGGCAATGAAGCCCCCCACCGCGACGGCGATGACCAGGAGCAGCGCGGCACCGACGAACAACCTGCGGCGGCGGAACACGGGGCTGGCGGGCTTCCGCGCGGGCTTACGGACGGGCTTGCGGGCGGATGATCCATTGCCGGAAGCCTTCGGCCGTGAACCGTTCGTTCCTGAGTTGCCTTGCCTGCCCATCCTTCTAGGCTAGAGAACCTCGCTGACTATGCGGCCCCACCACGCCGCGCGACGGGCCACGGCCCGCATCTATTACGCTGATTGGATCAAAGCTTTAGCCGAATCCCCCGCCCTCCCGCCGGCCGCACCCCCCGAAACCCTGCCGGACGGCCCTTCCGGCGTCCGCACTCCCCCGTCCGGCGCCCGGCTCGCCGGCCTGCATGAAGCCCTGGATTCCTGGTTCGAGTCCCACGCCCGCGAGCTCCCCTGGCGGTCGCCCGACTGTTCGGCCTGGGGCGTGCTGGTCAGCGAGATCATGCTGCAGCAGACGCCCGTGGTGCGCGTCCTGCCGGTGTGGGAGGAATGGCTGCGGCGCTGGCCGGAGCCCGCCGACCTGGCCCGTGAGCCTGCCGGTGAGGCCGTCCGGCACTGGGGCCGGCTCGGCTATCCGCGGCGGGCCCTGCGCCTGCACGCGGCCGCCGTCGCCATCGGGGAGAGCCATGGAGGGAAGGTTCCGGCGAGCTATCCGGAACTGCTGGGGCTGCCCGGGGTGGGAAGCTACACGGCCGCGGCCGTGGCCGCTTTCGCCTACGGACAACGCGAAACGGTGGTGGACACCAACATCCGCCGGGTCCATGCGCGGCTGCTCTCCGGCGCCGCCCTGCCGTCCCAGTCGCTCACGGCCGCCGAAATGCGGCTGGCAGCCCAGGTCATGCCGGACGACGTCGGTGCCTCCGTGCGCTGGAACGCCTCGGTCATGGAGCTCGGCGCGCTGGTGTGCACCGCACGGGCGCCGAAGTGCGGTGAATGCCCGGTGCGGAGCTCCTGCGCCTGGCTGGCCGCAGGCGAACCGACGCCGACGTACACACCCAAAGGCCAATCGTGGCACGGCACAGACCGCCAGGTTCGCGGGGCGGTGATGGCGGTGCTCCGGGTTGCCGACGCCCCCGTGCCGCAGGACCTCTTCCGGCACGCCCCGGTGGACCTTGGCTTCGGGACCGATGGGACCGGCATTCCGCTGGCCGCCCTGCATCGGCTCAATTGTGCTCCCGAGCAGCTCGAGCGAGCGCTGACCGGCCTGCTGAGCGACGGGCTGGCGGAACTGCACCTCGGCGGTTTCCGGCTCCCGGCCTGAGCACAGCGGCCCGCCGTGCCTGGCCGGGCACCATTGACACCGATGCCCTAGCTGGACCCGTCTCCCGGATCTACTCTGAAGCATGCGCAAGTTCGCGGCGTTCCTGGCCTTGGCCATCATCGCGCTGCCCGTCGCCGGGTGCCAGCCCGGAACGGCCTGCCCGGCGATCGCCCAGGCGCCGCTGATTGCGCTGACGGTAGCGCGGGAATACGCAGGTTCCGTGAAAACCATTCACCTCAAGGCGTGCCAGGACGGCCGGTGCCTTGAATCGGACCTGGAGCTTTATCCCGGGAGCACCACCGTGGACCAGGGCTGCGAACCGGGCCCGTACGGCGACGGTGCCTGTTCGGCAACTTCCTCCCCGGACGGCACCCTCACCGGCATGCTGATGTTTGAGCAGCTGACCGTGTCCCAGATCGAGGCGACGTCCACCGGCACGGACGTCGGCGGCCTTCCGTTGCCGGTCCGGACCGCGACGTTCACACCGCGGGTGGCCTACCCGTATGGCCAGGAATGCGGCCGGTTCATCTCGGCCGGACTGGTGCTTGACGCGGACGGCCTTCGGCAGGCGGATTAGCCCGCATCACGAAAGGTGCACACAATGAACTCGCAAAACATCAGGCACTGGATTCTGGCGGGTTTGTGGACCCTGCCCCTCTACGGACTGATCACCGCCTGGGCCACGATCGAACCGCAGCCGGACCAGGAGCGGGATCCGGATGCCTGGGCCCGGTTTGTCAGCTCGGACTCTTACCAGTTCAGCCACCTGTTCGGCGCCACCGGGGGCACAGTCCTCGCGATCTTCGGCGTCTTCGCCCTCGGCTGCAGCCTGGCCAACAGCCGGGTCGGGCGCCTCGCGCTGGCGGCGATGGTCGTCACCGTCGCCGGAACCGCCCTGCTGCTGGTTCCCGCGGCGATCTCGACCTTCGCAACACCCGCGATCGCTAAGGCATACCTTGAGGGCAACCAGGAAGTCATGCAACAGGAGTTCCCGGCCACCATGTCGGGCTCGTTCCTGCTGGGCCTCCTGCTGGCCTTCGTGGGCAATGTGCTGCTCGGGATCGCGGTGTGGCATTCCCGGACCCTGCCACGCTGGGCCGGGGCAGTCTGGGCGGCCGGTGCCGCGCTCTTCTACATCCTCGGCGTGGTGGTGGGACAGGCGACCACGGGAAGCAGCCTGCCCACCCAGGCCGCCGGAGCGCTGCTCACGGCCGTTGCCGGCGGCTGGATCGCGTGGGACGTGACGCGGCAGCGCCAGGAAGCTTCGGACCGGGCCGCAGCCAACGCCGGCTGACTGCATGGCGGATGGCTGCGGAGGCGCGGAACACCTGGTAGGCGGCTACGGTTCGCCGAAACCGGACTTGATCAGGCCGCCCAGATAGTCCACGGCCTTGGCCGCGTCCGGACCGCTGGCCTCGATCTTCAGCACCGTGCCCTTGCCGGCCCCAAGCATCATCAGCTCCGTCATGGACGCGCCGTCGGCACCGTTGATTGTCACGTCAACGTCCATGCCGGACAGGCCGCCGGCGATCTTGGCTGCCGGACGGGCGTGCATTCCGGCCTGGTTGATGAGCTCGAACTCCCCCGTCGCCTCCGGCGGCTGCCGGTGCCCGTGCACGTGTTCCGGCGCGGCCGGCGGCCGGTAGACAGCTTCGGCGGCTTCCTTGACGGCTCTCGCATCGGCCCCGGCCTGGGCCGCCACCGCAGCAGCGACAAGCCCCTCGATCAGCGGCGCGTCCGCCAGCAGCACGGCAGCGGGATCGGCCGCGAATTCCAAGGCCGTTTCCGCGGTCATCACCGCAGAGCCGAGGTCGGCCAGCACCACAACGCCGTCCTCGCCGGCCGCCTGGTCCAGCGCCGCCATGACCAGTTCCAGGCTGGTTCCAATCCGGCCGTCGTCGGTACCGCCGGCTGGGACGATCAGCACATCAGGCGCCATCTGGGCGGCGAGTTCGACGGCGCCGTCGGCGATCTTCCCGCTGTGGGAGACGACGACGAGCCCGACCGTCATTCGGCCGCTCCCGCCGCGGCGCGCAGGATCAGGGCGGTGGAGACGGCGCCAGGGTCACGGTGACCGATGCTGCGTTCGCCGAGGTAGCTCGCGCGCCCCTTGCGCGCCTGCATCGGATCGGTGGAAACTGCTCCGGCCTCGGCCGCGTCGGCGGCAGCCAGCAGCATCTTCCGGACATCCCCGTTGCCGGCGGCCGCAGCCGCAGCCTCGATGGCCGGGGTCCAGGCGTCCACCATCGTCTTGTCTCCGGGCTCGGCCTTGCCGCGGGCTACGATCCCGTCGCGGGCGGCCTGCAGGGCCGTGGCAAGGGTGGCTGCGTCCACCTCCGCCGCGTCCCCCAGCGCCGTGGCGGCGCGCAGGAAGGCGGTGCCGTAGAGCGGCCCGGCGGCCCCGCCCACTTTGGACATCAGCGTCATGGCTGTCAGCTTGAGGGCGGCTCCG
The DNA here is from genome assembly GCF_040547005.1 of Arthrobacter sp. UYCu712. Taxonomy (NCBI): domain Bacteria; kingdom Bacillati; phylum Actinomycetota; class Actinomycetes; order Micrococcales; family Micrococcaceae; genus Arthrobacter; species Arthrobacter sp. UYCu712. Next base: position 212,306 of record NZ_JBEPOZ010000002.1, read on the forward strand.
GGGGTTTCCGGGGGCGCCTCTGCGATCTTGACTATCACGGCCTGAAAACCGCGGTCCATGTTCTCGCCGTGGTCCGAGTCGCCGATCGGCCGGTCCAGTTCAATGAGTTCTTCCCGGTGCTCCTTCATGGCCTCCGCGGTCAGGGCCAGCCAGCGAAGGGCCCACTGGATATCCAAGGCCACTGTCAGACACCCCAGCGGAGGGCCGGAGTGTGGACGGGTGCGTCCCAGAGTGCGGTCATCTCGTCGTCCAGGCGCAGGACCGTGATGGAGCAGCCCTGCATCTCGAGGGCGGTGATGTAATTCCCCACCAGCGAGCGCGCCACCGTGATGCCCTTCTCGGCCAGCACCTGTGCCGCCCTGCGGTAGACGATGTACAGCTCGCTCTGGGGGGTGCCGCCCATGCCGTTCACGAACAGGAGCACCTTGTCCCCGGAGGCAAGGCCGAGGTCGCTGACCACGGGTTCGAGCAGCCGGTCCGTGATGCCGTCGGCGTTTTCCATCGCGATGCGGTGCCGGCCCGGTTCGCCGTGGATGCCGATGCCGATTTCGATCTCGTTTTCCTCAAGGACAAAGCTGGGGGCCCCGGCGTGCGGGACAGTGCAGGCGGTCAGTGCCACGCCCATGCTGCGGACGTTCTGGTTGACCCGGTCGCCGATGGCGGCGACGGCGTCGAGGTTGTCCCCGCGCTCGGCGGCGGCTCCGGCGATCTTCTCCACGAGGACCGTGCCGCCGACGCCGCGCCGTCCGGCGGTGTACAGCGAGTCCTCCACCGCGACGTCGTCGTTGACGAGCACCGTGCGGACCTCCACGCCCTCGGCCTGCGCCAACTCTGCCGCGGTCTCGAAGTTCAGCACGTCGCCCGTGTAGTTCTTCACGATGTGCACAACGCCGGCTCCGGAGTTTACGGCGAGGGTGGCCGGCAGGATCTGGTCCGGGGTGGGTGAGGTGAACACCGCGCCCGGTACAGCGGCGTCGAGCATCCCCATCCCCACATAGCCGGCGTGCAGGGGCTCATGGCCGCTGCCGCCGCCGGAAACCAGCCCCACTTTGCCGGCCACGGGCGCGTCCTTGCGCACGACGTATTTCGGGTCTGCGAAGACGGTCACGAGGTCGGCATGGGCAAGCCCGAAGCCCTCCACCGACTCGTCGACCACTGCTTTGGGATCGTTGATGAGCTTCTTCATGGCGGTGCTCCCTGGATGGTGTCCTGGCTGCTGTGCTTAGACCCTACTACCGGGGGCCTTGCCAGCGAAAGGCTCCGGTTTGGACCGGCGGCGGCGCAGAAACGGGCTCAGTATCCCGTGTCTGCGCGGGCCGGGAGACCGGGCCAGGCGTCGCAGCCCAGCCACGAAAACGGCGGCGCCGTGATGTGCGGGCGTTTAGCCCTGCTGTTCAGGCCGGGGTCCGGGCACGGGCCGGGCGGAGGGCCAGGGTCAGCATCGGCTTCCGGGATTGTTTCCGATGACCGGCGCTCAGCGGGCCTACCCGCGATGGTCATCTGGAATGCGGAGAAATCGGGAAAAATCACGCGCTGGTGCAACTTTGCCTCCGGAAAGCCTGGTGGCCCACCCCCTGGGCCTGCATCAGTTTATCCATCAAATTTATTGATGGGAAGGGGCCAGGACGGTGGATGCGCCGGATTTCCGCCCCTACAAGGTCTTGATCATCCTGGTGTTGCCCAGCGTGTTGGGCTTTACCCGTGCGAGGTCAAGGAACTCGGCTACGCCCTCGTCATGGGAGCGCAGCAGTTCCGAATACACCACGGGGTCGACGGCGGTCTGGTCGGCCATGACTTCGAAGCCGTGCTTCTTGAAGAAGTCCACCTCGAAGGTCAGGCAGAACACGCGGGCCACGCCGAGCGCCCGGGCATCCTCGATCAGCTGCTCCACAAGCCGGTGCCCCACACCCTTGCCGCGCCACGCATCCGATGCGGCCAGGGTACGGACCTCGGCGAGGTCCTCCCACATCACGTGCAGGGCGCCGCAGCCAATCACCTCGCCGTCGGGCGCTTCGGCGATCCGGAACTCCTGGAGGCTCTCGTAGTAGGCGACCGTCTCCTTGGCCATGAGGATCCGCTGGTCGGCCAGCGGAGCCACGAGGGACTTGATGGCCGAAACGTCGCTCGTGCGGGCAGGGCGGATGCGGATCGTCTCAGTCACAGCCCAATCCTACGGGGGCGGGTTGCTTGGTTCCGATTTCGTTGGCGCTGTCAACTCCTCACCCCGCGGAGGCCAGAGACCTACAGACCCAGTTCAGCCGGAACCGGAAGGTCCTTGTCCAGCAGGTTCCTGGCGAGGAAGTGCTCCACTACGCCGTACCAGACCTTGGCGTGCTGCGGATGCAGGACCCAGTGGTTCTCGTCCGGGAAGTAGAGGAAACGGTGGTCGGTTTCGCCGTTCTCGTCCGCCGGCAGCTGCGACTTGGCGAGCAGCTCGTACCAGAGCCTCAGGCCCTCGCCGATGGGCACGCGGTAGTCCTTGTCCCCGTGGATGACCAGCATCGGGGTGCTGATGTTTCCCACATGCAGATGCGGGGAGTTCTCCAGCGCCATCTCCGGGGTCATTTCTTTGAGCCAGTACTGGGCGGAGTCGGTGGTGGGTCCAAACTGGTCCAGGGCCCAGAGACTCGCGTGCGTGACGATCGCCTTGAACCGGTCCGTGTGGCCTGCCACCCAGTTGGCCATGTAGCCGCCGAAAGAACCTCCCATGGCTGCGGTGCGCGTCTCGTCGATGTCCGGCCGCTGCTCGACGGCGTCGGTGATGGCCATCAGGTCGGTGAAGGGAGCCTTGCCCCATCCGCCCCAGCCGCGCTGGATGTGGTGCTGGCCGTAGCCGGTGGACAGCGCCGGGTCCGGAAGGAGGACGGCGTAGCCGCGGGCCACGAGCAGCCACGGGTTCCATCGCCAGGTCCAGGCGTTCCAGGAACCGAGCGGGCCGCCGTGGATCCAGAGCAGCAGCGGGGCGGGGTTCCCGGCCGAGGCTCCCTCAGGGAGGGCAAGGTAGGCCGGTACGCGGGACCCGTCCGCCGCCGTCGTCTCCACGCGTTCCAGCGAACCGTTGTAGCGCGGGCGCTCGGCGGGCGCGGGGAGCCGGACCACGTTGCCGGTGGCGAGATCGATCCGCACGGCTTCGGCCGGAAACTCGTAGGAGCTGCGCAGTGCGTACGCGGTGCCGCCGTCCGGGGAGGGCACGACGTCGGTGTACGCCGCAGCGTCGGCCGTCAGGCGGCTGACCTGGCCGGCTGCCTTGTCTCCGGTCATGCCGATCCGGAAGACCGGGCAGGCCCCGTCCTCGTCGGCGGTGACGAGGATCGCGGATCCGTCCGGCAGCCAGGCCTCGGGGCGCGGCCAGAGGTCCCAGTCGTGGGCGAGCGGCGTCAGAGGTGCGTCGCCTGCGGTCTCCGCGCCGGCAGAGACGTCGAGCAGGTGCAGCCTGACCTGCGGGGCGTCGTCGGGCGTCGCGTCGCTTTCGCTGACCACCACAATGGTCCGGTTGTCCGGGCTGACCGGCCCGGGAAAGTAGCTCATGCCGTCTGTGTCCAGCAACACCGTTCGGACGCCGGTGGCGACGTCGATCTTGACCAGCACGGAGCGCGAATCAGCGTTCGCGAGGGCTTTGTTAAAGCTGCTGTAGATGGTGGCCCCGTCCGGGCTGATGACCGAATTGGCATCCCGGAGACCGCTGCCGGCGTCGGGGGTGAGGTTGCGCAGCTTGAGCGGGGCGGCGGCGTCGATGGTCGCGGGCTTGCCGGGCTTCTTTTCCGCACCCGGTTCGACGGCGAACAACCTCGGCTGGGCGGGCCCGAGGTCGGCGTCCCAATAGCGCACGGGGTAGCCGCTGTGCAGGATGGCGGCGACCTTGTTGTCCTGGCGGGCCTTGCGGCGCTCGGCGTCGTCGTCCTCGTCCGCCGACCCGGCCAGCACGGATGCTGCGACGAACAGGGCGCCGGATTCCTTGGCCGCCAGGACCCCGTTGACGCCGCCGGCGCGGGAGAGCACCACACGGGCCTCACCGCCGTCGGCCGGGAGCAGCCAGAGGGCGTTCAGCGGGTCTCCCTCGGGGTTCTCAGGATCGGGCCGGGCGGAACTGAAGTACAAGTCACCGTTGGCGGCAAATACTGCTCCGGCTTCACCCTTGGCACTGCGGGTGATCCGGCGGGCCGGCTTGCGCCCCTCCGGATCCACTTCCCACACCGCGGTGCGGTATTCGGTGCCCGCGTCGTTGAGCGTGGCCACGGTGGTGACCAGACGCCCGCCGTCGGGGCTCAGTGCCAGGCCGCTGACCTTGGGAATCGCCAGGTAGTGGTCCAGATCGTGGAAGGGGGTCTCGGGGTGTTCGCTCAGGGTCTCTGAGTCAGTAGCAACCATGCACCGATTCAACACCCCCCGTGCGCCACATCACACCAAGTTCACTAAGAGTGAAACAGTACTTTCAGACTCAGGGGCGGGAAGTGGCCCGGCTGGGAGCGCAAACGCAAAGGCCCCGCCACTCCCTTTCGGGAATGGCGGGGCCTTTGGATTTACTGCCTAGACGCTCGGAGCGATCTCCGGGATGAGTGGCTTGGCGTTGCCTGCGAAGGTGAACTTCGCAGTGTCACCTTCCCCTACTACATCCACCACTACGATGTCGCCACCGTGGAGTTCGCCGAAGAGGATCTTCTCGGAGAGCTGGTCCTCGATCTCGCGCTGGATGGTGCGGCGCAGCGGCCGGGCACCCATTGCGGGGTCGTAGCCTCGGGTTGCCAGGAGCACCTTGGCCGCGGGCGTGAGCTCGATGCCCATGTTCTTGTCCTTGAGGCGCTTCTCCAGCCGGCCGACGAACATGTCCACGATCTCGATGATCTCGTCCTGGGTCAGCTGCGGGAAGACCACAACGTCGTCAACACGGTTCAGGAACTCGGGGCGGAAGTGCTGCTTGAGCTCCTCCGTGACGCGGGCCCGCATCCGGTTGTAGCCGGTCTGCGTGTCCGTGCCGGACTGGAAGCCGGTGGCCACACTCTTGGAGATGTCCCGGGTGCCGAGGTTCGTGGTCATGATGATCACGGTGTTCTTGAAGTCCACCACCCGACCCTGGGAGTCGGTCAGGCGGCCGTCCTCCAGGATCTGCAGCAGCGAGTTGAAGAGATCGGCGTGTGCCTTCTCCACTTCATCGAACAGGACCACGGAGAACGGACGACGGCGGACCTTCTCGGTCAGCTGCCCGCCTTCCTCGTAGCCCACGTAGCCCGGAGGGGCACCGAAGAGACGCGAGACCGTGTGCTTCTCCGAGTACTCGGACATGTCCAGCGTGATCAGCGCGTCTTCTTCGCCGAACAGGAACTCGGCCAGGGCCTTGGCCAGCTCGGTCTTGCCGACGCCGGTGGGCCCGGCGAAGATGAACGAGCCACCTGGACGCTTCGGATCCTTGAGGCCTGCACGGGTGCGGCGGATCGCCTGGGACAGGGACCTGATGGCCTCGTCCTGGCCGACGACGCGCTTGTGCAGCTCGTCTTCCATCTTCAGCAGACGCGAGGACTCTTCCTCGGTGAGCTTGAACACCGGGATGCCGGTGGAGTTCGCCAGCACTTCAGCGATGAGATCCTCATCAACTTCGGAGATGTCGTCCATGCCGCCGGTCTTCCACTGGCGTTCCTTCTCGGCACGCTCGGCAATGAGCTTCTGCTCCTTGTCGCGCAGCGACGCGGCACCTTCGAAGTCCTGCGCGTCAATCGCGGATTCCTTCTCCAGCTTCATGGCGGCGATCTTCTCGTCCATGACCTTGAGCTCCGGCGGGGCTGTCATCCTGCGGATGCGCAGCCGTGCGCCGGCCTCGTCGATCAGGTCGATTGCCTTGTCCGGCAGGAAGCGGTCCGAGATGTAGCGTTCGGAGAGGGCCGCCGCCGAGGCGAGGGCGCCGTCGGTGATGGTGACGCGGTGGTGTGCCTCGTACCGGTCACGGAGGCCCTTGAGGATCTCGATCGCGTGCGCGACAGAGGGTTCCTTGACCTGGATGGGCTGGAAACGGCGTTCCAGCGCGGCATCCTTCTCAATGTGCTTGCGGTACTCGTCCAGCGTGGTGGCACCGATGGTCTGGAGCTCGCCGCGGGCCAGCATGGGCTTCAGGATCGAGGCCGCGTCGATGGCGCCTTCGGCAGCACCGGCACCCACCAGGGTGTGGATCTCATCGATGAACAGGATGATGTCCCCGCGGGTGCGGATCTCCTTGAGGACCTTCTTCAGGCGCTCTTCGAAGTCGCCGCGGTAGCGGGAACCGGCCACGAGGGACCCGAGGTCCAGCGTGTACAGCTGCTTGTCCTTGATGGTCTCAGGCACGTCGCCGCGGACAATCGCCTGCGCGAGGCCTTCGACGACGGCGGTCTTGCCGACGCCGGGCTCACCGATCAGGACCGGGTTGTTCTTGGTGCGGCGGGAAAGGACCTGCATGACGCGTTCCATTTCCGATTCGCGCCCGATCACGGGGTCCAGCTTGTTCTCGCGCGCCGCCTGCGTAAGGTTGCGGCCGAACTGGTCCAGGACCACGGAACCGGCGGGAGTGCCTTCGGCCTGGCCGGGGCCGACGCCTGCGCCGGTGGTCTCCTTACCCTGGTAGCCCGAGAGCAGCTGGATGACCTGCTGGCGGACGCGGTTCAGGTCCGCGCCGAGCTTGACCAGCACCTGGGCGGCCACACCTTCACCCTCACGGATGAGACCGAGCAGGATGTGCTCGGTCCCGATGTAGTTATGACCCAGCTGCAGGGCCTCGCGCAGCGAGAGCTCCAGCACCTTCTTGGCCCGCGGCGTGAAGGGGATATGACCTGACGGGGCCTGCTGGCCCTGGCCGATAATCTCCTGCACCTGTTCGCGGACTCCGTCGAGCGAAATGCTCAAGGATTCAAGGGCTTTGGCGGCAACACCTTCACCTTCATGGATCAGACCCAAGAGGATGTGTTCGGTACCAATGTAATTGTGGTTCAGCATGCGCGCCTCTTCTTGGGCAAGCACAACTACGCGACGGGCACGGTCCGTAAATCGCTCAAACATTTCGCCACACTCCTAGCTACGACGTACTTTGATGCTACGTGGCCCGGTTCGAGATTTGGGGCTTGTTCGCCACAGGGGAAACCCGCGGGCCTTGCGTTACAGACGCGCGGGCGCCGCCCGCTCCGGGAACCGCTGCCGGAACAGGCCGCCGAGGCCCGCACAAACAGGCGCCGCGGGCGGCCCGAACCCTGTTCGAACTGGCGCTGCGCGCCGCGCGCGGGTGCGGCAGGCCGACGTCGGCGGGTTCCTGAGGGGAAACGGCGTCACCGGCTCCTGCCGCCGGAACGCGACAATGCCCCCGCCGGAAGGCAGGGGCACCGTCAATACATAGAGCGTCGTTCTAGGAATTTGCCTTTTGGTAGGCTTCCTGAATTTCGGCCTGGATACGGCCGCGGCTGTTTACCGCATAGCCGTTGTCCCGGGCCCACTGCCGGATCTGCGCAGAGTCCTGATTCCGGCCAGCCGGAATCCTGCTGCGCGTCGCGCGGCCGCTGGAGGTTTTGCGTGCGTGTAAAACAAAGCGTTCGACCGCAGAGCGGAGTTCAGCTGCATTGCCCGACGACAGGTCGATTTCATAACTGACGCCGTCCAGGCCGAACCGGACAGTCTCGTCCGCGGATCCCCCATCCAGATCATCTACGAGGATGATTTTGACTTTCTGTGCCATAAAGACTCTCTTTCCAAAAGGACGAGGATTACAAAAGCAGGATGTACCTGTATTAAGTATCCTCCGTTTTACCGGGGCGAGTCAAAGCGGAAAGAGTCTTTCTAAAGGAAATCCACAGAACTGAATAGGCCCTATTTGGCCATTCCGGGAGAATGGCCGCCGTCGGGGGTGGTATCCGCCGCGGTGGCCTTTTTCTCGGCTTCGGCCTGGGCCCGCGCTTCAGCCTGGCGCTCGGATTTGTCCGCGTTGAAGATCGATTTCATCGCAAACCAGAAAATGAGGCCCACCACTACGGAGGGAAGCAATACGGCGATGTACTCCACAGTCAGTGTCCTTCGGGCTTCAGCAGCGGGAACAGGATGGTTTCGCGGATGCCGGCGCCGGTGAAGAGCATAACGAGACGGTCGATGCCCAGCCCGATTCCGCCCATGGGCGGTGCGCCGTATTCCAGGGCCCGCAGGAAGTCCTCGTCCAGCTGCATGGCCTCCACGTCGCCGGCTGCGGAGCGGCGGGACTGCTCGGTGAGCCGTTCCCGCTGGATCACGGGGTCGATCAGTTCGGAGAACGCCGTTCCACGCTCCATGCCGCCGATGATGAGGTCCCAGGCCTCGATCAGGCGGCCATCCTCGCGGTGCTGGCGGGCCAGAGGCTGCGCGGAGGGCGGGTAGTCGTAGACGAAGGTGGGGTTCAGCAGGGTTGGCTCGACGAGTTCACCGAACAGCTCCACCACGAGCTTTTCGGCGTCCCAGTTGGCGTCGACCTTGACCTCGTGCTTTGCGGCAAGCGCCAGCAGTTCGAAAACCGGAGTTTCCGGGGTGACCTCCTGGCCGACGAAGTCGGAGAGCCCCGGGTACACGGCCAGCCAGGCCCAGTCGCCGTCGAGGTTGATCTCGCCGGCTTCGGTCTGCAGCGCGCGGCCCACGCCGGCGGCATCTGCGGCGTCGAGGATGATTTCCTTGATCCGGTCCGCCATGACGAACTGGTCGGCCCAGGCCTCGTAGCTTTCCAGGGTGGTGAATTCCGGGCTGTGGGTGGAGTCCACACCTTCGTTGCGGAACACACGGCCCATGTCGTAGACCCGGTCGATCCCGCCGACCACGGTGCGCTTGAGGTACAGCTCGGTGGCGATGCGCAGGGTCATCTTCTGGTCGAAGGCGTTCATGTGCGTCTCGAACGGGCGGGCGGTGGCACCTCCGTGGACCAGCTGCAGCATGGGGGTTTCCACCTCGACGTAGCCCTGGCGGTGCAGCGTCTCGCGGATGGACCGCGTGATCGCGGCCCGGGTGTAGACCATTTCGCGGGCCTCGTCGCGGACAATCAGGTCCACGTAGCGCTGCCGGACGCGGGTTTCCTCGTTGAGCCCGGCGTGCAGCACGGGCAGCGGGCGGAGCGCCTTGGACGCCATGGACCACGACTCGGCCATGACGGAGAGCTCGCCGCGGCGCGAGGAGATGACCTCACCCTTGATGAAGACGTGGTCGCCCAGGTCCACGAGGGCTTTCCAGTCCGCGAGCGCGTCCTCGCCGATGTTGGCCAGGCTGAGCATGACCTGCAGCCGGACGGCCTTGCCGTCAACGCCGCCCTCCTGGAGCGTGGCGAAGCAGAGCTTGCCGGTGTTGCGGATGAAGACGATGCGGCCGGTCACACCGACGACGTCGCCGGTGGTTTCGTCAGCCTGCAGGTGCGCGTACTTTTCGCGGATGTCATTGAGTGAGTGCGTGCGTTCCACCCCCACCGGATACGCCTCGATGCCGCGCTCGATCAGCTTGGCGCGCTTCTCCATGCGGATGCGCGTCTGTTCGCTGGCGTCGTGGGACTCGGCGGCGGAGTTCGGGGCGGAAGTGTTTTGGGAAGTCACAATCCCCAAGTTTACCGGGGATTCCGGCCAGGCAGGTCCCGCACGGCCAGGGCCCGCTGCGGGATGGACTCGGGGCTGTAAAGACACGGACGATCGGGACCGGCGACGCCGGAGGGAACCTCCCTCCGGCCGCGGCACGGCGCCGCCGGCCGCAACTGGGTCGCTGAGGTACGGGCCTCTAGAATCGGGGGGCGACCCTTTCGAAAGGACCCCCTTGGCCAAGCTTTACTTCCGCTACGGCGCCATGAACTCCGGCAAGTCAACGGGCCTGCTGCAGGCCGCCTTCAACTATGAGGAACGTGGCCAGCGGGTATTGCTCGCCAAGCCCGACGTCGACACCAAGGGCGACTCCGACGTCGTGTCCCGCCTGGGCATGACCCGCTCGGTGGACTTCCTGATCCCGGCCGGGGCGTCCGCCCGCGAGCTGTTCACCGCCCGGGCCCACGGGGACGATCCGGACGCCCTCCTGGAGCATGTCGACACCAAGCCGGTGGCGTGCCTGCTGGTGGACGAGGCGCAGTTCCTTGAACCGGCCCAGGTGGACGACCTCTTCCGCATCGCCGTCCTGGACCAGGTCCCGGTGCTCGCCTACGGCATCCGCACCGACTTCCGGACCCGGGCGTTCCCGGGCTCGCTCCGGCTCCTCGAGGTCGCGCACACGCTCGAGGAGCTCAAGACGATCTGCCGTTGCGGCCGGAAGGCGATCTTCAACACCCGCCGGGTGGGCAAACAGGTGGTGTTCGACGGCGACCAGGTCGCCATCGACGGCCAGGACGTCTGGTACGAATCGCTCTGCGGTTCCTGCTACCTCGAAGCCTCCGCCGGACGGCTGGGCAGCTGAGAGGCGCCCCTCCCTCCCGGCCCGCTGCCCTACTACGCCGTAGCTGCAGCCTCGGCTAGGCTCGGAGCATGACCCGCGAGAACATCAGAACCCCCGACGGTGGAACCATCGAGCTTTTCAGCACGGGTGCCGAGCTGGCCTCGGCGGGCTCCGGCGTCGTCGCCGTCCCGGCCTCGATGGTGACTGCCGCCGACTACACCCGCTTCGCGCAGAAGCTCAGCGCGTCCCTCGGCCGGCCGGTCCACACCTTCAACCGGCGCGGCCGCGGCGCGTCCTCCCCGCAGCCGGAGGACTACACCCTGGACGTGGACATCCGCGACCTGGACGTGGTCATGAAACACACCTCCAGCACGGACGTCTTCGGGCACAGCTTCGGCGGTGCCGTGGCCCTGCACGCTGCCCGGACCCTGCCGGTGGAACGCCTCGCCGTATATGACCCCGCGGTGTCCGTGAACCACAGCGTCACCGCGGACTGGACCACCGAGTATGAGCGGGCGACGGCGGCCGGCGACGACGACCGCGCCCTCGCCGTCCTGCTCAGGGGGCTTGAGACCGGCAGCGCGCTGTCCCGGATGCCGCTGTCCATGCTGACCCTGGCCAACAAGCTGGCCGCCGGCACCCCCATCGGCAAGCAGATGCGTGAGCTCATGCAGACCGGCGTCCGGGAGATCAAAGCCATCATCGCCGCCGACATGCCGGCCGAACCGTTCCTGGAACTCCCGCTGGAGACGCTGATCATCGTGGGCGAGAAGAGCCCGGCATACTTCGGTGTGGCCTGCGCACAGATCCACGACGTGCTGTCCGGCTCGAGCTACACGATCCTGCCCGGCATGGGGCACGACGGCGTGAACAAGGCGCCGGACAAGCTCATCACCGAATTGAGCGAATTCTTCGCAGGCTGAGCCCGGCCGGTTTCGCCGGAGGTCAGTGAACGGCTGCCGCCGGCTGGTCCGCTGCTGATGGGTCCGCTTCTGAGTGGTCCGCTGCTGATGGGTCCGCTTCGGCGGTCTTGCGCATCATGGCTGACAGCACGACGGCGGCGAGGGCTATGACCGCTGCCGTCAAGAACGCCGCGTGCATGCCCGCGACCATTCCGGAGGCGGCGGACACGACGGCGTAGATCGAGACGAGCAGCGCCGTCCCGGCGGCCCCGGCGACCTGCTGCAGCGTGCTCAGGATGGCCGAACCGTGTGAATAGAGGTGCGGGGGCAGCGGGTTCAATCCGGTGGTGAAGGCCGGCGTGAACAGCAGCGCGAGGCCCAGGCTCAGGACCACATGCAGCGCGATGATCCACGAGACCGGCGTATCCGCGTCCAGCAGCGAGAACTGGAACAGGGACACCACCAGCATGGCCGAGCCAGTGAGCGTAAGCGGAAGCGGGCCGACCTTGTCAAAGATGCGGCCGATCAGCGGTCCCAGCAGTCCCATGGCGAGCCCGCCGGGCAGCAGGGCCAGTCCCGTCTCCAGCGACTTCAGCCCGCGGATTTCCTGCAGGTACAGCGGCAGCAGGATCACCGCGCCGAACAGCGCGACCATTGCCACAACAAGCAGCAGCACCGACACCGTGAACATGCGGAAGTTGAACGCGCGCAGGTCCAGCAGTGGAGCCGACGACTTCTGCAGCCGCAACTGCCGGAGAACGAAGGCCAGCATGGCCGCCGCCCCGACGGCCAGCGCGATCACGGCCGGTGAACCGGGACCGCCCTCGCCGCCACCGATCTGGCTCAGGCCGTACACGAGGCCGCCGAATGCGGGAACGGTGAGCAGGACGGACAAGGCATCCAGCCGCGCCTTCTCGGTTTCGCCGATGTTGGTCAGGTACTTGGCGCCGATGCCGAAGGCGAGCAGCGCGATCGGCAGGACAAAGACGAACATAAAGCGCCAGGAAAAGTGTTCGAGGATGAGTCCGGAAACCGTGGGGCCCATGGCCGGGGCCACCGAAATGGCGATGCTGACGTTGCCCATCACGGCGCCGCGGCGTGAGACGGGAACCAGGGTGAGGATCGTGGTCATCAGGAGGGGGAGCATGATTGCCGTGCCGCCGGCCTGGACTACGCGGGCGAGCAATAGGATTTCGAATCCCGGGGCCAGTGCCGCGAGCAGTGTGCCGCCGGAGAAGAGGCCCATGGCCAGCATAAAGACGGCCCGGGTGGAGAGCCGCTGCAGGATGAAGCCGGTGGTGGGGATCACGATGGCCATGGTGAGCATGAAGCCCGTCGACAGCCACTGCACGGTGGGGGCATCAACCCTGAGGTCCACCATCAGCCGCTGCAGGGCAACGTTCATGATGGTTTCGTTGAGGATGACCACAAATGTGGCTACGAGCAGCGTGACGATAATGGTGACTGACTGGCGGGACATCTTCGCCGGGGCCGCCGGAACCGGCGTCCCCGCGGTTTCAGCCGGCGCGGCAGCCGCCCGCACGGGATCGCCGTGGGTGTTGGAAGAGACGTCTGTAGACATGGGGGTTCCCTCAGGGAGTTTGAAGTGGGTCCTGCGAGCGTCATCGCTACAACAGATTGCAACCGGCGGATCCCCGGCGGAATTCCCGGATCCGAAGAAAAACTTCGTTGGCTGCGTTCAGGAGTCCAGCGGCACGTTGTCGATCAGCCGCACCGGGCCCACCCTTGCCGCAATCAGGGCCAGTCCCTCACCGCGGAACGGCGTTTCCCTGCAGTTCTCCGCCAGCGGCTCCAGGGTGCGTGGATCCACCACCTCGAAGTAGTCGAGTTCCACGAGCGGCTGCGATTCCACCAGTGCCTGGGCGGATTCGAGGTCCAGTGGCTCGTGCGCATTGGCCCGGTCCTCGATCAGCCGCAGCGCCCTGGGGAGCACAAGGGCCGCTTCGCGTTCCTCGGCCGAGAGGAACCGGTTGCGGCTGGACAGCGCGAGCCCGTCCGGGGAGCGCACGATCGGTACCGGGACGATCTCCACCGGGAAGTTGAGGTCCGCCACCATTCGCTGGACCAGGGCCAGCTGCTGGGCGTCCTTCTGGCCGAAATAGGCCCGGTAGGCCGGCAGCGCCGCACCGGTTCCAGCGCCCGGCAGCCCATAGTGCAGCAGCTTGGCGACGACGGTGAGGGCGCCGTCGAAGTGCCCCGGGCGGGCGGCGCCCTCCCACTTTTCCGCCATCGGCCCCGCGGTGATCCGCACCATCGGCTCCCCGCCGGGGTAGACCTCCTCCACGTCCGGCGCGAACACGAGGTCCACGCCCACGGCGTCGAGGAGCGCCAGGTCCGCCTCCAGCGTCCGGGGGTACCGTTCCAGGTCCGCGGCCTCGCCGAACTGCAGCGGGTTGACGAAGATGCTGGCCACCACGACGTCGTTCTGCGTGACGGCGGTGCGCGCCAGCTGGGCATGTCCCTCGTGCAGGGCGCCCATGGTGGGCACCAGGCCCTGCGAGGTGCCGCCCTTTCGGGTCAGCAGGCGGGCGCTTTCGGTGCGGAGCCGGGCAGCCGTGGTCACGAGTTGGATCGCCAAAGTTGTGGGTCCCTTCCTAGGGTTGCGGGCCGTTGTGATCCGGATCCTCGAGGGCCCGGCTGATGCCCTTGAGCTGGTCCGGTTTCAGCAGGCCGCGGCTTCCCGCCCGGCCGGCCGTCGCCCGGGCCATGGCCAGGTACGCCTCCAGAATATCGCCGCCGGAGCCGGCGTCGTGTTCCCGGAGGGCCGCGGCATGCGCCGCCACGGTTCCCACATCGCCGCGGGCCACCGGGCCGGTCAGTGCTGATTCGCCCGAGGCCAGGGCGTTTTCCAGGGTGGCGCGCAGGAGCGGGCCCAGCATGCGTTCCGGAGCCTCGACGCCCACGTCCCGCAGGAGCTGCGAGGCCTGCGCCACCAGGGTGACCAGGTGGTTTGACCCGTGCGCGAGGGCCGCGTGGTACAGCGTCCGGTCCGCTTCGGCGATGGCGACCGGCTCGGCGCCCATCTCCACGACGAGGGCCTGCGCAATGGGGAGCATCGCGGCGTCGGCCGTGACCCCGAAGGTGCAGTCCAGCAGCCTCGTGAGGTCCAGGCTCATGCCGGTGAAAGTCATCGCGGGGTGCAGCGCCAGCGGCACGGCGCCGGCGGCACGGACCGGGTGCAGGATGCCGACGCCGAAGCGGCCCGAGGTGTGCGCCACAAGCTGTCCGGGCTGCCAGGCGCCGAGTTTCGCGAGTCCCTCCACGAGGGGGCCGAGGCCGTCGTCGGGGATGGCGAGGAGGACGAGTTCGGCACGCTCGACAATGTCCGGCACGTCGAGCACCGGCACGCCGGGCAACAGGGTCTCGGCGCGTTCCCGGCTGGCGTCCGAGACCGCGGACACGCCGATGACGGCGTGTCCGGCCCCGCGGAGCGCGGCCCCCAGGACGGCGCCGACCTTGCCTGCACCGATGATTCCGACGCCGAGGCGTCCTGGCTTAGCCATGCTGCGGGCCTTCCTTACTGCTTGCCTCGGGGTCATCCGTGCCGGCCTCGTGGCCGGTCCCGGCCACGAGCGGTTTCACTTGTTCCAGCCAGTGTTCGCTGGTCTGGCGTTTCCGTGCGGCGCGGGCCCGGGCGGCCTGCGCGTCGAGCAGGGCCTTGCCTTCCGCGATGCCGGCCTGGATGAGCCTCGGCGAGACGGGGCCGGACGTCGTGTGCAGGGCGAGGTCCACCAGCCCGAACCGCCGGGCCAGCGGACCACGCTGCAGCGCCATTGACTGGGTGCGCTGGTGCGGGACCACCACCAGCTGCCGCCACCAGCGCCCGGAGCGGATCAGCAGGGCGGTGTCCGTGGCGGTAAAGCCGTTGCGCCGCCAGCCCAGCGGCGCCAGCGGCCGCGCCCGGCGCGGGGTGGTGACGAAGCCGCCGTCGCTCTCCTCCCCCGGTCCCCCGCCGGCGCCGGACACCGGGGCGATGCCGTGGAGCCCGGCGGCGAAGACGCGTGCGGGGTCCGCGGTTCCGGGGTCGGGCAGGACCAGGGAGAGCATGGTGAAGACCTCGGGGAGGGTTCCGACCGGCAGGAGAGTGGTCCGGGACGAGCCCTCGCCGTTGCTCCCGGCGGTGCCGTAACCGGCCACGTTGACCTGCATCCGGTACCAGCCGAAGATCCGCCAGAGCGGAGGCTGGCTGATCCGCAGGGCCTGGATCCTTCCGGGCGGCAGGGTCTGCGCCTGGGTGTCCAGCAGCCCGTAGCGCAGCCGGATCCCGTCCGGGGATATGGCGGCGGTGAAGTTGTAACCCTTGTTGAACGAATTCCAGTACGCGGCCACCAGGCCGAGCCCGGCCGGGATCAGGTAGAGGTAGAAGCTCCGGTTCTCGGTCACGGCGGAGAGCACCACGGACGCCACGGCGCCCAGCAGGATGAAGGCGCTTTGTTCGCTCAGGAGCAGCGAACCGACCAGCCGTGGCGGCGGTACGGTCAGCACAGCGTTCTCGGGCGCCTCGGCAGCGGCTTCCTCGGGGCGCGCCGGGTCCGGCTCCACTCCGGCGGCGCGGGCCAGGATGGTGGCCCGGAGCTGCCGTGCCTGGTCCATCGGGAGGTAGGCGAGCCGGACCGCGGACTCCCCGGCGTCGGCCACCTCGAATTTAAGCTCGGCCAGCCCGAAGATCCGGGCCAGCAGCGGCTGCACGATGTCGATCGCCTGGACCCGGTCCAGCCGGGCCTGGCGCTGCTGTTTGAAGAGGAACCCGGTGTTGACCCGGACATAGCCTTCCGCCACCTGGTAACGGGTGAAGTACCAGCTGAGGATGTAGCCGGCCACGGTCAGCAGCAAGAACGTGCCGCCGCCGAGCAGGAGCCACGGCGCCCGGCCGGCGACCTGCTCATCGATCAGCGGACCACCCTGGAGCATCCGCTCGAACGTGTCCCGGCCGAAGAAGAACCCGATGGCGGCCAGCGCCACCCAGCCGCGGACAAAGGGCGAGGCCGGATGCACACGCAGCCAGCCGTCGTCGGGCCCGTCCGTCCCGGCGCCGGCGGTCGTTTCGGGAGCCGTCGCGGCGGGGCCGGGGTTCAGGTTCACGGCGCGCCCGTCACAGCGGACCCGTCACAGCCCGGCCAGCCGGGCTTCGCCGCGGGCGGAGAGCTGTTCGCGGAGCCGCGCGCCCTCCCCGTCAGGCAGGCCCGGGATCTCGGCGTTGGTTCCGGCGGAGGCGGTGTGCAGTTTGAGCGTGCACAGGCCCAGGCTGCGTTCCACCGGGCCGGCGCCGATATCCACGTACTGCATGCGCCCGTAGGGCACCACGAGGACACGCTGGAAGAAAATGCCGCCGCGGATGAGCAGGTCATCCTCCCGCTCGGCATAACCGAGGGCGCGGACCTGCCGCGGGATGAGCAGCAGCCGCCACAGGGCCAGGAGCATCACCGCGGCCGGCACGGCGACGGCGAGCCAGAGCGGGAACGCCTTCCAGACGCCGTTGAGGACCAGGACGAGCGGCACGGACAGCACTGCCACCAGGAACAGGTTCCCGAGGGCCCAGCCGGCTATTTTCACTGTGACGTACTTCGGCGAAACCCGCAGCCAGGTGACGCCGGGGGGATCAATCGCCTCGGTAGGCATATTCGCCCTCCGTCTTGGGTTTGCCGCGCTTTTCCTGCGGCCCGGGACCGTCGAGAGAGTCGCCGTCCTCCGGCGGGATCCGGCAGAAACGCTCCACCACGAGGCCCACCACAACCATGATCAGGCCGCCGCCGGCCAGGGCCAGCGCCTGCCACGTGATGCTTTGGTCGCTGCGCAGGTTCCAGAGCCGCAGTTGGTCCACGAAGATCCCGGCATGCCAGCCCAGCAGCACGGTTCCCGTGTAGGCGCAGGCCTGGGCGAGGACCAGGGTCCAGGCGGCCAGGATCGGGTTGAGCATCTTCTTTTTCTTCTTGCCGTTGCGCCAGCGCAGCACCCGGATGCCGAGCACGAGGGTCAGGACCACGATCACGCCCATGGTCACCAGCCCCGTCAGCGGCAGCACCGGGGTGGACAGGCTGTAACGGGTGGTCAGCACGGTCGCGAACCAGCCGGCAATGGCCACGGCGACGCCTATGACGAAGAGGAGCAGAGGATTGATCGGTTTCACGGCCGCTCCACCGCTCCGGCCGCACCGTGGAGGTCTTCGAAGCCGTCGAAGGGAACCAGGTCAGCGAAATCCGGGGCTTTGGCAGCCAGTTCGCCCACCCGCTCGCCGTTAAGTTCCGCCGTGGGGTCGATGAGCGACCACGGGTAGAGCACGAACGCGCGCTCGGCGGCCCGCGGGTGCGGCAGGGTCAGGTCCGGATCGGCGCTGACCAGTTCGCCGTAGGTGATGATGTCTACGTCGAGGGTCCGCGGGCCCCAGTGCACGTCACGCACCCGCAGGTGCTTCTGTTCCACCGCGTGGCAGTGCTCCAGCAGTTCCAGCGGCAGCAAGGTGGTCTCCACGGCGATCACCATGTTGAGGAAATCGGGCTGGCCCGGCGGGCCGCCGACCGCTTTTGTCTGCACGATCGGGGAGATGGCCAGGAGCCGGACTTCCGGCGGGTCGAGCAGGTCGGCGACGGCGGCCGAGAGGGTGTCGCTGCGCTCCCCCAGGTTGCTTCCCAGGGCAATCACGGCCCGGGTGTACGGCGGGTTCATGGGCCCTCCCGGTGCACGCTGACTGACACGTCACCGAAGTCGACCTCGATGGGGGCCTTCGGTTTGTGCACGGTGATGTCCACGGCTGCGACCCCGAACTTCGCCAGTACGTCGTCGGCGATCCGCACTGCCAGGGCCTCAATCAGGTTCAGCGGCTCGCCGGTGATCCAGCCGCGGATGCATTCGGCGACCTCGCCGTAGTGGGCCGTGTCCAGGACGTCGTCGGAGGCGGCAGCCTTGCTGAAGTCCAGGTGCAGCACGGCATCGACGACGAACGGCTGGCCGTTTCGGCGCTCGAAATCAAACACCCCGTGGTGGCCGACGGCGGTGACACCGCTCAGCGTGATCCGGTCCATGTTCGGTTTCCGGTTCAGTTGTTGCCGGTTGGGGCCATGCGGGCGGCGACCTTGACGGCGTCGAGGCTGGCGTCGACGTCGTGCACGCGGACAGCCCAGGCACCGCGGAAAGCGCCGATGGAGGTCACGGCGGCGGTGGCGGCGTCGCGCTCGGCCGGCGGCGCGGACTTGCCGGCCACGGTCAGGAGGCTGCCGAGGAAACGTTTGCGGGAAGCCGCGACGAGGACCTTGTGGCCCAGGGCCTGCAGGACGTCCAGGTGCCGGAGCAGTTCCCAGTTCTGCTCCTCGTTCTTGGCGAAGCCCAGGCCCGGATCCAGGATGATCTGTTCCGGGGCGACCCCGGCCGCGTAGAGCTTGTCGCGGAGGCCGGTGAGCTCCGCGGCCACGTCTTCTGCCACGTTGCCGTAGTCGGTCAGGGAGTCCATAGTGCTGGCGTCGCCGCGGCGGTGGGTGAGGACGTAGGGCACCTTGCTGCGGGCGACGAGTTCCGCCATTTCCGGTTCCATGCTAAGCCCGGAGACGTCGTTGATGATCGTGGCGCCGGCGTCCAGCGCCGCTGCAGCGGTGTCGGCATGCGTCGTGTCGATGCTGACGAGCGCGCCGGCCTTGACCAGCGCCGCGATCACGGGCAGCACCCGTTTCAGTTCCTCTTCGACGCTGACTTCGACCGCGCCGGGGCGGGTGGATTCGCCGCCGACGTCGATGATGTCCGCGCCGGCGTAGAACATCCTGAGCCCGGCGGCGATGGCGGTGTCGGCGGTTGCGTGCTGGCCGCCGTCGCTGAAGGAGTCCGGGGTGACGTTCAGGATCCCCATCACCAGCGTCCGGTCCGAGGGGAGGTCTTGGAAGTTCGCCGCCCGGCGCGGTTTGCGCAGCACGGGCAGGGGCGAGGTTGCGGGGCCGGTTCCCGGGGCTGCGGCTAGGGAGTCCATAGTCTGTTCTTACCTTCCGAGGATGAGGCTCATGGCTTCGGCACGGGTGGCCGGGTCATGCAATTGCCCGCGTACCGCGCTGGTGACGGTTTTGGCGCCGGGCTTGCGGATGCCGCGCATGGACATGCAGAGGTGTTCGCATTCGACGACGACGATCGCGCCGCGCGGTTTGAGGTGGGTTACGAGGGCCTCGACGATCTGGGTGGTCAGCCGTTCCTGGACCTGCGGGCGCTTGGCGAACATGTCCACGAGCCGGGCCAGTTTGCTCAGGCCCGTGACCTTGCCGTCGTGCGACGGGATGTAGCCGACGTGCGCCACCCCGTGGAACGGCACCAGGTGGTGCTCGCAGGTCGAGTAGAAGGGGATGTCCTTGACCAGGACCAGTTCCTCATGGTCCAGGTCGAAGGTGGTCGCCAGGATCTCAGCCGGGTCGTGGTGCAGCCCGGCGAACATCTCGGTGTAGGCCTTGGCCACCCGCTTGGGGGTGTCCAGGAGGCCGCCGCGGTCCGGGTCCTCCCCGATGGCCAGCAGGATCTCACGGACCGCCGCCTCGATCCGGGGGCGGTCCACCTTGGGGCCGTGGTGTTTGGCGGGTTCCCCCGCCGCCGCGGGATCGGCGGTGGCGGAAGCGTCGTCGGCGTCGTCGTTGAAGAAAGAAGTCACAGAAGAAGCCTAGCCGGGACGGCCATCAGTCCCGATACCCGTCGAACCGCCGCCCTGAAACGGCTCCTGTCCGGCGACACCCTGGGCGTGCGGTGGCATGGCGTCCAGCGGTTCCTCGAGCCGGGCTTCCGTGGCTTCTTCCTGGGCTTCGCGTTCGGCCTTCTCCCGGCGGGATTCCACCGGGCCGGCCGACTGGATGGGGCGGGTCTCCTTGGACAGCCAGACGTCACGGAAATCGCGCTTCCGGATGTTGGTGAAGATCTGCGCAATCTCGGCCTGGTTCAGGGTTTCACGTTCCAGCAGCTCCAGGGCCAGTTCGTCCAGGACGTCCCGGTTCTCGATCAGGATGGCGTAGGCCTCGTCGTGCGCCCCGTCGATCAGGCGGCGGACTTCCTCATCGACGATGTAGGCGATCTGGTCCGAGTAGTTGCGCTCGTGGCCGGCGTCGCGGCCCAGGAAGGGCTCGCCGCCGCCCTGGCCGAGGCGCACTGCGCCGACGCGCTCGCTCATGCCGAACTCGGTGACCATCTTCCGGGCGATGCCGGTGGCCTTCTCGATGTCGTTGGACGCGCCCGTGGACGGATCGTGGAACACGAGTTCCTCAGCCACACGGCCGCCCATGGCGTACGCCATCTGGTCGAGGAGTTCGTTGCGGGTGATGGAATACTTGTCATTCTCCGGAACCACCATCGTGTAGCCCAGGGCGCGGCCGCGGGGCAGGATGGTGATCTTGGTGACCGGTGCCGAATTCCGCAGGGCCGCGGCCACCAGGGCGTGGCCGCCCTCATGGTAGGCGGTGATCTTGCGCTCGTGTTCTTTCATGACGCGGCTGCGCTTCTGCGGGCCGGCCATGACGCGGTCGATTGCCTCGTCGAGGGCGCGGTCATCGATCAGGTTGGCGTTGGAGCGGGCGGTCAGCAGGGCAGCCTCGTTGAGCACGTTGGCCAGGTCCGCGCCGGTGTAGCCGGGGGTCTTCTTGCCGACGGCCTTCAGGTCGACGCCGGGAGCCATCGGCTTGCCCTTGGCGTGGACTTTGAGGATCTGTTCACGCCCGATCAGGTCCGGGGCCTCGACGGAAATCTGGCGGTCGAAGCGGCCCGGACGGAGCAGGGCCGGGTCGAGTACGTCCGGACGGTTTGTGGCAGCGATCAGGATGACGTTGGTCTTGACGTCGAAGCCGTCCATTTCAACCAGGAGCTGGTTGAGGGTCTGCTCGCGTTCGTCGTTGCCGCCGCCGATGCCGGCACCGCGGTGGCGGCCGACGGCGTCGATCTCATCCACGAAGATGATGGCCGGCGCGTTGGCCTTCGCCTGTTCGAACAGGTCGCGGACGCGGGAGGCGCCCACGCCGACGAACATTTCCACGAAGTCGGAGCCCGAGATGGAGAAGAACGGCACGCCGGCCTCGCCGGCGACGGCGCGGGCCAGCAGGGTCTTGCCGGTACCGGGCGGGCCGTACAGCAGCACGCCCTTGGGGATCTTGGCGCCGACGGCCTGGAACTTGGCTGGTTCCTGCAGGAATTCCTTGATTTCTTCGAGTTCTTCAACGGCTTCATCGGCGCCGGCAACGTCACTGAAGGTGACCTGCGGCATGTCCTTGTTGACCAGCTTGGCCTTGGACTTGCCGAACTGCATGACCTTGGACCCGCCGCCCTGCATGCGGGAGAGCAGGAACCAGAAGAGGACGCCGAGCAGGAGCACGGGGATCAGGAGGGAGAACAGCCCGGAGAACCAGTTGTTTTCAAGCGGCTGGTCGGTGTAGCCGCTCGGCGGCTCGGAATCGGTGACCGCCCTGACGACGTCGGCGGCGCGGGCGTTGACGTAGTAGAACTGTACGTTCTTGCCCTTGTCCTGGCCGTCGGCCTGGTAGTTGTCCTTCAGGACCAGGTCCACGCGGTTTTCCGCGTCGAAGATCTTGGCCTGCTCGATCTTGCCGCCCTCTGTCAGCAGCGCGAGGCCCTTGTCCGTGTCGATCCTGGCGGATCCGCCAGGTGCAAGGGTGGCAAAGGCCAACAGGAGCATGCCGATTACAACGACAATCCAGATGCCCGGGCCCTTGAAGAAACTCTTAGCTTTCATCTGATCGGGGGCTGGCCCCGTCCCTCCTGGTAGTGCTGCACGGCGACCGATCTGCGCGCGTGTGGTGCTGCATCAGCTACTAGCTATACACCGTCCCAGTAACTCACGCACGGTAGAGGCCAAAAGTTCCCTGTGGGCGTAGCGGGGCAGGGGCAGGCCCAGGAGGTTCTAGCGTCGCGCCGGTTGGGGCTTCCTACTCGTAGACGTGCGGCGCGAGGGTGCCGACGAAGTCCAGGTTGCGGTACTTCTCGGCGTAGTCGAGGCCGTAGCCGACGACGAACTCGTTGGGGATGTCGTAGCCGACGTATTTAACGTCGATCTGGACCTTGGCCGCCGTGGGCTTGCGGAACGCGGTGCAGATTTCCACCGAGGCCGTGCCGCGCGATTCCAGGTTGGTCTTGAGCCAGGAAAGGGTCAGGCCGGAGTCGATGATGTCCTCGACAATCAGGACGTCCTTGCCCATCAGGTCGGTGTCGAGGTCCTTGAGGATGCGGACAACGCCGGAGGACTGGGTCCCCGAACCGTAGGAGGAGACAGCCATCCAGTCCATCGAGACGTGGCTGTGCAGTGCACGCGCCAGGTCCGCCATGACCATGACGGCGCCCTTGAGCACGCCGACGATCAACAGATCCCGGCCTTCGTAGTCCTTGTCGATCTGGGCAGCGAGTTCGGTGATCCGTGACTGGATCTGCTCCTTGGAGTACAGAACATGCTTGAGGTCTGCCTGGACGTCGTTTGAATCCACCAATAACTCCTGTGTAGATGCGGGGGCGACTATATTTGGGGCGGTTTTTGAGGCCGGAATACAAGCTTCCCACAGCGGGCGCCTTCCCGGGGAACACCGGAGGCGGCGGACTGGTCTTCGGCGAGCAGCTGGGCGAGGGACAAACGGTAGACGCTGACGCCGCCGGGCAGCTCCACCGGTCCCGCCGATCCCTGCCGGCGCAGCAGTGCTTCCGCGGCCAGCAGTCGCTGATAGCTGGGTTGTTGACCGCCGACGGCGGCGGCGGCCTTGGCGATGACCCGAAACCTCACAGCCGGCGGGAGTTCGCGCAGCGCAGTCTCCGGGAGGCTGATTCCGGTTCCGGATGGCTCCTGCAACCGCACGAAGGTGCCGTTTGCCACGTCTTCAAGGTAGTCGGCGTCGAGCTGGAGGATGGCCGCTGTCCTGGCCAGGGACTCCGCGACGCCGGGGCCAAGCTTTTCCTCGAGCAGGGGCAACACCTCAACACGGGTCCGGGACCGGGCGAACGAGGGGTCGGCGTTGCTCGGATCGTGCCAGGGCTCCAGGGCCTCGACCGCGCAGATCTCCAGGGTGTCGGCCCGGCGGAGGCCCAGGAAGGGCCGCAGCAGCCGTCCGCGGACGGGCCGCATCCCGGCCAGGGACCGTGTGCCGGAGCCGCGGGCGAGTCCCAGCAGGACCTGTTCGGCCTGGTCGTCCAAGGTGTGGCCGAGCAGGATCACGGCGGCACCGGCCTGCTCGGCGACCTCTTCGAGCGCAGTGTGGCGGGCCTCCCGGGCGGCCGCTTCCGGGCCCATGCCCGTCGCGGCGACGTCGACGGTCCGGATGTGGACCGGCGAGAGTCCCAGCCCGCGCAGCACCTCGGCGGTGGTGGCGGCCACCCCGGCGGAGCCTGGCTGCAGCTGGTGGTCGACCACCACCGCACCGACGGATACGGGGTGTCCGTCGATGTGCCCCCGCCGGGCGAAATACGCGGCGACGGCGGCGAGGGCCAGCGAGTCCGGCCCCCCGCTGCAGGCAACCAGGACACGGTCCGGATAGCCGGCACCGGCCAACGCGTCCTGCAGCATTTTCCGCGCGGTGCCGACGACGGGCGACAGCCGTCCGGGCCGGCGTCGACCCCCGGACGTGGCAGGTTCAGCGGGGGGATGGCTGGCGGGCACGGTTATTAGAGCCCCATCCGTTCGAGCCAGAGCTTGGAATCGTGGATTTCGGCCTCGGTCGGCAGGTGTTCGGCGGATTCCCAGACCCTGTTGAAGCCTTCCATCCCGGCCACGGTGACCACCTCGCGGACAAACTTCGCGCCGTCGCTGTACTGGCGCATCTTGGCGTCGAGGCCCAGCAGGTTGCGGAGGAACTTTTCGATCACACCGCGGTCCTTGTCCCGGGAGTTGAAGCGCTGCCGGATGGTCGTCACGGAGGGCACGATGCTGGCGTCGACGGCGTCCATCACCACGTTGGCGTGGCCCTCGAGCAGGCTCATCAGCGCCGTCAGCCGGGAAAGTGCAGCCTTTTCCTCCGGGTTCTGCAGCAGGTCCAGGATGGCTCCGCGGCTGGGTGCGGTGCCGCCCGCGGTCCGGTCCTTCAGCGATTTCGCTGCCGCCGAGGCACGCTCCATCAGGGAGTCGACGTTGCCGAGCAGCTGGCCGCTGAGGTTTTCGATCTCGTCCAACATGTGGTGGCGCAGCCAGGGCGCCGCAGCGAACTGCACGCGGTGGGTCTGCTCGTGCAGGCAGACCCACAGCCGGAAGTCGCCGGGCTCGACATTGAGTTCGCGTTCCACCGCGATGATGTTCGGCGCCACGAGCAGCAGGCGTCCGGCGGCGGGAGCGGACGAGTTCTGGGCCAGGGCAGAGAACGGGTCGTACTGGCCGAGGACCTTGCTGGAGAGGAACGCCAGGATGGCGCCGAGCTGGCTGCCGGTGATGGCGCCGCTGACGCTGGCGGCACCGGGGTTGAGGGTGCCGCGGCGGCCTTCGAGCATTTTTTCCATCGCGGGTTTGAGCATCACCGCGAAGCTCTGGGTGTTGGCCCTGGCCCAGGAGGCCCGGTCCACCACGAGGACCGAGGAATCCCGCAGGTCCCGGGCGGCCTCGAGGCCGGTGATGTCGTGGACGTAGGGCACCGACCGGTCCGCCATGAGGCGCAGGTTCTCCACCGCGGCGGCAATTTCGGCCGGTTCCAGTATGGGACCGGGGGGTGTCAGCCTGGCGGCGGTGGACGCCGCAAGGTCCCAGTTGATCAGAGCTTGGACTTGGGCAGACGTCTCGCGTGCAGAGGACTCCATAAGGTCCATCACACCACAAGGGCCCGGATGTCCGCCTTAAATTCGTCGAGAGGCGAACGGGCGGGCCGCCGGGCGGAGAACCCGGCCGCAAAGGGAGCCGGGCGCAAAGGGAGCCGGGCGCATCCGAAGCCGGGGTGCCGTCAGCGGCAGCCGCAGCCTGCGAGGACGGAGGCCGTACGGTCCAGCGCGGTCTTGTTGGCGGCGCCCGGGGTCAGTCCGTTGCCGATGAACGAAAACACGAGCAGCCGGCCGTCGGCATCCACCACATAGCCGCTGAGGGCGATCACCGTGTTCAGCGTTCCCGTCTTGGCACGGACCAGCCCCGCTCCCCGGGCCGTGGACTCATCCGTGTAGCGGTCCCCGAGTGTGCCGGTGAGCCCGGCGACGGGGAATCCGGCCAGGGCTGCGCGTAGCCGGGTGTCCGGTCCGGACGTGATGGCGCGGACCACCTCGGAGAGCTGCCGGGCCGAAACCTCGTTGGCGAGGGCCAGGCCGGAGACGTCGGCGGCGCGGAGCGTGGCGGTGTCGACGTCCAGCTCGTCCAGCTTTTGCAGCACGGCCGCGACGGCGCCGTCGTTGCTTGCCGGCTTGTCGACGGCGAGGGCGGTCATCCTGCCCATCACCTCGGTGAGGTAGTTATCCGAGGTGCGTAAGAGCAGATCCACCTGCTGGCCCACCGTGGCCGATTGGACCTCGGCGAGGACCCGGGCGTCCTGCGCCGTGGCGTCCGCTCCCCCGGGAACCCGGGCTACGCCGGGCGCCACGGTAAGTCCGGCCGGCGCTCCGGCCGCGGACAGCTGGGCCGCGAACGCCTCGGCAGCGCTCATGGCGGCGTCCTGGGGGCGGGGTCCGGTGGTCTTGGCGGGGTTGAACCGGGCAGAGTTCAGCGCCAGCGGGAACAGCGGGGCCATCTCGCCGGCCGCAACATCTTCCAGGCTCCAGGCCGGGTTGAGGGCGGGGCCGGTGAAGAGGGAATCGTCCAGCAGTATGGTCAGCGGGCCGGCAGCACCGTCCTGCTGGAGTGCCCGGACCGTCTGTTGCGCCAGGGTCGCGAGTCCGGCACGGCCCAGGACGGCATCCGGGGCGGATTCACCCTCGGCCAGGAGCACGTCTCCCCCGCCGGCCAGGACCACAGTGCCGGGGGCGGCGCCTGCCAGGACCCGGGTGCTGAAGCGCCGGTCCGGGCCGAGTGTGCGCAATGCCGCGCCGGCCGTCAGGAGCTTCATGTTAGAAGCCGGAACCCTGGCCTCATCCCCGGAACGGTCGAACAGCAGCTCCCCGGTGGCGGCGTCCTGCACCACTCCGGTGAAGGACCCCGCACCGTCGGTTTTCAGGGTGGCGTTGAGCTGGGCAGCCAGGGTGCCGGGATCAGGGATAGGGGCGGCACCGCTGAGCTGCTCGACCCCGGCGCCGCTGCCGTTCCCGGCGGCCAGGGTGGTGGGGAGCTGCTGCCACGGCGGTGTGGCCGCAGCGGTGCCGCCCTGCCCGTTCCCGCCGGTGAAAGCGGGTGTGATGGCGACGACCGCGGGAACGGCGAGCGCCAGCACCAGGAGGGTCAGGAGCAGCATGGGAATGATCCCCCGTAGCGGGCCGGGCACCTTGCCCGTGCCTGCGGCGATGGTTGTGCGTTTCATGCTGCTGTTGGTCCTTCGGTCCTGAAATGTCCCCAATAGTTCCTGAAACCAGGGCCTCTCGCTATATCCTCAATAGTAGTCGGCGGCACCGCAGTGATCTTTGTGTGCCGCGCACCCCCTGAATTCGTCGAGGAGCATTCCATGAAGCATGACGTGACCATCGAGATCCCCAAGGGATCGCGCGTCAAGTACGAAATCGACCATGAGACCGGTCGCGTCCGCCTGGACCGCGTCCTGTTCACCTCCATGCAGTACCCCACCCACTACGGGTTCTTCGAGAACACCCTGGGTGAAGACGGCGACCCGCTGGACGCACTGGTGCTCCTGCAGGACTTCGATCTGCACCCCGGCGTAATCGTTGAGGCCCGCCCCATCGGCGTCTTCAACATGACCGACGACGGCGGCGGGGACGCCAAGGTCCTGTGTGTTCCGGCCGATGCCCGCTTCGATCACATCAATGAGATCAGCGATGTCAGCGAATTCCTGATCAAGGAAATCGAGCACTTCTTCACCCGGTACAAGGACCTTGAGCCGGGCAAGTGGGTCAAGGCCGAAGGCTGGGGCGACCGCGCCGCCGCCGAAGCCGAACTCGAGGCATCCATCAAGCGCTACGTGCCCTCAGCAGGACACTGATCCCCACCCACGCATCACGGGGAGGTAAGTACGACGGCGGGTGCCGGGTTCGGAAGAACCCCGCACCCGCCGTCGGCGTTTTACGAGTCGGCGTTTTGCCAGTGGTGCGTTTGTCAGTGGGGCGTCAGGAATCTGTGAAATCGTTGGGCGTATGAACGCCGAGCCTGCTTTTACCCCGCCCTGTGGTCCGATCACCGGATGGCGGGACGGTGACGTCGTGCGCGCCACGGGGGTCCCCTACGCCACCGCGGGCCGGTTCCAGCCTCCGGTGCGGGCGGCGGACTGGGCCACGGAGTTCGCCGCTACCGAGCTCGCCCCGGCCTGCCCGCAGGGACCGGTACCGTTCCTGGATGACATCCTGGGCACCCGCTTCGGCGAGCTTCCGGGCAGCGAGGACTGCCAGCGCCTCTCGATCACCCTGCCGGCGGACCTCAACGACGGCGAGCGGCTGCCGGTCATGGTGTGGCTGCACGGCGGGTCGTACACCTCCGGGTCCGGGGACCTGGCCATCTTCGACCCGAAGGCCCTGGTGGCCGAGACCCGCGTCATCGTCGTTTCCGTGACCTACCGCCTGGGCCTGTTCGGATACCTGGCCACCGGCACGGGCCGGCCCGCCAACCTGGGCCTCCTGGACCAGCTGGAGGCGTTCCGCTGGGTGCAGCGCAATATCGGCGCCTTCGGCGGCGACCCGGGGCGCGTCACCGCCTTCGGCCAGTCCGCGGGAGGAGACGCCGTCGCCCACCTCATGGCAACGGAGGAGGCCCCGTCGCTTTTCCAGCGCGCCATCATCCAAAGCGCACCCCTGGGCATTGCCCGCGGCCGGGAGAAGATGAACATTGCCATGGGCATCGCGGCGGAAGCCGTCACCGAAGACACCCCGGCCCTGGACGTAGTGGCCGTTGAAGAGCGCGTTTCACAGGTGGCCCGGAAATTCGGGCTGCTGGCCGCCATGCCTTTCGGCACGCAGTACGGGCATGCGCCGCTGCCGCCGGAATCCGGCATCGAGGCGGCGTGGAACACCGCGGCCCCGGGGATCGAGATCCTGATCGGGCACACCTCCGAGGAGGCCCGCCTGTTCCTGCCGCGCAGCCCCCTGATGAGCCGGCTCGCCAGGGTCCCGGTCCTTGGCACCGCAGTCGTCAAGGCCATCAGCTGGGCCGTGACGGAAGCGGTTTATGGCAGATCCGCCAGGCGCTTCGCCAAGCGGCACTCCCAAGCGGGAGGCACGGCGTACAGCTACGTGCTGCACTGGGGTGCGCCGGGCAACTTCTATGGGGCCGCGCACACTATTGACCTGCCGCTGCTGTTCGGAGACAAGCGGACGTGGGCCGCTGCCGGGCTTCTTACCGGCGCCAGCTGGGACGACATCAATGCCCAGGGCCGGGCCCTCCGCGCAGTCTGGGCGCGCTTCGCCTACGGGGACGGCCTGGGCAGCCGGGGCGAGATCCCCGGCGCGTTCCGGTACCGCTCCGTCTGAGACGGTGAGGACCCTCGGCGTCGACCTTGCCGCCGCGACCCGCAAAACGGCGGTCGCGGTCCTGGCGTGGGCCGGCGGGCAGGCCCGGCTGGAACACCTGGCCCTGGACGTGGGCGACCCGGAAATTGTGGACCTGTTTGGCGCCAGCGGCATGACCGGGATCGACTGCCCCGTCGGCTGGCCCGACGCATTCCTTCCCTTTATCGCCGGGCACCTGAACTTCGAGGCCCATCCGGTGCTGGACCATGACGGGATCGAGGGCCGCCGGCTGCTGGCCTACCGGGACACGGACAGGTTCGTCACCGGTCAAACCGGGCTGATCCCGCTCAGCGTCTCCGCGGACCGGCTGGCCCACCCGGCGATGCGGTGCGCGGTCATCCAGGCAAAGATCGCCCGGGAGCACGGGCCGCAGGCCAGGGACGGCAGCGGCCGGCTTGCCGAGGTGTACCCGGCGGCTTCGCTGAAATCGTGGGGCCTGGCGGCCCGCGGTTACAAGGGGCGGGCCGCCCCGGAATCGGAGCGGCTGGCGATGGTCCTGGACGCGCTGGCCGCGGCCGCGCCGTGGCTGGACCTGGCCGGACAGGAGGACCGGCTGGCCGCCTCCGATGACATGTTCGACGCGCTGATCGCCTCCCTGACCGCGCGGGCCGTCGCCCTGGGCCGGACGCTGCGCCCCGACGCCGGACATGCCGCGGCTGCCCTGACCGAGGGCTGGATCCACCTGCCCCGGGGCGGCCTGGAGGAGCTACCCGGCTAGCCGCGGCGTCGCGGCTGCCCGAGCCGCAGCGACCAGTCCCTGATCTCCGCCGGATCCTCACCGTGCTCCCGGGTGTGGTCCCGGGCCCGCATGCGGCTGTCCTGCAGAGACTGGCGCAGCAGCGAATGCTTTTCCGACAGCCCGGGAACCCGGTCGATCGCGTCGATGGCCAGCTGGAAGCGGTCGATCCCGTTGAGCATGGCCATGTCGAACGGCGTGGTGGTGGTGCCTTCCTCCTTGTAACCGCGCACGTGCAGCCCCTCCTGGTTGGTCCTGCGGTAGGTGAGCCGGTGGATCAGGGCCGGATAGCCGTGGTAAGCGAAAATGACGGGTTTGTCCGCCGTAAAGATGCCGTCGAAGTCCCGTGAACTCAGCCCGTGCGGGTGTTCGCTGGCATCCAGCAGCCGCATCAGGTCCACGACGTTGACCACTCGGACCTTCAGCCCGGGGGCGCCCTGCTTCAGCAGTTCTGCCGCGGCGACAGTTTCGATGGTGGGTACGTCGCCGGCGCAAGCGAGGACGACGTCGGGCTCCTCGCCGGGCACCTCGGAGCCGGCGAACTGCCAGATGCCGAGGCCGCGGCGGCAATGGTGCGAGGCCTCCGCCGGTCCCAGCCAGGTCGGCGAGGGCTGCTTGCCGCTGACCACGACGTTGACCAGGTCGCGTGAGGCGAGGCAGTGCTCCATAACGGCCAGCAGCGTGTTGGCGTCCGGCGGCAGGTAGACCCGGATGACTTCGGCCTTCTTGTTCACCGCGTGGTCGATGAAGCCGGGGTCCTGGTGTGAGAAGCCGTTGTGGTCCTGCTGCCAGACATGCGAGGACAACAGATAGTTCAGCGAGGCCACCGGCTGGCGCCAGGGCAGCTGGCGGTGCACCTTGAGCCATTTGGCGTGCTGGTTGAACATCGAATCCACGATGTGGATGAAGGCCTCGTAGCAGTTGAAGACGCCGTGCCGTCCGGTCAGCAGGTAGCCCTCCAGCCAGCCCTGGCACAGGTGCTCGCTCAGCACTTCCATGACCCTGCCGGCCCGGGCGAGGTGCTCGTCCAGACCGTCGATCCGGTACTGCCAGACCTTGTCCGTCACCTCATAGACGTTTTGCAGCCGGTTGGAGGCGGTCTCGTCCGGGCCGAAGAGCCGGAACGTCTCGGGGTTCAGGGCGATCACGTCGCGCAGCCAGGAGCCGAGCGTGATCATGGGGCTGATCCGTTCGACGCCGGGGGCAGTGACATCGACGGCGTGCCCGGCGTACCCGGGCAGCTTGAGGGGGCGGAGCAGCAGCCCGCCGTTGGCATGCGGGGTGGCGCTCATCCGCAGCTGCCCGGCCGGTGCGTTGGCCGCGATGCCGGGCAGCAGCCGGCCCCGCCCGTCGAAAAGCTCGTCGGGACGGTAGGACTGGAGCCACCGCTCAAGCTGGGCCAAGTGGTCCGGATTCGTGCGGACCTCGCTCAGCGGTACCTGGTGGCTGCGCCAGGTGCCTTCGACCTGCAGCCCGTCCACTTTTTTCGGCCCGGTCCAGCCCTTGGGGGAACGCAGCACGATCATGGGCCATCGCGGGGCGTCGTCGCCGGCGGCCCCGCCGGCTGCCGCGCCGGCTGCCGCGCCCCGGCGCACCGCCTGGATCGACCCGATTTCGGCGAGGCACGCGTCCAGGGCTGCGGCGAAGGACCGGTGCGCGGCAGCCGTGTCGTCCGGATCAGCCACCGTGACAAAGTGCGGCTCGTGCCCGTAGCCGCGCAGGAGTTGCTCAAGCTGGGCCTCGGGCATCCGGGCCAGGATGGTGGGATTGGCGATCTTGTAGCCGTTGAGGTGCAGGATGGGCAGCACAGCGCCGTCCGCCGCCGGGTCCAGGAAATTGTGCGAATGCCAGCTCGCGGCCAGCGGGCCCGTTTCAGCCTCACCGTCCCCGATCACGACGGCGGCGACCAGCCCGGGGTTGTCGAACACTGCCCCGTAGGCGTGGGCCAGCGAATAGCCGAGCTCCCCGCCCTCGCTGATGGACCCCGGGGTTTCCGGCGCGGCGTGGCTGGGGATCCCGCCGGGGTAGGAGAACTGCCGGAACAGCTCCGCCATGCCCTGCCCGTCCTCGCCGACGTGGGCGTAGATCTCGGAGTACGTGCCCTCCAGCCAGGCGTTCGCCACCACTGCCGGGCCGCCGTGGCCGGGCCCGGCGATGAACAGCATTTCCTGCCGGTCCCGGCGGATGACCCGGTTCAGGTGGGCGTAGACGAAGTTGAGTCCGGGGGTGGTGCCCCAGTGGCCCAGCAGCCGGGACTTGGTGTCCGCGGCGCTGAGGGGTTCGCGCAGCAGGGGGTTTGAACGGAGGTAGATCTGCCCCACGGAGAGGTAGTTGGCGGCCCGCCACCACCGGTCCACCAGCTCCAGCGCGGCATCGTCAAGGGCGTCCATGCTCCCGCCGCCGGTCACGTCGCTTGTCACTGCAGTCCTCGCTTCACTCGGGCCCCGGCGGTGCCGTATCCTCCATCGCAACACGTCCCCGGGCAGGACACAAGCCCGGCGCCGGGCGGTCCCGGCCCGCTGTTGCCGTCCGTTTACCACCGGGTAGTGTTTGATCCAGAATGTTCACGCTGACCATCAACCAGACCGACAGCCGGCGCGACGGCGACCGTGTGCCGCAGCTCCTCAAGGACCTGCGGCACATTCCGGCGCGCCTCGACTTCGATCGTTCCGTGGAGGACGAAGTCCAAGGCATCGTGGACTGCCCGCAGCAGGCGGTGGAGGCGGCGATGATCGCGCTGCGCAGCGGCAGCTGGTTCGTCGGGATCGGGGTGGGTCCGGTGAACGAACCGCTGCCCAACCAGATCAAGGACGCCTCCGGCCACGGCCTGATCTATGCGCGGCGGGCCGTCGACCGGCTGCGCAACGGCAAGGACCGGGTCCCGGTGGCTGTCGAAGGCCCGCTGGCGGACATCGCGGCGGAATCGGAGGCCGTGCTGCGGCTGCTGGGTCATATCGTCCACGACCGGAGCCAGGCCGAGTGGCGGGTGCTGGACCTGCTGACCCCGGGGGTCCGCGGACAGCAGAAGGCCGTCGCGGAGGAGCTGGGGATCACCACGCAGGCGGTCAGCAAGGCCGTCGCCCGGGCACAGTGGAACGAGGAACATGCGGCGCGGCCCGCAGCGGCGCGCCTGTTGAGCCTCATCCTCGAGGTGCGCTGACGGCGCACCCGCGAAAACCCTGCCGGCCGGGCGGACCCCGGAACTAGAGCAGCAGGCTGCGCAGGACGTGCGCCGCGCCGTCGTCGTAAACAGAGTGCGTGACCTCGTTGGCGGCGGCGATGACTTCCTCCGGCGCCTGCCCCATGGCCACGCCGCGGCCGGCCCAGGTGAGCATCTCAATGTCGTTGCGGCCGTCACCGATGGCGACGGTGCGGTGGGTCTCGATCTCGAGCCTGCCGCGGAGGCGCTCCAGGGCGCTGGCCTTGGTGACGCCGGCCGCGGCGATGTCCAGCCAGGCGGTCCAGCCGACCGAGTAGGTCACGCCGGCCAGGCCGACGTGGCGGATGGCCGCGGTGAACTCCTCGGGCGTGTTTTCCGAGCTGAACACGACCACGCGCACGGCGGTCGCCTCCAGCATGGTCTGGAAGTCGACGCCGATGGCTTCCACGCCGAAACTGGCGTCCTGGAAGCGTTCGGTGGAGAGGAAGTTGCCGTCCTCGTCCTCGAGGGCGTATTTGGCCATGGGCAGCTGAATGCGCAGCGCGCGCAGGGCGGGGCCCGGGTCAAAGGTCGCCTTGTGGACGACCTCATACCCTGCGGACAGGCTCGAATCGAGCCGCAGGGTCACACCGCCGTTCGAGCACACGGCATAGCCGTTGTCGATTCCGATGTGCTCGATGATGGGCAGCGTGGCGTTCAGTGAACGGCCCGTCGCGATCATGACGTGGTGGCCGGCGGCCACCACGTCCTGCGCGGCCTCGCGGACGGGAGCAGACATGTGGCCGTCGTGATCGACGAGGGTGCCGTCGACGTCGAGCGCGATCATCATCTTTTCGATGGTGGTCTGGCCGTTGTTTGTCTGGTTGATATCTCGCCGGTCATCGTTGCCGGCGACTGAAGTTTCAGTCATTGTTGTCATCCATCAAGTAGAGCAGAGACCCCCGACACCCGCTAGGATCCACGCCACAGCAGGCGGTGAACCCGGGGTGAACACTTCGTGGCGCCGGGGCGGAGGGGCGTGGGTGGCGGGCTAGAGAACCGGGAAGACGGTCATCCCGCCGAGGTATTTCTGCAGGGCGGCAGGAACGTTGACGGAGCCGTCCGGGTTCTGGTGGTGTTCCAGGATGGCCACGATCCAGCGGGTGGTGGCCAGCGTGCCATTAAGGGTGGCGACGGCACGGGTGCCTTTGGGGGCGCCGCCCTCGTTGAACACCCGTTCCCGGATGTTGAGCCGGCGGGCCTGGAACGTGGTGCAGTTGGAGGTCGACGTCAGTTCGCGATACGCGCCCTGGGTGGGGACCCAGGCCTCGCAGTCGAACTTCCGGGCAGCCGAATTGCCAAGGTCTCCCGCGGCGGTGTCGATCACGCGGTACGGCAGCTCGCACTTGGCCAGCATTTCCTCTTCCCAGGCCAGCAGGCGGGCGTGCTCCGCGGCCGCCTCCTCCACCGTGGTGTAGATAAACATCTCCACCTTGTTGAACTGGTGGACCCGGATGATGCCGCGGGTGTCCTTGCCGTGCGAGCCGGCCTCGCGGCGGTAGCAGGAGCTTTGCCCCGCATAGCGGACCGGGCCGGCGGAGAGGTCCAGGATCTCGTCCGCGTGGTAACCCGCGAGGGCCACTTCCGACGTGCCCACAAGGTAGAGGTCGTCTTCGGCGAGGCGGTAGATCTCGGCGTCGTGCTTGACGTCGAAACCGGTGCCCTGCATGGTCTCGGGGCGCACCAGCGTGGGGGTGATCATGGGCACGAAGCCCGCATCGATCGCCTGCTCCATGGCCATCTGCAGCAGGGCCATTTCCAGCCGGGCTCCGACGCCACGCAGGAAGTAGAAACGCGAGCCGGAAACCTTGGCGCCGCGTTCCATGTCGATGGCGCCGATCAGCTCGCCGATCTCCAGATGGTCCTTCGGCTCAAAGTCGGTGAATTCCCGGGGCGTGCCGACGGTCTTAACCACGATGTAGTCGTCCTCGCCGCCTGCGGGTACGCCGTCCTCGATCAGGTTCGGGATCGCCCGGAGCAGCTCCTCCTGGGCGGTCTGCGCGACGTCGGCCTCGGCGGACGCGGCCTTGACCGAGGCTGCGAGGACCTTCACCTCCGCGAGGAGGGCCTGCTTTTCCTCGCCCTTGGCCTGCGCCACCTTCTTGCCGAAGGTGTTCTGCTCTGCCCTCAGGTTCTCGAACCGGATCAGGGCTGCACGCCGGGCCGAGTCAGCGGCGATGATCGCATCCACCACGGATGCGTCGGCGCCGCGGGCGCGCTGGCTGGCCCGGAACTTGTCCGGATTTTCGCTGAGGTCTTTTACGTCGATCACGAGACTAGACTATCCAATCCGCTAGGCATTACCCGGCAATCCGGTTGCGGGGCAGCGGCGGGATAGTGTTGGAGCACAATGCGCGACTGGCTGCTTTACCTCATCATCGCTGGAGTCCTGGCCTTCGCCGTGTCCAGCTGGTGGGGAGTGCGCAGGCTCAAGGCCAGGCACATCCGCAGTGCCGTCTGGGAGCAGACACACAGCCCGGGCGTCGGGCAGCAGAAAGTGGCCGTGGTGATGAACCCGATCAAGGCCAAGTCCGCCGAAGCCCGCGTGCTGATCGAGAATGAATGCGCCGCGGCCGGCTGGGAGCCGCCCCGCTTCTTTGAGACCACTGCCGAGGACGCCGGTTTCGAACAGACCAGGGCCGCCGTGAAATACGGGGCCGACGTCGTCGTTGTGGGCGGCGGTGACGGGACGGTACGCGTTGTGGCCGAGATCCTGGCCGGCACGGACACCGCCATGGGCCTGGTCCCGCTCGGCACCGGCAACCTTCTGGCGCGTAATATCGACCTGGACGTGAACGACGTACACGGCAGCGTGCAGACCGCCCTTTTCGGCCATCAGCGGTTCATCGATACGGCGCGGATTCGGGTGGAAAATTCCCGGACCGCCGAGTCGGCGGAGCACACTTTCCTCGTGATCGCCGGCATCGGCATGGACGCCGAGATAGTGGGCGACACTAATGACGGGCTGAAAAAGGCCGTGGGCTGGCTGGCTTATACGGAGGCAGGGGTCCGGCATCTTCCCGGGCGCCGGAAGAAAGTCTCGATCGCACTCGATGACCAGCCCGAACAGACCCGGAAAATCCGCAGCGTCCTGTTCGCCAATTGTGGGCTGATCCCCGGCGGCATCGACTTCATTCCGCAGGCCATGATCGATGACGGCATGCTCGACGTGGTGGTCATGAGCCCGCGGAGCGCGATCGGCTGGCTCGCGATGTATACGAAAATCGTGCTCAAGCACAAGAGAAACCTGCCGGTGATGACCTACTACCGCTCAGGCAAGATCACTATCCGAAGCCCGGAACCCATGGCCACCCAGGTCGACGGCGATCCGTCCGGGGCGGCCACGAAGGTCACCGTGCAGGTGGCGCCGGGCTCGCTGCTGGTACGCGTCAAGAACGGCACCGAGGAAGACTAGGCTGTGGCTTCCTTCTTGGAAGCGGCCAGTTTCTTCGCTTCCGCCGCAGCCTTCGCGGCGCGGGCCTCGGACTGCTCGCGGATCATGGCCTGCTCCTCTTCGAAGCGCAGCCGGTCGGCACGGTCGGCATCGTCACCGTCCCAGTCCTGGTTTTCAGCTGTCGGCTTGGGATTCACAATCATTCCCTGGCCGTCATTTTCAGTGCTGGTGCCTGACATGACCTGCTCCCTCCGTTCGAGGACTTCCCCAATATGGATCAGGCAAGCATACGCACAGTTGTCAGGGGGCGGAAGTGTCTGGTGGGGCATTTGACTACGCTCTGGGCGAAGCCTCCTGCGTATATTCCGGCACCACAGATGCTCCGGACAGTATGTTTTTCACCCATGCGTGTGCCGCACGGAATGCCTGATCCGAGGTGTGCGGCGCCACGAGCGTCCGGTGGCCGTCGGCGCGGCTGTAGGAACCCAGGAACCGGGTGGCGGGGCTGATCCGGTGCAGTCCCGCGAGGGCGTCCGCCACCCTCGAGTCGGCGACGTGGCCGTCGGCGTCGATGCTGAAGAAATAGTGGCCCAGGTACTGGCCTGTGGGCCGGGATTCGATCCGGCTGAGGTTCACGCCTCGGGTGGCGAACTGGTCGAGGATCTCCATCAGGGCACCGGGCCGGTCCTCCGGCAGGGGAACCACAACGGTGGTCTTGTCCGCGCCGGTCGGCTCCGGCAGGACACCGGGCCGGCCCACGAGCACGAAGCGGGTGACGGCGCCGGGGTTGTCGCCGATGTTCTCGGCCAGGACGGTGAGTCCAGGCTGTTCCGTGGCCACGATCGGGGCGCAGATGGCGGCGTCGTAGTGCGTGTCGTTCTCGAGCAGCCCCATGGCCGCCGCAGCCGTGGAGGAGCCGGGAATGTATTCCGCGTTTGGAATATTAGCGTTGACCCAGAGGCGGCACTGCGCCCAGGCGTGGCCGTGGGTGGAGATCCTGCGGATGTCCTCGATCCGGGTGCCGGGGCGGGTCACCAGGACGAAGCTGATCGGCACGAGGGCTTCCCGGAGGATGCGGAGCTCCTGGCCGGTGGCGATGGCATCGAGGGTTGCCGTGACGCCGCCCTCCACGGAGTTCTCGATCGGCACCATGGCCGCGTCCGCGGATCCGTCCCGGACCTTGTCCAGCGCCGTGTTCACGTTGGAGGAGGGAACGCGGATGGCTTCCGCCGCGCCCGGCACCTGCATAAGGGCGGCCTCGGTGAATGTGCCCTCGGGCCCGAGGAAGGTATAGGTGACGGGAGATGCGGGCATCGGCTCTTCTTTCTTCGCTTACAGGATTACTGGCTTGAGGCCGTTGTCGGAGACCAGCGGCATGCCGGTTTCCAGCCACTGGTCCATGCCGCCGGCCACGTTCAGGGCGGAGTATCCCTGGCCCACCAGCCATTGCGCGGCCCGGAATGAGCGTCCGCCGGTCCGGCAGATGACATAGAGGTCCTCGTCCGGGTCCAGCTCGCCGAGCCGGGACGGGAGCTGGTCCAGGGGAATGTGCAGTGCACTTTCCGCGTGCCCGGCAACCCATTCATAGTCCTCGCGGACGTCCACGATTTTGGCCCCTTCGGGGATGCCTGACACGGTCACGGTGTCGAAGTCGCTCATGTTCGTCCTTTCCGCGGAATTCAAGGTTTCCCCCCAGCGTATCGCCAGCCGCTGACGGCGCACCCCACCGGGCGGCACGTTACGCTTCTGGGAGAGCGCAAGGAGACACCATGGCAGCGGAACGCCCCCCGGTTGCGGCCACCTTCGGCCGGTTTCCCGGCCCGGCACGGACATGCCCTCCCCTGGCCGCGACGAATGGACATGATGCCTATGTGTCCACCGGCCAGACCGAGCAATGGGCATGTCCCCCGGCATCCCGGGCCGCGGCCGCCCCGAACCGTCCGGAGCCGCAGCTCCTTGGCTGAACTCCACGAGCTCTCCGCCGTCGGGCTCCGCGATGCCCTGCGCACCGGAACCGTCTCCGCCCGGGAAGCCGCCGGGCATTTCCTCGACCGGATCGGCGCCGAGAATCCGCATTTGGGCGCATTCATCACCGTCACGGCCGAGCAGGCCCGGAAAGATGCTGCCGCGGCCGACGAACTCCATGCCCGCGCCGGTCGGGACGGGACAGAGTTGCCGCCGCTGCACGGGCTGCCCGTGGCCTTCAAGGACCTGACCGACGTCGCCGGCGTGGTCACCACGCACGGCAGCGCCGCCCTGGACCACCGGCCAGCGCTGGCCGACGGCGCGCTGCCGGCGGTGCTGAAGGGCGCCGGCGTCGTGTCCCTGGGCAAGACCCAGGTTCCGGAGTTCGGGCTGACGGCTTACAGCGAGAACCGGATCGCCCCGCCGTCGCGCAATCCGTATGCACTCAGCCGCAGTTCGGGCGGGTCCTCAGGCGGCAGCGCTGCCGCCGTCGCCGCGGGGCTGCTCCCCTTTGCGCCGGGGTCCGACGGCGGCGGCTCGGTCCGCATCCCGGCGGCGGCCTGCGGGCTCGTGGGGCTGAAACCGGGCCGCGGGCTCGTGCCGGCAGGGGAAAGCACCGGGGATCCGGCAGGGCTGGTGGTCACCGGCCCCCTGGCCCGTTCCGCAGCGGATGCGGCGCTGATGCTGGACGCGCTGGTGCCGGCGGAATCCGGCGCGCCCGGCGCGCCCGGCCCCCACGGCCCCGCCGGCACCGCCGGGGCAGGGTATCTGGAACTCACCGCGCAGGACCCCCGCAAACTGCGGATCGGGGTGAGCCTGGACAGCCCGTGGCAGAACATCTTTCCTTTCACTCCGGAGAGGGAGGCACTTGATGCTCTCGCGGCGGGCATCGGCCTGCTGGAGGCGGCGGGCCACGAAACCATGGAAGCCGCGGTCCGTTACGACAACCGCTACCCCGCCGCGTTCACCACCGCCTGGACTGCCGCCGTCGGAAGTGCCCGGATCGCGCCGCAGCGCGAGGCGCTCCTGACGCCGCTGACCCGCACGTTCCGGCGTCGGGCCCAGCAGCGCAGCGCCGCCAAACTCAACGAGTCCCTGGCATTCCTGCGGTTGTTCCAGCGGGACACGATCGCGCAGTACTCGGCCTGGGACCTCATGCTGATGCCGGCTCTGGCGCAGACGCCCCGGCCCGTGGGCTGGTTCACCGGGGCGGCCCACGGCGACGGCTACTGGCCCGCGGCTGAGTGGGCCGGCGACGCCGACGGCGACTACCGGAAGCAGTGCGAATATGCGCCGTGGTCCTCGATGGTGAATGTGTGCGGCCTGCCCGCGATCAGCATCCCGGTTCACTGGACCGGCGGGGCGAAGGGTGCCGGGCTGCCGATGGGTATCCAGCTGATCGGGCCGATGGGGTCCGAGGCGCTGCTCCTGCAGGTGGCCGCGCAGCTGGGCCACTAGCAAACCGGGCCACTGATAGTGCCGACCGGCCCGGGCTGGGTGATTTCTCCGTCCCATACCGATAGCGTTTAGCGGAGACGCGGCAGGACCTGCCGGCTGGAACCCACACGAGAGGGATCGATGAAGATCACCGGTGCAGTACTTGAGGAAATCGGCCGGCCGCGCCCGTTTGCGGACTCCAGGCCCATCAGCATCTCGGAACTGGAACTGGACGGCCCCGGGCCCACTGAAATCCTGGTCCGGATCGAGGCCGCCGGCATCTGCCATTCGGACCTGAGCGTGGTCGACGGCAACCGGATGCGCCCGGTGCCGATGCTGCTGGGTCACGAGGCGGCGGGACGCGTCGTCGAGGTCGGCTCCAAGGTCACGGACCTGGAACCGGGCCAGCGGGTGGTCATGTCGTTCCTGCCCCGGTGCGAAGAGTGTGAGAACTGCGCGGCGGACGGCCGGCTGCCCTGCACCGCGGGCTCGAAAAGCAACGGGGAAGGGACGTTGCTGCACGGCTCGATGCACCTGAACCGCGGCGGCGAGAAGATCTATCACCACCTCGGCGTCTCGGGCTTCGCGAGCCACGCCGTCGTGGACCGGGCCTCGGCCGTGCCGGTGGACGACGACATTCCGGCGGACATCGCCGCCGTGCTCGGCTGCGCCGTGCTGACCGGCGGAGGCGCGGTCCTGAACGCGGCCCGGCCGGAGCCGAAGGACAGCATCATGATCGTGGGCCTCGGCGGCGTCGGCATGGCCGCCCTGATCACGGCGGTCTCCCAGAGCGTCTCGCGGATTATCGCCGTGGACACCCTTGCGGAGAAGCTCGACCACGCGCTCCGGCTGGGCGCCCACGAGGCGTA
The DNA here is from genome assembly GCF_040547005.1 of Arthrobacter sp. UYCu712. NCBI lineage: Bacteria > Bacillati > Actinomycetota > Actinomycetes > Micrococcales > Micrococcaceae > Arthrobacter > Arthrobacter sp. UYCu712. Next base: position 252,699 of record NZ_JBEPOZ010000002.1, read on the forward strand.
CACCCCGCAGCAGGTCCTCGAGGACGGCGTCAAGGCGCGGTACGTGATCGAATGCGCCGGCAATCCGCGCGCGTTCGAGACCGCCTTCGCAGCAACCGCGGTCGGCGGAACCACCATCACTGCGGGCCTGCCCTCCCCCGAGGCCCGGGCCGCGATCTCGCCGCTGACCGTCACGGCGGAAGCCAGGACGATCGTCGGAAGCTACCTCGGCTCCGCGGTTCCGGCCCGGGACATCCCCAAGTACGCCCAGCTCTGGCGTGAAGGGAAGCTCCCCGTCGAGGAACTGATTTCCGCGCACATCAACCTGGCCGACATCAACCAGGCGATGGACCAGCTGGCCGACGGGAAAGCCGTTCGCCAAGTCATCGTCTTCGACGCCGGGTAGCCCGGCGCCGGGGTTGCCCGCCCCGGGGTTGCCCGGCTCGGGATTGCGCTATCACTTGCAGCTGCTATTCCGGGGGCAAAGCCACCCGAACTGACAGGTCAACGGGGGGTGCGGGGCCGGAACGGACCCTGGAAATCCGGCGTGGCGGAGTTTGCCCCGCGCGGCCTCGAATGTGACAATCGCGCGCCACACTGTCAGCATTAAGTAAATGAGCACAACTCATTTATCCAATCCCCCCGCTACAACGCCGGGCGATACGTCCTTTTTTGGCCACCCAAAGATGCTGGCCAGTCTCTTCTCCGTAGAGATGTGGGAGCGCTTCTCCTTCTACGGAATGCAGGGGATCCTGCTCTACTACATGTACTTCACCGCTGCTGAAGGCGGTCTGGGCATTGAACAGGGCCTCGCGGCCGGCCTGGTCGGCGCGTACGGCGGAGGCGTGTATCTCTCCACCATCCTCGGCGCCTGGCTCGCGGACCGGCTTTTCGGCTCTGAGCGTGTGCTGTTCGGCTCCGCCGTTCTGATCATGGCCGGCCACATCGCCCTCGCCCTGGTTCCGGGCATTCCCGGATTGATCGCCGGCCTGGTGCTGGTGGGCGTCGGTTCCGGCGGCCTCAAGGCGAATGCCACGGCACTGGTGGGAAGCCTGTACCGCGAGAAGGACGAACGCCGCGATGCCGGCTTCTCGATTTTCTACATGGGCATCAACGCCGGCGCGCTGATCGGCCCGCTGGTCACCGGTTGGCTGCAGGAGAGCCACGGATTCCACTGGGGCTTCGGCGCAGCCGCCGTCGGCATGGCCCTGGGCCTGGGGATCTACTCTATGGGCCGCAAGAAGCTCCCCGACGAGGCACACCGCGTGTCGAACCCGCTGCCGCTCGCGGAGCGCACCAAGTACGGCGCGATCTTCGCCGGCATCGCGGCTGTCATTGCCGTGCTGCTTGCCACCGGAATCGTGAACGCCGAGAACCTGGCCATGTCCATGGCCTACGCTGCGATCGGCGCCTCCGTCCTTTACTTCGTCCTGATCTTCACCAGCAAGAAGGTCTCCGGAACCGAGCGCCAGCGCGTTGCCGCGTTCATTCCGCTGTACATCGCCTCGGCCGCGTTCTGGGCCCTGTTCCAGCAGCAGTTCACCTTCATCGCCGTGTACTCGGAGGAGAAACTGGACCGCAACCTGTTTGGCTGGGAGATGCCGGCGGCCTGGGTGCAGTCCATCAACCCGGTCTTCATCATCATCTTCGCCGGCATCATGGCTGCGCTGTGGACCCGGCTGGGCCGGAAGCAGCCCGGTTCCGCGCTGAAGTTCTCGATCGGCTTGTTCGTGATGGGACTGGCGTTCCTGGCCTTCATCCCGCTGGCCGGCGGGGGCAAGACGCCGCTGCTCGCGCTGGTAGGGATCCTACTCCTGTTCACGCTCGCGGAACTGTTCCTCTCCCCCATCGGCCTGTCGGTGACCACCAAGCTGGCACCCAAGGCCTTCCACACGCAGATGGTGGCGTTGTTCTTCCTCTCGGTCTCGCTCGGCACCACGCTGGCCGGCATCCTGTCCGGCCTGTACAACCCGGAGGACGAGCTGCCGTACTTCATCGGCATCGGCGGAACCGCCATGCTGCTGGCCGTCGGCCTTGCGGCGGCCTCGCCGGCCATCAAGAAACTCATGGGTGGCGTACGCTGAGCCGATGAGCCCAGGGCACCGGCCGCCGGTTGAGTCACGCAGTTACGTCCCCGCCCCCGGCGAGGCGTCCGACGTCGAACTCATGCCGGCGGGCGATGTTACCGACGGCGTGGTGCGGGTGGGCGCAACAATCCGCCGCCCGCACCAGCCGCAGTCGCTCGCCGTCGCGGAATACCTCGACTGGCTCGAGGAGGCCGCCTTCGACGGCGCACCGCGGTTCCTGGGCCGGGGCCGGGATGACGCTGGCCGGGACGTCCTGACGTACCTGCCGGGACTGTGCGCCGGCCCCATTCCGGAGCTGTGGGTACAGTCCGAGGAGCTGCTGGTTTCCGTGGCGCAGCTGGCGCGCCGCTTGCAGGACGCGTCGGCCGGGTTCGTGCCGCAGGCTCATCCGTTCCCGCCCCGGCCCGGCCGCCAGGACAGCGGGGAAAACGGTACGCCGGAACTCGTCTGCCATCTCGACGTGACGCCACAGAACGTTGTGGTCCGGGACGGCCGCGCCGCGGGCCTGGTGGACTTTGACCTCGCCGGACCCAGCACAGCGCTCAAGGATTCCTTCAACACCGCCATGCACTGGGTCCCGCTCCGCGACCCCGCCGACACCTGGCCGGGCTGGGAGCGGACGGACCCCTTCCGGCGGCTCCGGATCTTCGCCGACGCCTACGGGTGGAGCGCCGAAGAACGGCGGTTGCTGCCCGGACTGGGCATCGAGGGCGCCGCGCTGAGCTACGAACGGATGCAGCTCCGGGCACGCACGCTGGGCGGCGGTTGGGCCCGGATGTGGGCTGAGGGCGTCGGCGGTATCATCCGCCGCCGTGGCGCTTGGCTGGAGACACACTCCGGCCGGCTGGTTGAGGCGCTGACCGCCCCGGCGCCGGAACGCTAGACGCCGTACCCGCTATAACGTGCGCTGCCGATCGCAACCGCGAAGATCACGATGACCAGGATGGTGACGGCGATCGCCACGTAGCCGAGCACAAGTCCCGCGATTGCCATGCCCTTGCCGGCCGGCTCCCGCGAAAGGGCCATGTGCCCCAGGATGACGGCGGCGATCTGCGGGAGGATAAAGAACCCGAAGCCCACCAACGCGGCGATGCCGCAGCAGAGGCTCGCGATGCTCAGGCCCTTGGGTTCCGCGAGCACACCGTAGTAGTTCGGCTGTCCGTAGGCGTTGTAGGGGCTCCCCTGCTGGGCATAGGCGTTATAGGGCGCGGCCGGTTGCCCCGGCGCGCCGTACTGCTGGCCCGGCGCGCCGTACTGCTGGCTGTCCTGGCCGTACTGCTGCGGCTGCCCGTATTGCTGGCTGTCCTGGCCGTACTGCTGCGGCTGCCCGTAGCCTGTTTCGGGCCGCGGCAGTGGCTGGGTAGCAGAGATCTCGTCTTCCTGCTGCTGGGTGTACGGCGGCGGCTGGTAGCCCTGCCGCGTCTCGTCCTTGCCCGATGTCGGCTGGTCAGTCATGGAAGTCCCCTTTTTAGTCCCTGGATCCAGACTACCGCCGCGCGGTTCCAATGATCGGGAAATTCTGCGTCACAGGGGCCGGATTCCCCACAAATAATGTTGTGGTCCGCCGTCGTCTGGCATGCTGGTGCCATGGCTAGCCGCGCGGGCACTGTTGCCCAACCCCAAGACCTTGTTGACCTCACTGCGCTCCTGGATGCGTACTACGACGTATCACCGGACCTTGGCGACCCCGGGCAGCGTGTGGCGTTCGGCACCTCCGGGCACCGGGGCTCGAGCCTGAAGGCCTCCTTCAACGAGCCGCACATCCTGGCCATCACCCAGGCGATCGTCGAATACCGCGCCGGGCAGGGCATCACCGGCCCCCTGTACCTCGCCAAGGACACCCACGGCCTGAGCGAGCCGGCCCAGAATTCCGCCCTGGAAGTCCTCGCGGCGAACGGTGTGAACGTCCTGATCGACGCCCGCCACGGCTACACCCCCACTCCTGCGCTGAGCCACGCCATCCTGACCCACAACCGGAACTCGCCGGCCGGGGCGCCGGAGGCTGACGGCATCGTGGTCACCCCCAGCCACAACCCGCCCGGCGACGGCGGCTTCAAGTACAACCCGCCGCACGGCGGCCCCGCAGACACCGACGCCACCGGCTGGATCGCCAACCGCGCCAACGAACTGCTGGAGAACGGGCTCCGCGGCGTCAAGCGCATCCCGGTTGCGGATGCCCTGGCCGCGGACACCACGGGCAAATTCGATTTCCTCAGCAGCTACGTGGACGACCTCCCTTCGGTCCTGGACCTCAACGCGATCCGCGAGGCAGGTGTCCGGATCGGCGCCGACCCGATGGGCGGCGCGTCCGTCGATTACTGGGGCGAGATCGGCGAACGGCACCACCTGAACCTCACCGTGGTCAACCCCACCGTTGACCCGCAGTGGGCGTTCATGACCCTGGACTGGGACGAGAAGATCCGGATGGACTGCTCCTCGCCGTCCGCCATGGCTTCGCTGATCAACCGGATGGCCGACGCCGGTCCCGGCAAAGCAGCGTACGACGTCGCCACCGGCAACGACGCCGACGCCGACCGCCACGGCATCGTCACACCGGACGGCGGGTTGATGAACCCGAACCACTACCTCGCGGTCGCGATCGACTACCTTTACCGGCACCGCACCGGCTGGAACCCGCAGTCGGTGATCGGCAAGACCCTCGTGTCCTCCTCGATCATCGACCGGGTGGCCGGGAGCCTGGGCCGCAAGCTCGTGGAGGTCCCGGTGGGCTTCAAATGGTTTGTCCCCGGGCTGCTCTCCGGCGAAGGTGCCTTCGGCGGCGAGGAATCCGCCGGTGCCTCGTTCAACAAGATGGACGGCAGCGTGTGGACCACGGACAAGGACGGTATCCTGCTGGCCCTGCTGGCCTCGGAAATCACCGCCGTCACGGGCAAGTCGCCGTCGCAGCTGTACAAGGGCCTCACGGACCAGTTCGGCGATCCCGTCTATGCCCGCATCGACGCCGCAGCCACCCGGGACCAGAAAGCCGCCCTCGGCAAGCTCTCGTCCTCCGACGTCACGGCCACCGAGCTGGCCGGGGAGACGATCACGGCCAAGCTCACCGAGGCTCCCGGCAACGGCGCCTCGATCGGCGGCCTGAAGGTGGTCACCGAGAATGCCTGGTTCGCGGCCCGGCCGTCCGGCACCGAGGATGTCTACAAGATCTACGCCGAGTCGTTCAAGGGCGCCGATCACCTCAAGCAGGTCCAGGCCGAAGCCAAGGCCCTCGTCGACGGCGTCATTTCCTAGCGGTCAGGCGGACTCTTCCGTGGGGTGGCCGGCCAGCACCGAGCGGTCCCTGCCCAGCGACTTCGCCTGGTAGAGGGCCGCGTCGGCGGATGCGACCACCGCGGCGAGGTCCGGCCGCCCGGCGCCGACGGCGGCGATGCCGTAGCTGACGGTGGGAAGCCGCGGAATCATGCTGGAGCGCGAGCCTTCGAGGCGCCGGCTGATGTCAGCGGCGATGCGGCTGGCCACGTCCGGCGTCACGCCGGGCAAAAGGAGGATGAATTCCTCGCCACCGTACCGCCCCACGAGGTCGGTGGAGCGGACGGTGGACGCGCAGGCGGCGGCGAAGGCTTTGAGGGCCTGATCGCCAGCGGCGTGGCCGAACTCGTCATTGATGGCCTTGAAATGGTCGAGGTCGGCGAGGACCAGCGAGCCCGTGGTCCGGGCCCGGTGGAGGCGGCGGAGTTCGTGGGCGGCCAGGTCCAGGAATGCCGTCCGGTTCAGCAGGCCGGTCAGCCCGTCCACTGTGGCCCGCGCCCTCAGGTCCTGGGTCAGCTGCTCATTGCTCAGTTCGGCCATGGTGAAGGAAGCCACCACCATGATCACGGCTGACGCGACCGTCGTCGTCACCGATCCGAAAACCGACAGGAAGACCGGCCCCTGCGGCCCGTCCGTCAGGAAGGCGACCAGGCGGCCGAGGTAGAAGGCGGCAAGGATCCCCGCCCCCACGGCGAGCGTTCGGTGCATGCGCGAAAAGTTGCGGTCCAGCAGGAACAGTTCGCGGGAGGCAAGGCCGAGCAGCACCCCCATGAACATGAGGTACACGGGTCCGCCCGCCCAGGCGTTTGTCGCCGGCCGGTCCAGTACCGAGGCCACGGCCGTGATGAAGGGGCCGGCGGCCAGGAACCACATGCCGGGAACGCTGGTCCGCAAGGTCCGGGAACCGGCCCAAATACTCACCGCCGCCCCCACGAGGAGGACGTTGCCGAGGGGGTTGGCCCAGAGCTGATGCGCCGTCCCGTCCAGCAGATACGCGGCGTTGCCGGTAAGGAACAGGAGGAGGGCCAGGCACCACCAGCCGCTGTAGGCGGACCGGGTCCGCCGGTAGGTGATGAAGTAGAAGAGCAGCAACAGGGTCAGGTCCACCACGGCCAGGCAAACACGTAGCGTCGCGGTGTCCAGCACCATGTAGTGGCCCCCCGGTCCGCCGATTTGCCCGATAGCCCGTCATATCAGCATCGAATCTGAGCCCAGTATCGCACCCCGGGGTGCCAAAACAGGTGGAGCATTCACGTTATGACGTAGGGCCGCCGGGCACGGTCCCGCAGGCGACTGCGGCATCACGCCGCCGGCGGTCAACGGGCCGCCGAGCGCCGCAGTGACCGGCGCCGCCATCAGTCCGGCGATCCTGCCGGCCAGTTGGTCGGGGCCCGGCGCTGAGGCGCTGCCCGGGCCGTCGACGTCGAACCTAGCCAGCGTGACGTGCAGCGGCCAGTCATCACGGGGAAATTCGAGCCCGTCGGTGACCGGCTCCAGGAAGGCCGCCACAATCAGGTTCCGCATGCGAAAAATCTGCCACGGTACGTCGGCGGATTGACGCCCGCACCCCTGTGGCGCCGGCCCCGATGCGGTCTAAACTAAGAGTGGCCCCGGATGCGGCCTTGCGCTCACGCGCAAAATTGCGTCCCGAGTGCCTCCGGCCTGTCCCCCATGGTGCCGGAGGCACCTCCGCGAGTCAGAATGCCGGAGGCACCTCCTCCGCGAACAGGGCGCGGGTTCCGCCGCTGCGTGTCAGACCGTGCGGACGACGTCCTCGTAAGCGAATTTCGGCTTTGCCGCACCCCAGGCGTCCTCGGCCGGCTGGCCGATGTTGACCACCAGGAAGCTTTTCTGGCTGCCGTCGGGGAAGAAGGCCGCGTCGATTTCGGCGAAGTCCGCACCCGTCATGGGTCCGGCCGAGAAGCCGAGCGAGCGGACCGCCAGGATAAAGTAGCCGGCCTGCAGGTGGGCGTTGTTGTTGCCCGTGGCCGCGGCGAGGTCGGGCGCGGCGTCGTACATGGCTTTGGGGGCGTTATAACCGGGCAGGAAGGTGTCCCACTGATCCTGCCAGGAGGTGTCGTAGCTGAGGATCGCGACGAGGGGCGCCGACGCGGTCTTGGCCCGGTTGCCGTTGGACAACGCATCAACGAGGGTGCCGCGGGCCTCGGCGGAACGGACGTAGGTCACGCGCAGCGGCTGGGAGTTGAAGGCGGTCGGGCCAAACTTGGTGAGCTCGTAGATGGCGCGGGCCTGCTCGTCGGTGACCTCGCCGGTAAAGGCGTTGGCCGTGCGGGCCTCGGCAAAGATGGCGTCCACCGCGGCGGCGTCGATTACTGCTTCGTCATGGGCGATCGTCATTCGCGTCCCTTTCGTTGGCCTGCCCGGCCGGGAGGCCGGTGTCTGTCCTATCCATAGTTGCAACTTCAACTGCTGCTGTCTGCTTCCCGTGGCGCCCCGTGACTTCCGGCACACCGGCGCCCCGTGCCGGGCATGTGCCAAACGCCGGCGCGGTAAAGTTGCCCCGGAAGATTCCTTCCCGCCCCGCCACACATTCTCTGAAAGGCTCCGGCAATGAGCATGCTCGGTACCAAATGGAAGCTCCACGGCAACGGCAGGTCCATCCGCCCCGGCGAGGTCGTCAGGCCGGATGAGCGCCTCGCCTGGCCCCTGACCATCGGCGTCGGAATGCAGCACGTCGTAGCCATGTTCGGAGCCACGTTCCTGGTCCCGATCATCACCGGCATGCCGCCGGCCACCACCCTGTTTTTCTCCGGTATCGGCACATTGTTGTTCCTTGTCATCACAAAGGGCCGGGTGCCGAGCTACCTTGGCTCCAGTTTTGCCTTCATTGCCCCGATCATGGCCTCCCAGCAGCAGTACGGCGTGGCCGGTGCGCTCGGCGGCGTGGTGCTGGCCGGCGTCGGGCTCGCCATCATCGGCGCAGTGGTGCAGAAGTTCGGCGCGGGCTGGATCAACCGGCTGATGCCTCCGATCGTCACCGGCGCCATCGTGGCGCTCATCGGCCTGAACCTGGCCCCCGCGGCGAAGAACAACTTTGACGCCGCCCCGATCACGGCCCTGATCACGCTGGCCACGATCATCCTGGTCAGCGTCGTGTTCCGCGGCATCCTGGGCCGCCTGAGCATCCTCGTCGGTGTGGTGGTGGGCTACGTCGTGGCGATGATCCGCGGCGAAGTGGACTACTCCAAGATGGACGGCGCGGCGTGGATCGGGCTGCCGCACTTCCAGACCCCAGAATTCCACCTCGGCGTCGTCGGCCTGTTCGTCCCGGTGGTGCTGGTGCTGGTCGCCGAGAACATCGGCCACGTGAAGTCCGTGTCCGCCATGACCGGCCAGAACCTCGACGGCGTCTCCGGGCGCGCGCTGATGGCCGACGGCGCGGCCACCGTGCTGGCCGGCTTCGGCGGCGGCTCCGGCACCACCACCTACGCGGAGAACATCGGCGTCATGGCGGCGACGAAGGTCTACTCCACGGCGGCCTACTGGGTGGCCGGCGGCTTCGCCGTGATCCTCAGCTTCTCGCCGAAGTTCGGTGAGCTCATCGCGACCGTGCCCGCCGGTGTGCTGGGCGGTGCAGCCACCATGCTCTACGGCATGATCGGCGTCCTCGGCGTGAAGATCTGGGTCCAGAACAGGGTGAACTTCTCCAACCCGGTGAACCTGACCACCGCCGCCGTCGCGCTGATCGTCGGCATCGCGGACTACACCTGGACCATCGGCGACCTGAAGTTCACCGGCATCGCGCTGGGTTCCGCAGCCGCCCTGGTGATCTACCACGGCATGAAGGCGATCGCGAAGGCCCGCGGCACCGTCGCGGAGCCGGAAACCGAGGAGCCCGCAGCCATGGCGGCGGGCAAGGCAGCGGCGAACGCTGCCGCGAAGCGCGCGCCCCGGAAGCGTCGCTAGCAGCCCGCAGCGTTCAGGCGAAAGGCCGGCGTCCGGTCACCAGATGGTGGCAGGACGCCGGCCTTTCGGTTGTCCGGCGGCGGCGGCTTAGCCGGCGTCGAACGGTTCCTCGTCGTCGTCGCCGTCTTTGGGAGACTTGCTGTCCGGCAGGTCGGTACCGGAACCGTCGGGCAGCCCGGCAGCGTCCTGGCCCGGCTCCGAGGACAAGGGGCGTCCGGCGTCGGGCTGTTCGGTGTTGGAGTCATCCATCTCGGCGTCCGCGGAGGGCACCGCCGCCTCGGCATCCCCGGGCGCGTCCGCGTTGAATCCGGGCTCTGCACTGGCGTTTTCTGAATTCATTTGTTCCTCCGTTCCTCCGAAGCGTCCGGCTCCGGGTTCTCCTGCACTGTCTTGGTCTTCTGCGCCGAACTGGCTGAGGTCCGGCGCGCCGGCGGGGTAGGTCTCTCCGTCCGGGCTGTCCTGGCTCAGGCCAGCGGCGTCGAACGCTTCTTCCTCCCGGGGCTGCGCGAACTTCTTCGTGTCACCGCCGGGGAGTTCCTGCTCCGCGGTCGGTGTTCCATAGCCGCCGGCTTCTTCGATGGGGTCCTGCTGGTTGTCCTGAGTCATGTCATTCCTCCTGCTGTACGGGAAACGGACGTGCTGGGATCGGGATGGCACAGAGGCCTTGGCGCCGGTTCCAGGGAGAATTCCTCGGCGGCCTGCGCAGGCCGTCCCCTCGAAACTATCCCGGCGAAGTAAACAGTTCCACCCTACAAGGAAAATAGTCAGCAGACTTAGTACCAGCTTGAATTTGGCAAGTCTCAAGCCTAGGTTGAGTGTTAGCTGCCGCCCGCAGCCCGATCTGCAATTACCGGAGGTTCGCCCAGTGTCCGATCCAGAATTTACGAGGGACGGGAGGAACGAGTCCGTCGACCAGAAAATGGACCGCAACTGGATGGAACTCCTGCAGGAACTGCGGGTGTTGCAAACGGGGGTGCAGATCCTCGCGGGCTTTCTCCTCACCCTGCCGTTCCAATCGAGGTTTGAGACGCTGGACGACTTCCAGATCACCCTCTACCTTGCCAATGTGGCGCTGGCCGCGCTCACCACGGCCCTGATCCTGCTGCCCGTGAGCGTGCACCGCCGCCTGTTCCGCTTGCGCCTCAAGGCCACCCTGGTGTCCAGCGCCGACAGGATCGCGAAGGTGGCCCTGGCCGGTATAGGACTCCTCAGCGTCGGCACATCGGCGATGGTCTTCGATGTCACGGCGGGACGGACCGCCGGGCTCACCGCCGGCGCGGTCCTGCTGGCGGCGTTGCTGATCCTTCTCGTCTACGTGCCGGCCAGGCTCCGCCGGCAGGCCATGAAGGGGAAATGACATGACAAGCACCGCACACCACCGGCGCATCGAACCTACAGGAGGAACCATGGGCAAGTGGGTCAAGGAACACGGCCTGCTGTTGGCCAACGTCGGACTGTTCGTCGCCTTCTTCGGCGGGATGGTCTTCAGCGGCGCCGCCGCCTACAGCGAGGACCAGGTGACCCACGGGGAATCGGCCGTTTCGGTGCTGGAGTACCTCGGGACCGGGGCCTTCCTGGAGGCGACCTTTGAGAACTGGGAGTCAGAGTTCCTGCAGATGGGCATGTACGTCGTCCTGACGGTGTTCCTCTTCCAGAGGGGGTCCTCGGAGTCGAAGCCGATGGGCACGGACGCCCCGCAGGACGAGGATCCCCGGGACGCACCGCTGAAGGCAAGCACGCCGTGGCCGGTGCGGCGCGGCGGCTTGGTCCTCAAGCTCTATGAGCACTCCCTGTCGATCATGTTCCTGCTGCTGTTCCTGGCCTCCTTTGCGCTGCACGCGGTCGGCGGCAGCGAGGAGTACAGCAGCGAACAGCAAAGCCACGGACAACCGCCGGTCACCGTACAGGGTTATCTCGCGAGCAGCCGGTTCTGGTTCGAATCGTTCCAGAATTGGCAGAGCGAATTCCTGGCCGTCGCAGTGCTGGTGGGTGCCTCGGTTTACCTGCGAGAGAAGGGCTCCCCGGAGTCCAAACCGGTGGCCGAGCCGCACTATGAGACCGGGGCCTGAGGCCTCAGACCTCAGGCCCCGTCGGGGAGCACGCGGGCCGCATCCCCGGAGGGCCGCTGCACGACGGCGCGTCCCCTAAATGAGTAAGTCCTAATCCGGTGTGTTGTTGAACAGACCCCGGGCGCTTTCGCACCCGGGGTCTGTTAATTGCTGGCGGAGTGGGCCCGCGTTGAACCGTTGCTGCCCAGCTCCGACGGCCAGCGCGGCCGCCCGTTCCGGAACCACCGCCAAGTCGTCGAGGGCATTGCCTACCGGTACCGGTGCGGGATCGCGTGGCGGGACCTGCCGGAGCAGTTCGGTCCGTGGCAGACGGTGTGGAAGCGTCACCGCCGCTTCGCGGCCGACGGGATCTGGGCCCGGATCCACGCCGTGCTGCTGACCCAGGCCGACGCTGCCGGGGAAATCGACTGGACAGTGTCGGTGGACTCGACGATCACCCGCGCCCACCAGCACGGAACGAACCTCCCCCGCACCACAGGGGGAAGTCCCGAATTACAGGAAACACTGGACCGAGCCTGATGACCACGCAGTGGGGCGTTCCCGGGGCGGGCTGAGCACGAAGATCCACCACGCCACGGCAAGCGCTCCCAAAAGCATACGCGCGCATCCGCGCGCCTTCCAGAGACCGCGGGCGACGGCGGGGGCAGGCCTCAGGCGCCTTCGAGGACCTGGCTGGTGGCCCAGGCGAGGTACTTTGCGGCGTTCGCGATGGCGTCCTCCGGGCTACCGGCAACGTCCAGGAGCTGCGCGGCGGCCACCACCCCGTGCCGGGCAAGGTCCTCCGGAGTGACCAGGATGCGTCCCGCCACCACGATTACCGGGATCCCGAGGTTCCGGGCGGCATCGGCGAGCGCAATCGGGGCCTTCCCGGTGAGCGACTGCGAGTCCATCGACCCCTCCCCGGTGATGACGAGGTCCGCTCCGGTGAGTTTTCCGGCGAGGCCGGTAAGGCCTGCCACGAGTTCGAAGCCGCCTTCCAGGGTGGCGTTGCTGAAGGCCAGGAACGACGCCGGAAAGCCGCCGGCCGCGCCTGCTCCGGGTACGTTGACATCCCGGCCGGTGGACTGGCGCAGCACCGAGGCCCAGTTGCGGAGGCCCGCGTCGAGATGCTCCATGGCGTCCTCGTCGGCACCCTTCTGCGGGCCGAAGACGTGGGCCGCTCCGTCGCTTCCGAAGAGCGGACTCTGCACGTCCACAGCGATCCGGAACTCTACCGTGGCCAGCCGGGGATCGAGTCCGCTGACATCCACGGAGGCCACCTCGGCCAGTGAGCCGCCGCCCAAGGGCACCACATTGCCTGCGGCGTCCAGCGGCTTGAGGCCCAGTGCCCGGAGCGCCCCGCTGCCGCCGTCGGTCATCGCCGAGCCGCCCACGCCCAGCACGATCTCCGTGGCGCCGGCATCCAGGGCCGCGGCGATCAGCTGGCCGCAGCCGTAGCTGTGTGCGCGCAAGGAGTTGGCCGGGGTCGGCTCCATGTGCGCCAGGCCGGACGCCTGCGCCGTCTCGATGACGGCGGTGATGGTCCCGAAGGCGTCCTTGCGGATGGCCCAGGCGGCACCGATCGGCGCCAGGATGGGACCGACGACGGCGTTGAGCCGCTCCTCGAACCCCGCCGCGAGGGCTGCCTCCAGGGTTCCTTCGCCGCCGTCGGCGACCGGAAACTGGACGGTTTCGGCGTCGGGGTAAACGCGCAACGCGCCTTCGGCGATGGCAGCGGCGGCTTCGATGGCGGTGAGGGAGCCCTTGAATTTGTCCGGGGCGATGAGGATGCGCATGGCTCTATCCTGCCAGCCCGGCGCTCCCTGGCCGTTTCCTCAGCGTCCGCAGTGCTTCCGTCACCCGCTTCGTCCGGCGGGATGGCAACGGCCTGTGGCGGCTGGAGGATTTCAACATGGCCGGCCACCTGATGAGCTAGGGCGTCAGTCCCGCCACGCGCCGCGCTCCTGCAGCACCTTCTTGAGCAGGTCGGCCCGGTCCGTGACGAGTCCGTCCACGCCGAGGTCCAGGAGCCGGTGCATCTCGGCGGGCTCGTTGATGGTCCAGACGTGCACGTGAAGGCCGTATTGGTGGGCGCGCCGGACGAGTCCCGGCGTCACGACCGTCACGGCTCCGTACCTGACCGGAACCTGCAGGGCATGCACACCGCGGAGGGCACGCCCCGCCACGAGCCGCATCAGCGGGGCGGGCAGGACCGGGCCCAGCAGGACGAACAGGGCGTTGGAGACGATGCCGGCGGATCCCGCGGCGGGACGGCTGAGTTGCTTCAGCACGGCGCGGCGCCGGCGGTCCGAGAAGCTCGCGACCAGCACCCGGTCGTGCAGACCGTACCGCTCGATCGCCGCGGCCAGGGTGGCCACCGAGTTCCAGTCCTTGACGTCCAGATTGAGCCGGACCTCCGGATAGGCCGTGACGAGATCCTCCAGCAGCGGGATCGGCTCCGCCCCGCCGATCCTGGCCCGGGCGACCATGGCCGCGGACAGGTCCTCGATCCGGCCGCGGCCGTCCGTGACCCGGTCCAGGGTGTCGTCGTGGAACAGCAGCAGCACGCCGTCGGCCGTCGTGTGGACGTCTGTCTCCAGGTGCCGGAAACCGAGCTCGACGGCGGCCCCGAACGCGGCCATGGAGTTTTCCAGGCCGTCCCGGGAGAAGCCCCGGTGGGCCATGGCGAGGGGTTCCCCGGGGGCGCCGCCGGTGGAAAAGAACGGGTGGGAGGTGGTCACTCCTGAAGCGTACCCGAGCCCGGCAGCCCCGGCAGGGACTGCGTCAGGAGGCGGTCGGAAGGATCTCGACGCCGTCGCTGCAGTGCAGCAGCGTGCGTCCCCGGCCGCCGTCGAGGTCTACCCAGACGGCGGTGTGGTCTTCCGTGACGGCGTCGATGAGGCCGCCGGTCACGTAGCCCGGAGCCGTCCGCACGGAGACCCGGTCGCCCTGGCGCAGGCTTTTCCAATGCGTGTCCGGTTCGACGCGGCGCAGGGGTTGGTCGTCTGTGCTTTCAGTGCGGTATCTGGCCATGATTTCCCACTATCCATATAACGATCCGTCGCGAGATTTCAGCGTAGGAGGCCAAGGTGAACGCGAGTTGACCGCAAGCTGGGAATCCGGTGGCCACACCGCCGCAGTCGCGGTTTTTGTGCTTCGGGGACGCCGGGGCCGGTCAGGGCAGCCGGACGCCCAGTTCGGCGAGCTTGGCCTCAAGGATCTGGGCGACGCCGTCGTCGTCAAAGTGCGGGGCCTGCTGGCCGGCCGCGCGGATCGCTTCCGGGTGGCCGCTGGCCATCGCGTACCCGTCGCCGGCCCAGCGCAGCATCTCGATGTCGTTCGGCATGTCCCCGAAGGCCACGACGTCGACGGCGTCGACGCCGAGTGAGGCGGCGTACTCGGCGAGGGTGACGGCCTTGTTGACGCCGGGCAGGGACAGTTCCAGCATGGCGATGTTCGGGGCCGAGTGGGTGGCGGCGGCCAGGTGCGCGACGGCGGGCGTCACTTCCGCGAGGAACTCGTCGGCGGTGCCGTCCCGGACAATGGCGAGGAATTTCACGACGGCGTCCGACGCAGTGAGGGTGCTGTGCAGCGGCGCGGGGGTGACCGCGGCAAGCAGTTCGCTGGAGCCGTTCTCGATGAACCCCGGCTCCAGGTGGAAGCCGGTCAGGGTTTCGGCGGCGAACAATGCAGAGGGACGGAGCCGCTGGATGATGCGCCGCGCCTCGAACACGGCGTCGAGCTCAAGGGCCCGGGCCGAGATCAGGCGGTCCGCTTCGAGGTCCCAGACGACCGCGCCGTTGGAGCAGATGACGGTCCCCGTGTGCCCGAGCCGGTCCTGCAGCGGGTGGAGCCAGCGCGGCGGGCGGCCCGTGACGAACACGAGCTCAATTCCGGCTTCGCGGCAGGCATGGAACGCGCGCACGGTGCGGTCACTGATTTTGCCGTCGTGGCCGAGGATCGTTCCGTCAATATCACTTGCTACCAGCCGCATGGTGCCAGTCTACGTTGGCGGCGCCGGCGGCGAACTCGCCGGAAGCGTGCCGGCTCGCCGGACAATTACGGCGAATCCGCACGTTTCCGGCGATTTCGGCGGAGGGTACGACGGCAGGCGACTGCGCCTCAGACGTCGATGGTCACGACGGCGCGGTCGCCGGATTCAGAGCTGACCGCACGGGAGACGCGGCAGCACATCTTGGCCGCCGCATGCTGCTGGCGTTCGCTGTAGAAGATGTCCCGGTGGTCGATGGAGCCCTGGAGTCCCAGCAGACGCACTTCACATAGCCCGCATTCGCCCTTGCGGCAGTCGAACATCATGTCGACACCGGCGTCCTCCAGCGCGTCCAGCATGCGGCCTAGGCGGCGCCGGCGTCCATTTCGCCGGAAGCGTGCCAATTCGCCGGACAATTACGGCGAACCCGCGCGTTTCCGGCGAACTCGGCGGAGGGAGACGACGGCGACGGCGGCTAGTGCCGTTCGTAGATCCCGGTGAGGGTGGCCCGGGCCAGGGTGTGGCGGGAGAGTTTGGATTCGAGGCTGGCCGGGGACGTGCCCGCGTCCAGTCCGGATTGCGCGACGTCGAGGGCGTGGACCGTGACGACGTAGCGGTGCGGGCCGTGCCCGGGCGGCGGCGCGGCCCCCAGGTAGCCGTGGAAGCCGGCGTCGTTCTTCAATTGCGTGGCGCCGGGCGGAAGCAGCCGGCCGCCCTCCGCGCCCGCCCCGGCCGGGAGGTCGGTGACGTCGGCCGGGAGGTCCAGGACGGCCCAGTGCCAGAAGCCGCCGCGGCCCGGGGCATCGGGGTCGAACATCGTCACGGCGTAGCTGAGGGTTCCCGCCGGCGCGCCGCCCCAGCTCAGCTGCGGGGACTGGTCCTGGCCGCCGGCGCGCAACTTGCCGCTGCGCTGTGCCGGCGGAACGGTCTGGCCGTCCTGGAACGACCCGCTGCTGAGGTGGAATGTCGGGGCGTCGTGGCGTGCCATGGCTGCCTTTCAGTTGCTGGGGAGATCGGCACTTTCGGCGTCCGTGGACTCTGATTCCCCGAGTTCCATCCGGTTCAGTTCGGCCCGGGTGGGCGGGTTGGCGCCGGCGCGGGAGACCGTGACCGCAGCCGCCCACGCCGCGTGGGACAGCAGTTCGCGGAGGCTGCCGGCGGAGAGTTGCCGGAGGTCCTCCCGGTTCTGGGCCCCGTCCAGGCCCAGGTCCACCACCCCGGACAGCAGCGCCGCCATAAAGGAATCCCCGGCGCCCACGGTATCCGCGACGTTGACCGACGGAGCGGGGAAATGCGCCTCGCCGGAGGCGTTGACACCCCAGGGCCCCTCCGCGCCGCGCGTCACCACCACCATGGCCGGTCCCTCCGAGCCGCCCAGTGCCAGCCAGCGGCGGGCCGAGTCCAGCGGATCCTCGCCGGGATAAAGCCACGCCAGGTCCTCGTCCGAGGCCTTGACCACATCCGCGAGCGTGACGAACTTTTCGGTTTGCCGGCGCGCGTAGTCAACGTCCGTGATGATGCTGGGCCGGCAGTTGGGATCGAAGCTGATGGTGGCCGAAGGGTGGACATGCTCCACGGCGGCCAGGACATCCGCGGCTCCGGGGGCCAGCATCGTGGCGATCGAGCCGGTGTGCAGCAATGTGGTGCCCTGCAGCATGAACGGCAGCCGGTCCACCAAGCCGGGCAGCTCCCAGGCGAGGTCGAACGTGTAGCTGGCAGCGCCGTCGTCGTCAATCAGGGCGGTGGCCACGCTGGTGGGGAGCTCGTCGGGCGCCACCGGAAGCAGCACGGAACTGGATTTGAGGTGCGCCGCCACCGCTTCGCCGTAGGCGTCCCGGCCGTAGCGTCCGATGAACTGCACCGGATGGTCCAGCCGGGCCAGCCCCACCGCGACGTTGAGCGGGCTTCCGCCCACGTGGGCCTGGACATCGGAGGAGCGCTGGACCACGTCGACAAGGCCCTCGCCAATTACTGTGAGCATGCTCATACTCTGCCAGAGAACCCGGTCCGGTGCCCCAGTGTTTCGCGGCCCGCGCCTTCGTTCAGACCGGGGCGGCGCTGGACATGTCCAGCGGGATCCCGGCGGCCGCGGCCTCGCCGAACCTCGCGTCGACGTGGACTACGTCCCTGCCGGCGCGGTGCAGCAGGCTGGCGGCAATGCCGGCGCGGTACCCGGACGCGCAGTGCACCCAGAGCTTCCCGGCGGGAAGGTCGTCCAGGCGCAGCAGCAGTTCATGCAGCGGGACGTTGAGGGCCCCGGCTATCCGCGCCGTGGCATATTCGTCGGCGCGGCGCACGTCCAGGACAGTGCCGCCGCCGGCAGTCTCCGCGGGAACCCGGTCCCAGCCTACGCGGGGATAGGAGACGACGGCGGCCCGCGGGGCCAGCGCGGCAGGATCGGTGCCGACGGAGGCGTCCGGGGATTCGATGCCGATCCGGGAGAGGTCCCGGATGGCGTTCTCCACGTCCTCGCGGGATCCGACCAGCGTCAGCTGCTCGCCCCAGGGCATCACCCAGCCGAGGTACGTGCTGAAGCTGTCGCGGTATTCGAAGCTCACGCTGCCTTCCAGGTGGCTGCTGGCGAAGGCCACGCGGCGCCGCAGGTCCACCACCCATTCGCCGTCGTGGAGGCGCCGGGTGAGTTCTTCGGCGTCGAGGGATTCCGGCACGGCCAGCTGCGCCGGCCCGGGGCCCCGGGCATTGGCCACGGCCATGTGGGCGTAGTAGCTCGGGTAGGCCGTGAGGTTGGCGATGAGCGCGCGGACAAAGTGCTCCTCGTCCGGGTCCGTGAGGGCGTGGTTGACTCTCAGCTGCTCGCCGATGGTTGAGGATCCTGCACGGCTGGCAGGCAAGGAAGAGCAGAAGGAGCCGAAGCCGTGGGTCGGGAAGAGCGCGGCGTCGGGGGCTGCCTCGCCGGCAAGGCGCCGCGCCGAGGAGTACTGCTCATGGGTGAGGCCGATCGTGTCGGCGGCGGAGACAAGGTCCGTCCGTCCGACCGAGCCGTAGAGCAGGCTGCCGCCCGAGAAGACCGCCTGCCTGACGCCGTCGTCCACGATGAAGGACAAGTGGGTGTGGGTGTGCCCCGGGGTGGCGACGGCCCTGACCGTGAACGAACCGACCCGGACGGTCTGGCCGTCCGCGATCGGCTGGCGCTCGAACGCCACGGGATCCGCGGCGTTCACGAGGTAGCTCGCGCCGTGCGCTTTCGCCAGCTCAAAGCCTCCCGTGAGGTAGTCGTTGTGCAGATGCGTCTCGGCCACGTGGGTGATGGCCACCCCGGCGTCCCGGGCGGCGGCTTCGACGCGGTCCGTGTCCCGCTGCGGGTCAATGACCAGCGCCACCGTCCCGTCATGGACGAGGTAGCTGCGGTCCCCCAGCTGCGGGGTCTCGATGACGATGACGTCCATGGTCCACTCCTGCGGGTCTGCCCAGCAGCGCACCTGCTGAGCCGCTCGTCTGCTGGGCCGCTCGGCTCAGCCTCGATCGACCGGGAGGCCGTCGAGCTGCCACTCGTTGATTCCGCCGGTGACGTTGACGGCGTCGTACCCCTGGTCGGCGAGGTACGCGGCGGCCTGGGCGCTCCGGGCCCCGGCCGCGCACATCACGTAGACCGTGCCGCCGGCGGGAACGTCGGCCAGGGACTCGACGAAGCGCGAGAGCGGGATGCTCCTGGTGCCGGCCACCCGCACTTCGGCGTATTCATGGTCTTCGCGGACGTCGACGATTGCGGCGTCCGTGCCCAGTGCTGCCAGTTCCTTAACGGAGATGCTTTTCACGCGTGTCCTTTCGGGGGTGCCGGGTTGCTCGCGGGCGGGCAACCCGAAGGTGCCTACTCCCAGATTTTACCCCCGGGCAGGAACACCGGCATCGGCGGGCGGCCACCGGCATCGGCGGGCGGCCAGCGGCATCGGCGGGCGGCCGGCGGCTATCTGCCAATTATCCGTCGGTTTTCCGCTGGTAGACGTCGGGGATGCCGTCGTGGTCCGAGTCGATTTTCTCGTCCTCCTCGGCCTTCCGGTATTGCCGGTTCCGGGTCCGCAGCACGACGGTGGCGAGCAGCGCTGCCAGCAGGGAGGCTGCGAGGATCCCCACCTTGGCGTGGTCATCGTGGATGCTGCCGTGGCCGAAACTCAGTTCGGCGACCAGCAGCGACACGGTGAAGCCGATGCCGGCCAGGACCGCGACGCCGAACACGTCCACCCAGCGGAACGACTCGTCCAGCCGGGCCCTTGTGGCCTTGGTGACCAGCCACGTGGTGCCGAGGATGCCTGCCGGTTTGCCCAGGACAAGGGCCAGGATGGTGCCCACGGCCACCGGATCGGTGAGGGCGGCGCCGAGACCTTCCCAGCCGCCCACCGCGACGCCGGCCGAGAAGAACGCGAACAGCGGTACTGCGATGCCGGCGGAGATCGGCCTGGAACGGTGTTCGAAGATCTCGGCCAGGCCGGGTCCTGCCTCCGGGCCGCCGCTTTCCTTGGACCGGAGGACCGGGATGGCGAAGCCGAGCAGGACCCCGGCCACCGTGGCGTGGATGCCCGAAGCGTGCACCAGGGCCCAGGTGGCGATTGCCAGCGGCAGCAGCATGATCCAGGCCGCGCCGGCTTTGACCCCGAAGAAGCGCCGGTACCGCTGCGCCAGGAACGTGTAGAGGCCCAGCGGGAGCAGTGCCAACAGCAGCGGGAGCGGCTGGAGGTCGCTGGAGTAGAAGATCGCGATGATGGTGATGGCCAGGAGATCGTCCACCACCGCGAGGGTCAGCAGGAAAATGCGCAGGGCACTCGGCAGGTGCGAGCCGGTGATGGCCAGCACCGCGACGGCGAACGCGATGTCGGTGGCAGTGGGGATGGCCCAGCCGCGCAGGGTCTCGGGACTGCTGAGGTTGACCAGGGCGTAGATGGCGGCCGGAATCAGCACACCGCCCACGGCCGCCGCGACCGGAACAATCGACTTGCTGAACTGGCGCAGGTCCCCCGCGACGAATTCGCGCTTGAGCTCGAGTCCGACCAGGAAAAAGAAGATGGCAAGCAGTCCGTCGGCAGCCCAGGCTCCCAGGCTCAGTTTCAGGTGCCAGGGCTCGTAGCCGACTGTGAAGTCCCGGAGGGCGAAGTAGCTCCCGGACGCTGGCGAGTTGGCCCAGATGAGTGCGATAGCGGCGGCCGCAACAAGCAAGGCGCCGCCCACCGTTTCCTTCCGGAGGATCTCGCCGATCCGCAGGGATTCGGCATAACTACCGCGGCCCAGGACTGTGGGACGCGGTGTACCGGGAGGCGGCGTGGAACGGGGTGTGGTGCTCATCAAGAGTCCTAAAATTGGGTCGACAGAACTATGCCGACCAGACTTCCCGGCGCACCTGGACCCAGTCTAGACTGCGTCTCGCCCGGAGTCCGTTCAGGCCAGCAGCGACTGGACCAGCTCGCGGCATTTCCGGTAGGCGGCAGCCTTCGGGTCTATAAGCGCGAAGTGGTCGCCCGGGACCTTCAGGAGCTGGACGGGCGCCCCGGCTGATTTGGCCGCGGCCGCGTAGGTCTCCGACTGGCTCATCGGGACCGTGTCGTCTTCGGTTCCGTGGACCGCGTAGATGGGGACCGTCAGGGGCACGGCGCTCATCGGGTCCGCGTATTTGTGCCGCTTGGGGTACTTCTCCGAGGAGCCGCCCAGCAGGTTGCTGACCGCGCCGTTGCTGAGGTTCAGCCGCTCGGCGGCGGCCAGGTTCAGTACCCCGGACTGGCTGACGACGCCGGTGAGCCGCACGGCGCCGTCGTCCTTGCGCAGCAGCTGGCGGTCCGCATCCGGGGCGCCGATCTGGCCCAGCCGGTCACGCCCGGCAGCCCATACGGCCAGGTGCCCGCCGGCGGAATGCCCCAGGGCAACAACGCTGTCCAGGCCCAGGCCGTGTTCTACGGCGAGCTCGCGCAGCTTATCGATCCCGGCCAGGACGTCCGAGAAGGTGTGGGGCCAGCCGCCGCCGTTGCCGGCGCGGCGGTATTCCAGGTTCCAGGCCGCCATGCCGTGGGCTGCCAGGTCCTTGGCCAGCGGTTCTCCGAGTTCGGCGCCGTACTGGGATCGCCAGTATCCGCCGTGGATGACCACCACAACACCCTTGGGCGCGGCCACGTCCGGCAGGAACAGCTCACCCCACTGGCTCGGGTCATCGCCGTAGCTGTATTTGTGCCGCTTCACAGTGTCCTCCTCGGGTCCAGGTGAACAGGCGGCGGAGATTGCCCCCAATGTCACCGCCGCTGCGGCCGCCATGAAAGCCCGACGCCGCACATCAGCCATGTGCAGAGCCTACCTTGGGCGTCGGCCGGCGCGGCGGAATGCGGCGGCATCGGCGCCGGCCGGGGGTGTCACCCGGTTCGTGTCGCACCTCGGCCGTAAGCTGGACGTATGGCGAGCAACTGGGATCGGCTGGACCCGAGCCTGCGCGAATCCGTGCAGGAAAACGTGGAACTCTACGAGCGGCTCCGCCCTGCGCTGAAGCTGGTCACCCGCGAGGTCCTGCTCACGTTGCGGTCCATGCTCAAGGACACGGAAGTGACGCCGCTGTTCGTCACCGGCCGCACCAAGACGGTGGAATCCTTCCGGGAGAAGATCTCCCGCATAGAAGAGCCCCTGGAACCGGGCGGGCCGCCGGTGCTGAAGTTCCCGGACCCGTTCCGGACACTCAATGACATGGTGGGCATCCGGGTCATCACCAAGCTGCCGGCGGAAAACGCCGTCGTGGCCAACCTGATCAAGCGCCAGCGCCAGCTCTTTGACTGCCGCGGCGACCGTGAAAAGGACATCGGCTCGATCGAATCCGGGACCTACGGCTACTCCAGCCGGCACCTGATCCTACGGACCATCCAGAACGAGGCCGTCAAGGAGTACCAGCAGGCTTTCAATCCCGAGGTCCCGCCGAACGGCAGCTATTTCTTCGAATGCCAGATCCGCACCGTGTTCGCACACGCCTGGAGCGAGATCGAGCACGATATCCGCTTCAAAGCCGAGGATCCGCGCGCCTGGACCCCGCACTTCGACCGCCAGTTCACCGCCACAGCCGCGATGCTGGAGACCGTGGAGGGCGCGTTCGCTGACCTGCACGAACGCTACGAGGAGGTCCGCAGCTACTGGGACATGGACGGCGAGGGCGCCGCGCAGCTCACGCCGAACCGGATCCGCGACGTCTGGCGGTCGCTGCTGCCGCACGTGGACCGCAAAGTCGACGACGACTGGGGCTGGGCCGCCGAACTGATGGCCGCCCACGGACTCAACCAGACCGTCCAGCTCGCCGGGCTGCTCAGCGCCAACCGGATCACCGAGGTCCGCAAGGCCCTTGACCACCGCTACTCCCCCGGCCCGGACCGGCTGCTCGATGACCTGCTGCTCTGGCAGTACGGCCCCAAGCACATCGACCTCACGGCGGAACCGGCCGACGCCGTCCCCCACCCCCGGCGGGACAGCCTGCTGCGGCGGCTCAAGCAGATCGAGCGGTACCGGCTGACCCAGGCCTAGCGGCCGCTTGCGTCTGAGGCCTTTCCCTGCGGACGGGTCCGCGGGGTCTCCCGGGTGCCCGCGCGCTCCCCCGGTGCCTGCGGATTCCCCCACCTTTGAACCGGCGAGGCCGGGACTCACCTGCCGTTCGGTCCGGCGCGCCGGGCGCCACCCGCAAAAGCGGGGAAATTCCGGTGTCGTTGGCCGGTACCTGCAGCTAGAGCAGGGTCGGCTCCAGCCGTTCCTCAAGAACCTCGGCGCCTGCACCTTCGGACTGGCTCAGCCGCACCCGGTACGCGGCCTTGCCCGGGGTTTCCGTGACCACACCGGCCAGTTCGGTCCCGCGGTAGACCAGGCCCACGCCGTCGTCGGTGCAGTGCGTCTCGCCGAGTGTCCCATCGGCCACCAGCCGGTGCACGAGGGGCCGGCGGGCCGCCTCGGAATCGTAGTGGACGCCGTTGTCGTAAGGCAGTAGACCCAGGCCGTTGCCGACGGCGCGGAGCTCGGGGCCGAAGGAATCCGTGGTGCCGCCCTTGAACCAGCAGATCGACCCGGCTGACACGCCGGCCAGCACAACCCCGGCTTCCCAGACGCGGCGAAAGATCCCATCGAGCCCGTGGGCCCGCCAGACCGCGAGGAGGTTGACCACTGAGCCGCCGTTGACCCACACGACGTCCTGACCGAGCAGGTATTCCTCGATGTTCTCGACGTTGGGCATGGAGAACAGATTCAGGTGGGTGAGGTTGAAGCCCGCGACATTCCCCGCTTCGCTGATTTCATTGTTGAACCAGCGCTGGTCGCCGCTGGCGGTGCCCACGTGCGCGACCCTCGGCGCCCGGCCGGTAACACCGGACATGTCCACGGCGTGATGGACCAGCTTGTTGAATTCCAGCCGCGTGCGGGCGCCGGGCCTGTGGCCGCCGGACGTGGCAAGAATGGTCGGACTGTCGGCACCCATAACGAAGTTCTCCTTGGCGCGGGGGAATGCGATCTTGGAGTTGAGCGTACCGCCCACGCATTTCCGACGCGCAAATGCCCTGGCGCTGCCGGGATTCGGCAGCGCCAGGTATTTTGCGCGTCGTCAGGCGGACTGTGCGTCGTCAGGCAGACTGTGCGTCGTCAGGCAGGCCGCGCGTCGGTCAGGCGAAACGCGCCAGCGGGTTCCGCAGCCGGCCGGCCATCTGCAGACCGCCGGACGGATCCGTGAGGTCCAGCATCTGCTGGTTGTTGCGTAACTGCAGCCGGTTCAGGCAGGACAGCTCGAAATCCGGGGCGAACAGGTCATGCCGGGCGAACTGCTCCTGCAGTTCGGGGTGTTCGGCCTGGTAATCCCGGAGGACGGCCGCGGCTGTGCGCCAGAATTCCTCACCGCTGAGCGTGCCATCCTCCTCCAGCAGGGCGCTGAGGAACCGGAAGATGCAGTCGAAGACGTCGGTGAATATGGCCAGAACTTTCTCATGGTCGGCGATGTCGACCTTGATCCGCGAAACCTCGTCCGGCAGGTCCAGGCGGTTGCCCATGACCACGATTTCCTCGGCGATGTCCTTCATGACGGCACTGACGGGAACCCCGTTCTCCAGGATCAGGATCACGTTCTCGCCGTGCGGCATAAAGGCCAGTTCGTAGTTGTAGAGGCAATGCGCCAGCGGAACGAGGTAGGCCTCGAAATACCGGCGCATCCATTCGGCGGGCGCCAGACCGGAGTGTCCGATCAGCGCCGACACCATAGGCTTGCCGGCGGCATCCACGTGCAGCAGCGAGGCCATGGTGGCCAGCTGCTGCCCGTCTTCGAGCAGCGGCAGCGGGCTTTCCCGCCAGAGCGCGGACAACATCTTCCGGTAGGGGGAATCCTTGGCCGTCGCCGCCTCGTAGTAGCCGTTGTGGTAGCCGATGGCGGCGGTTTCCCGGATGACCTTCAGCCCGCGCTTTTGCAGGGCGGCATCGTTGAGGATCAGTTCGTGGAGCCAGTCGTTGATGGCCGGGGTGGCCTTCATGTACTGCGGCGACAGCCCCCGCATGAACCCCATGTTCAGCACGGACATCGCCGTCTTGACGTAGCACTTCGCCGGCGACACCGTGTTGAAGAACGTCCGGATGGACTGCTGTGCCTGGTAGCTGTCCGCCCCGATCCCCAAGTGGACGATGTGCTGCTGGGCTATTTCGGCGGCGAACGTCACGGTGAGCTTGTTGTCCCACTGCCACGGGTGGACCGGCATCAGGAAATAGTCCGCCGGGTCCAGGCCCAGGACGCTGAGTTCGGTGTCAAAGAAGGCGAGGGCAGACGCCCCCAGTTCGGCCTCCAGGTGGTCACGGAAGCCGAGCCCCTCGCTGGCGGTGAACACGGCCTTGCTCCGGTGGACGGCGATCCACTCCAGCTGCACAGGGGCGCCGGCTTCGGGCGCGAATGCCCGGTAGTCGGTGATCCCGAAACCGAGCCGGCCGTTGTTGGCCACGAAGCAGGGGTGTCCCTCGGTCATGCTGCGCTCGATGGTCTGGAAGTCAACAGCGACGTCGGCCCCGCGGGTCACGCCGGCGGCGAGCTCCGCGGCGGACGGCTGGCCCATCCACTGCTTGTACGCGTGGCTGGCGAGCGTGCTGCTGATCTCCTCGAGATAGACCGGAAGCATCTCCTGGCGGATTCCGAGGCTGTCCCGGAACTCCGTGATGAAGCGCAGGGCGTCCAGTTCCAGCCCCTCGACCGGGGGACATGTCCCTTCTTCAGGCCCGGGCCCGGGCATATCGGAACATGCCCCGGCGCCGATGCGACGGATGGACATGTCCCCAATGGACCAGTGGTCAAGCTCGAGCCGCCGGGCGGTGAAGCGGTACTCGACGGCGCCGTCGTCGCTCACGACGCGGTAGTCGGCCGGCCCATCGGAACCGGACGCGCCGCCAACCGGCCCGCCGGCCTCCGGACGCTCCTCGCGGCCGGCACCCTCCGGGCCTTCCGCACCCTCCGGGCCTTCCGCGCCCTCCGCGCCTCCGTCATGCTCCGGGGTGAGCCGTTCCGGCACCAGGATCCGTTCGTGCGAGAACTCGGCGAGCGCCTTGCGGATGAGGTGCCGGTTCGCGGCGGCCCAGCGCTCGGGCGTCAGATGGGTCGCGGCGGTAGTGGAGGTCAGGACGGATTCAAGTTCAGCAGTGGTCATAGCGGTGCTCCCTGGCGGATCGGGGATGAGTGAAGCCCGGTGCGGGCAGAGTGGAAGGCCTCCCGGGTGCAGAAGCTGAGCAGCGCCTGCTTGTCGGGCAGCTGCACGATTCCGGCCGGTTCGAAGCCGAGGCGTGTGTTGAGGGCCTGGATTTTGGTGTTGCGGGCGTCCGGTTCCACCACGATGCGTTCCACGTCCGCGGCCGTGAAGAGCCGCTCCAGGACGGCTTCCATAACGGCGGCGGTGTAGCCGGGCCGGGCCGGACCGGCCGGCGGGGCGACCAGGAGGTGCATGCCGACGTCCCCCGGCTGAACGGAGTACAGGGCCGCGAGCGGCGACAGCGACGGAACGTACTCCTCCATCAGGAAGGCGGGGACGCCGTCGTCGAGCCCCAGCAGTGCGTGGTGATGCCCGCTGGACTGGATCTTGGAGTATTCCGCCACGACGTCGTCAACGGAGCAGCCGAGCATCCCCCAGAACGAGGCGTAGGGCTGCGTGACCCAGCTGTGGAGGAGGGCCGCGTCGGTTTCCGGGTCGAGGCAGCGGAACGTGAACGTCATGCGCGTACCCCTGCCGGCTCGGGGACGGCCGCCGGGCGGACGCCGTCCGGGAGCCCGGGAAGCTGTTGCGTTCCGAACTGCTGGAAGGCGATGCTTTGTTCCACGGGATAGACCTCCCGGCCGGTGATCTCGCGCAGGATGCAGGAGTTGCGGTAGGCGGCCATGCCGAGGTCGGGTGTGACGAAGCCGTGGGTGTGGAGTTCGGCGTTCTGGACGAAGATCTCGCCGGGTTCGACGCCGGTGCTGTAGTTGCGCTCGACGGCGAACCGGCCGCGACTGTCCCGGGCGATGCGGTCCTGCACGCCGGCCAGGAACCCCGGCTCGACGTAGCCGTACCCGGTGGCGAGCACCACGGCCCCGGTGTCCAGCGTGTAATCGGTGCCTTGCTCCTCGTGCCGGAGCTGGAGCGTATGCGAACCAGTTGCCGGGTCCCACGCCGCAGCGGTGAGCGCCGAGTGCGTCAGCAGCCGGGTATCCACGATCCCGGAAAGGCTCTTGGTGTACAGGAGGTCGTAGATGGCGTCGATGAGCTCGGAGTTGATGCCCTTGTACAGGTTCTTCTGGCTCTTGATGAGGCCGTCGCGCAGATCCTGCGTGAGGCCGTGGAAGTAGTCCACATACTCCGGCGACGTCATTTCGAGCGTCAGCTTGGTGTATTCCAGCGGGAAGAACCGGCCGGAGCGGGTGACCCAGGTCAGCTGGTAGCCGTGGACGTCGATTTCCTGGAGCAGCTCGTAGTAGATTTCCGCGGCGCTCTGGCCGCTGCCCACGATCGTGATGCTCCCCTGTTTCTGCAGTTCGCTCTTCCGCGGCAGGTAGTCGGCGTTGTGGAGGACCAGTCCGCCGGCTTCCAGGATGCCGTCGCAGGCGGCCGGCACATGCGGCGCCGTACCGGTGCCGAGCACCAGCCGCCGCGTGAGCAGCACCTCCGGGCCGTCCGGGCCGTCCACCGCGAGCCGGTACACGCCGTCGTCGTACGTGACTTCCCGGACGTCCGTGCCGAACCGGACCGACTCGAGCTGGCCGGCCACCCACTGGCAGTACTGGTTGTACTCGGCGCGCAACGGGTAGAAGCTTTCGCGGATGTAGAAGCGGTAAAGCCGGCCGGTCTGTTTCAGGAAGTTCAGGAAGGAATAGGGCGACGTCGGATCGGCTAGGGTCACGAGGTCGGCCATGAAGGGGACCTGCAGATGGGCCGGTTCCAGCATCATGCCCGGGTGCCAGTCGAAGGATTCCCGGCGTTCCAGGAAGACGCCGTCGAGCCCGTCCACGGGCTCGCTCAGCGCCGCGAGGCCGAGGTTGAACGGCCCGATGCCGATGGCGGCAAAGCCGTAGACGTGCCCTGCCGGACGTGCCTTGCCGGCGCTCATACGGAGACCTCCGCGGCGGCAAGGAGCGATGCACCGGTGGTGCGCAGGAGCTCGAGAATGCCGCGGATGTCCTCCACTCCGGCCTCGGCATTGAGGAGCGTGAACTTCAGGTAGTGCCGGCCCGCCACCCTGGTGCCAGCCACGACGGCCTCGCCGGAGGCAAAGACGGCCGAGCGGATGTCCTGGTTGAGGCGGTCCGCCGTGTCTTCGGACAGGCGGCTGCCATCCTGGTTCAGCGGACGGTAGCGGAACACCAGCGTGCTCAGCTGCGGCGTGGCGGCCAGCTCGAACTCCGGGTCCGTGGCCAGGATCCCGCCAACGTCCAAGGCAAGGTCGATCGCATCGTCGAACAGGTCCCCGATCGCGTCGGCGCCCATGATCCGTAGCGTCAGCCAGAGCTTCAGCGCGTCAAAACGGCGGGTGGTCTGGATGCTTTTGTCCACCTGGTTGGGGCGGTCGACGGCGGCGGCCGGGTTGAGGTAGTCGGCGTGGTAAGTCACGTGGCGGAGCGTGGCGGCGTCGCGGACCAGCAGGGCGCTGGAGCTGACCGGCTGGAAGAACGTCTTGTGGAAATCGACCGTGACGGAATCAGCCTGGTCGATTCCGGCGAGCAGGTGCCCGTGGCGGCCGGACACCATCAGCCCGCCGCCGTACGCCGCGTCCACGTGGAACCAGGCGCCGTGCTCGCGCGCGGCGGCCGCCAGATCGGCGAGGGGATCGATCGCGCCGAAGTCGGTGGTGCCGGCCGTGGCCACGATCGCCATCGGCACCAGCCCCACCTTCCGGGCCCGTGCCAGTTCCCCGGCCAGGGCCTGGGGGTCCATCCGGTGGTCCGGTCCGCACGGCACCGCCACGACGGCGTCATACCCCAGCCCCAGCATCGACGCGGACTTCTCGATGCTGAAGTGGCTGTCCGCGGAGGTGAAGATGCGGAGCTTCTCCAGGAGGGACGGAAGCCGGAGCCCGTCATTCTCCGGATCCAGCTTCAGCCACTCGACCGCCTGGTTCCGGGCAAGCAGCAGGGCCTGGAAATTGGACTGGCTCCCGCCCGAGGTAAAGACCCCGTCCGCGGCGGCTCCGAGCTGAAGCTCGCCGGCGGCCCAGGTGATGAGCCTCCGCTCGATCATCGTGGCGCCGGCGCTCTGGTCCCAGGTGTCCATCGAGGAATTCACTGCGGACAGGACTGCCTCGGCCACCAGGGCAGGAATCACGACGGGACAGTTCAGGTGGGCCGCATATTTGGTGTCGTGGAAGTAGACGGCGTCGCGGAGGTAGACGTCCTCAAGTTCGGTGAGGGCGGCCGCGGTATCCGCCAGCGGGGAGTCGAGGTCCACGCCGTCGACCCTGGACTTCAGCTCCGCAGGGGTGGCCCCGGTGAACGGGCGGGTGGAGCGCGACACCTTTCCGGCCACCGCCGTCACACCCTGCAACATCTGCGCCGCATAGTCGGCCGAATTGCGCGCATTGAAAAGGTGGGCGGTTGCCGGCGTCGCCAGCCCCGGCCGGCGCCGAGTCGCGGCGGCAGGCCCGGAAGGCGGCGACGGGTGAACATCCACAGGCATTTTGGGCGTCACGGAGCAATCCTTTGTTTGACGTTAAGATAACTTAGCTAACCCTTACTTAGGATTACCTTTACGTCAAACTTGTGTGACTTAATTCCAGTGGAGCTGTGAATACCCTACTTGTGTGCGTACGTCAGGCAGTCGGCGTTGTCCGCGCCGGGACCGACATGAACTTCAGTGGCGTTGCACATCAGGTGGTTGTTGTGGACGCATTCGGTGCGCTGGCAGGCCCCGACGTCGGCCAGGACCTTGGGCAGGCCACCGTGGACGCCGATATCGATGAAAGTGGCGCAGGAGGCGTGATCTTCAGCACCCCCGACGGTGATGGCGGCGGCATTGCAATGCGAATGGTCGTTGAAGGAACAGTTGGCTACGCTGCAGTCGGCTACGTGAGTCGCCATTGGACATCCTCCTCGGTGCGGCCGTCCGGTCTGGGCGGCTCCCTGCCACCCACGGTAGGCGCAGCCGGCGCAATCAAAAAGACCCAATCGTGTGACCTAATCCGGCGCCTGGGATGGCTGGCGGCGGCCCAAGCCTTGACGCTCCCGGCCGGATTCGTATCGTGGGTTCATGGGAGACATCACGCAGCAGGTGGCAACGTTCTTCGACCGCTATGCGGAGGCGCTGTTGGCACGGGATGCCAAGGCCATTGCGGGGATGTACGCCGTCCCCGCCCTCATCCTGTTCCCCGGCCGGCCCATCCCCGTCAGCGACGCCCGTCAGACCGAGGAATTCTTCGCCTCCTCGTGGGGCCAGTACGAGGGAATCCACGAGCTGGAGAAAGCCCTTGCCATCATGGGCGAGGCGCCAGGCAGCGTCTGGGCCGACGTCGCCTGGTCCTACGGCGGCCGGCCGCGTGAGCACTTTTGCTACCAGCTCATCGAGGGTCCGGCCGGGTACCAGATCGCCGTGCTGACGCCGATGGCCTGAGCGCACGGGCCGAGTTTCGACGCGCAAATTTCCCTGCGACCCGACGGACTCCTGGCGCTACCGGAATTCCGGCCGCGCCGGGAATTTTGCGCGTCGCAAGGCAATTGGCGGATCGTGGCCGCGTCAGGTGCCCTGAGGCCGGAAGCGTGCGACGTAGCTGCGCTGCCAAGGCGTCTCCACCGCGCCCCGCCGATAGTGCTGCCGCACATAGGCGACGGCGCCGGCCGGCGGGACGCCGTCGAGGACGGCGATGCAGGCGAGGGCGGTGCCGGTCCGGCCGCGGCCGGCCCAGCAGGCCACCTCAACGCGCTCGGTTTCGGCGCGGCGCCAGGCCTCCCTGAGGGCATCCATCGCATCGCCGTCGTCGGCCGGCAGGCGAAGGTCCCGCCAGCGGACCCAGCGCGAATCCCAGTCCGCCGGCCGCGGGCGCTTGCCCAGCAAATACAGGCCGAATTCGGGCCGGAGCCCCGCCGGAAACGGCGCCAGCAGGGGCCGGCCCCGGATGAGCCGCCCGGAAGGAAGCCTCAGCACACCGGCCTGGCCCGGCTCCCACGTCTGCGTCATGAGTCCGAGCGTAGTCGTTCGCGGAGCCGCATCGAAGGCCCGGAAAAGTGCGCGCTGGGCCCGGGCGGACTGTCCTTGGTGCAGACTGCAAGACACTTTAGGGCCAAGAGAGACTAGCGGTCTCATTCCCCGCTCCATAGAGTGTCCAAGGAACAGCCGTCGCTGAAAGGAAGCCACGAATGTCATTCCAGGCGTACCTCGACACAATCGAGGACAAGACCGGCCTCACCCCTCGCCAGCTCCTCGAGATCGCCGAGCGGAAGGGCTTCGCTGAGTCGTCCGTGAAGGCAGGCGCCATCCTCGACTGGCTGAAGGAGGACTACGGTCTCGGGCGCGGCCACGGCATGGCACTGGTCCACGTCATCAAGAAAGGTCCCACCATCGACACGAAATATGTCGGGGCCACCGGGGCGCACAGCGACGAGTCCGACGCGCTCTGGCTTGACGGCAAGGCGACGAAGCCGGCGCCGTAAGCTTCGGTGCACGGCAGAACCTCCCCGGCATTGGCACCACGACGGCGGAAATCACCGGCGGTTCGGCCGGACACGCCGGGGCGACCTGTCGACGGTGGGGAGTTCCCGCGCGGGGACGAATCCGCAAGCCCTACATCTAGTGGCCGGCGCCGAGCTTCCCGGCGAGGCGTTCGCGCATCAGCACGCTGGCTTCATTCAGGCCGATGACCGTGACCTCTTTGCCGTGGTGCCGGTACATTTCCGTGACTGCGTCCAGGACGGCGATGGTCGAGGCATCCCAGAGGTGCGAGGCGTACAGGTCGATGACCACCCGCTCCGGAGCCAGGGCGTATTCGAACTGGGTGTAGAGGTCATTCGACGACGCGAAGAAGAGCTCGCCGTCCACGCGGTAGGTGGCGAGCCGGACGCCGTCGACGTCTGTGACTGTGCGGTCCACGGTGACGAAGTGCGCCACGCGCCGGGCGAACAGCACCATGGCCACGAGCACGCCGACGCCGACGCCGATCGCCAGGTTGTGCGTGGCCACCACCACGACCACCGTGGAGGCCATAACGAGGGTTTCACTCTTGGGCAGGGCCTTCAACGTGGCGGGCCTGATGCTGTGCCAGTCGAAGGTGGCCACGGAAACGAAGATCATCACGGCAACCAGCGCGGCCATCGGGATCAGCGAGACGATGTCGCCGAGCACCACCACGAGGATCAGGAGGAACGCACCGGCAAGGAACGTGGAGATCCTGGTCCGGGCTCCGGAGGCCTTGACGTTGATCATGGTCTGGCCGATCATCGCGCAGCCGCCCATCCCGCCAAAGAACCCGGTCACGATGTTCGCCACGCCCTGGCCCCAGGCCTCGCGGGTCTTGGCTGAGCGGGTGTCCGTGATGTCGTCCACGAGCTTCGCCGTCATGAGGGATTCGAGCAGCCCCACAAAGGCCATCGCCAGGGCGAAGGGGAAAATGACCTGCAGCGTCGCCCAGGTGAACGGGACGTTCGGCAGGAACAGGGAGGGCAGCGAATCCGGCAGGGCACCCTTGTCTCCCACGGTCGGGACGGCGATGGCGGCCAGCACCGTAATGAGGGTCAGGACCACGATCGCGACGAGCGGCGCGGGCACGGCCCTGGTCAGTTTCGGCAGCCCGAAGACGATCAGCAGGCCAAGTGCGGTGAGCGGATAGACGAGCCACGGGGCACCGATCAGCTCGGGGACCTGGGAGATGAAGATCAGGATGGCCAGGGCGTTGACGAACCCGATCATGACGGAGCGGGGGATGAAGCGCATCAGTTTCGCGACCCCGGCGAGTCCCAGGATGACCTGGAAGAGGCCGGCCAGGATGACCGCGGCCACAAGGTAGTCCAGCCCGTGCGACTTCACCAGAGGTGCGATGACCAGGGCGACGGCTCCGGTGGCCGCGGAAATCATCGCGGGGCGGCCGCCGACGAAGGAGATCGTGACCGCCATGGTGAAGGAGGCGAAGAGCCCGATCCGCGGGTCGACGCCGGCGATGATCGAAAAGGCGATCGCCTCCGGGATGAGGGCCAGCGCGACGACGAGCCCGGCGAGGACCTCGGTCTTCAGCCGGCGCGGGGACAGCAAGGTGCCG
Organism: Arthrobacter sp. UYCu712; assembly: GCF_040547005.1. Classification (NCBI taxonomy): domain Bacteria; kingdom Bacillati; phylum Actinomycetota; class Actinomycetes; order Micrococcales; family Micrococcaceae; genus Arthrobacter; species Arthrobacter sp. UYCu712. The sequence continues at coordinate 285,677 of NZ_JBEPOZ010000002.1, forward strand.
CGGACCGACTGCAGCTGTTCAGGGGTGAGTGCGGCGGGGGCGCCGGCGGGTATGGCGGCCATTGCTGGCTCCGTTCAGGCTCGGGAAGACGCAGCACCGCGCCAGAAGGGTTCATCCGGAATCAGAGGCACCGGCCGTTGTGGCCGCAGCTCGCCTGCGGCTCAACTCTACCGCGGGGCGCCGTAGACGGCCGGGGCCGCGGGGCCCGGCCTGCGTGCGCGACCCGTGCTGGACGGGCGGGAAACCACAGGATGCCACGGCCAAAAATCTGACATATTCCGGCACGGCGCGGTCACGAACTGGCCACATCGCGGCCGCAGTGCCACCATTCTTGGATGCTTGAGGCAACCAAATCCCCACAGTCCGCTCCAGAGACCAGCGCCGGCGCGGTCAATCCCGCCCTGGCCGCCGAGGCCAAGATCGCCCGGATCGCGGTCACCGTCTTCCCGCTACTCGTCATCGTGGCCGGCGTCGCCGGGTACCTGCTGCCGGGGGCCTTCAAGCCCCTCGGCCCCAGCGTGCCGTACCTGCTGGGCATCATCATGTTCTGCATGGGCCTGACCCTGACGCCACCCGACTTCGCCTCCGTGGCCAAGCGCCCCTGGGCCGTGGTCCTCGGCATCGTCGCGCACTATGTCATCATGCCAGGGGCCGGCTGGCTGATCGCCGTCGCGCTGAACCTCTCACCGGAACTGGCCGTGGGCCTGATCCTGGTCGGCTGCGCACCCTCGGGCACCGCGTCCAACGTGATGGCCTTCCTGGCCAAGGGCGACGTTGCCCTCTCAGTTGCCGTCGCTTCCGTGTCCACCCTGATCGCCCCGGTGGTGACGCCGCTGCTGGTGCTGTTCCTGGCCGGCTCCTACCTGCAGATCGACGCCGGGGCCATGTTCCTGGACATCGTCAAGACAGTCCTGTTGCCGGTGGTCGCCGGCCTGCTGGCCCGCCTGTTCCTCAAGAAGCTCGTCGCCAAGGTGCTTCCGGCCCTGCCGTGGGCCTCCGCCGTCGTGATTTCCCTGATCGTGGCGATCGTCGTGGCCGGCAGTGCCAGCAAGATCGTCGCCGCCGGCGGGATCGTGTTCCTGGCCGTGGTGCTGCACAACGGCTTCGGCCTGGGCCTGGGGTACCTGGCAGGCAAGCTGGGGCGCCTGGATGACAAGGCCCGCCGGGCGCTGGCTTTCGAGGTCGGCATGCAGAACTCGGGCCTGGCCGCGACGCTGGCCACGGCACACTTCAGCCCGCTGACCGCGCTGCCGTCCGCCGTGTTCTCGCTCTGGCACAACATCTCCGGAGCGATCGTCGCCGCGTGGCTGGCCCGGCGCCCGCTGCGGGACGCCTAGGAACCGGCGCCCGGGAACTAACGGCGGGAAACCACCGCCGAAGGGTGCGTTCAGCCGGGCAGGCGCTCGATCAAGGTTGCGACCGCCTGCTCCGCGCGGGCTGCCGGCGCGCCACCGGGGGAAAGCACGTCGAAACCGTCCGGCTCCAGCGTGTCCGAGAAGACCAACTGGGCCACCCCGCGTGCGGTGAGTTCCGCCATCGTCTCGAGATCGCCGGCGCCGCGGGTTGCCGGCACCGAGCCGAGGATGACGCCGTCGGCCCCGCCGGCGAGCATGAACTGCCGCCAGCTTCCGCCCGGCAGGATGACCGGCTGGTAGCCGTGCCGCGGCAGGATGGTTGCCGCGGCGGTGGCGAGCGTCCGGTCCCAGGAATCGTCGAGGTCGGTGACGGCCACGGCCACGAGGTCCGTCCGTCCGCGCCGCATCCCGCGAGCCGCCCGGTTGGGGACGTATCCTAGGTCGCGGACGGCGTCGTGGACCCGATCCTGGGTGGGCTGGCTGATCCGGGTGGTTCCGCCGAGCCGGCCGGAAAGCACGTAGGAGACGGTGGTCAGAGACACCCCGGCTGCCTCCGCGACGTCGCGGATGGTGGGCTTGGATCCATACCGCACTGATTGCTCCCGGGTGCCTCTCCGCCGCGACAACGCGGCGGTCCTGAAATGCCGTTCTGAATTGAACTCTAGCCCGAAGCCGGACGCAGGTCCCCGGTGAAGGCCAGCGGTCCGATGGTTTCCGGATCCGCGGCAAGGTCGAACTGCGGCTCGTGGCCGGTATTGAGGTAGAGGTGTCTGGCCTTGTGCTGGCGGGGTCCGGTGGTCAGGTAGACCGTCCGGTACCTGCGCCTGGCGGCCAGCGACTCAAATTCCTTGAGCACGAACCGCGCCAGCCCGCGGCGGCGGTGCCGCCGGGTCGGCGCTGCTGGGGGGCAGAGGCGCCGGGATCGGAGTGGGCCGTGCGGGTCATCATGGCGGTGGTGGTTAGCGCCGCCATGACGCCTGATGTGAGTGTGGTGCTGACCCACGGAGGCCAAGTGTTACCCAACATTTCCCAGCGTGACGCGGCGGGAAGTATTTCTGCGCGTCGGGGCGCTGCTGGCCTAGCCTGCTTAATAGGCCCGCTGACTACAGGAGGTGTGGACTTGCCGCAGACAACGCGCCGGACAACTCACCGGCTGAGCATTGACGCCCCAGGCGACCTCGTTTTCCGCATGCTGCGGGACTCGTCCCACTGGCCGCACCTGGACGGGCTCACGGTGTACTCCGAGCGTGTCAGCGGCGACGAGGCCAGCCATGAGCTCCGGACCTCCGTGGTGGTCAACGGCTCCCTGAGCTGGAGCCACTGCCACCGGATTCTTGATGCCGCCGAACTCCGCGCCGAGTTCCGTGAGCTGGGGCTGGAATCCCCGCGGCTGCGGCTCGACGGCGGCTGGGCGATCCGCCGGGCCGAGGGTCAGTCCGAGGTGACGCTGGAGCACGAATTCGAGGTGGAGGAGAACGCCGGCGAACTCCCGGAACTGATCCACCGCACCATCGATGAGTACAGCCGGCGCGAGCTCGAGGCCCTGCGCCTGAGCTGCGAGCGCCTGGCCCTGCAGCTGCACTCCGCGGGCAGCGCCGGCCCGATCACCGGCGCAGACACCGCGCCCAAGACCGCGGCCACCACCTCCGCCAGCACCGCCGCATGGGAGGCGTAGAGCCGATGACAGAAGACAGGTACACCACCGAACGGGACGGCTTCGGCCGGCTCCTGGCTGATCGCGAGATCTGGCGGCAGGCCGGGACCATTCCGGCGGCCGGCGAGCTCACCGCGCGGTGGCTCGAAGGCCGCAGCGAGTACCAGCCGGGCACCTTCGCGCCGCGCTTCGACGACGAAACCCGGGCGATCGCCGGCGGGCTCGCGGAGCTGAACCGCAGCGGGCTCTTCACCAAGGAATCCCAGCCCGGGGTGCTCTCCGAGGGGCATGCCCAGCGCGCATACGTGACGGGATTTTGCAGTGTGGAGTCAGCGGCCGCGCTCCTGGAGCTGTCCGGCCGGACCGACCTGGTGACCGTGGCCCATGCCCCCGGTGAAGCCAACCAGTCGTCCATCCCCGTGACCCTGCGCGACGGTGATGTGGTGACGGTGCTCGGCAGCAGCGAGGGCCCGGTCGGCGACGACCAGCTCCGCGACTGGGCCGAGGAAGCCAACGAAAGCCTGGCCCTCGTGCTGGCGGACTCCTGGTATGTCGAGGTCTTCGATCCCGTCTGGGGACGGAACGGGGTGCTCCTGCCCGCGGTGCTGGGGACACTGGCAGACCTGGAGCCGGCCACGCTGCAGCCGGGGAGCTAGTCCGGATCCCTGCCGATACTGGCCGCCTCGTCAAGGGTGTGGGGGGCGTAATGCTCCAGCATGTCTTTCATCGCTTCGACGCCCTGTTTGAAGGTCGCCGACGCCCGCCACTGCTCGATCTGTTCGATTGATTCCCACAGCCCGGTGCTGATGAACCGGTTGGGCACATCCCTGTCGTGCATCAGCACGGCCTGGGCGTGCGGGAAATCTTCCTTCGTCTTTCTGGCCAGATCCCGCCAGGCCTGCACGAAATCGTTCTCACGGCCCGGATGCACCAACCAGATTCCCAGCGTATAAACCGACACGTCGACCGCCTCCATATTCTGCTCGGGGTTGATACGCCCGATTATGGGCCTCTCACCCGGGCGGCGGTAGGGCCGATCTGCCCGAGGGACCTCCCCGGCAGGGCACGTCAGTCGGTCTGGGGCGCCGGGCTGCCTTGGAGGACGTTGAGCCGGAAAGGCCGGTGATCGCCCTGCCCCGGGTGAAAGCCGGTGAGGAAGCACTGCCGGACGCGCACTGGATCCCAGCGCCCGAGGCGCTCAAGATCGGGACGCATGACTTCGGCGCGGGGCTCTGCAATCCATGGAGCGTCGGAGGGAAGGCTTTGGCGCAAAGACCAGACGGGAGGCATGTCGTTATTGAAGCTGAATGACGTGAAACAAAGAAATCATGCGGGATCCCGGTCCCCGTCCGGAGGACCGCAGGCACAGCTAAGGCCTATGGTCTCCGGCCTGCGGCAGTGCCAGTATGTGGGGAATCAGGCTCAGTGAAGACGCCCCGGCTCCGGGCGGAAAGGACGCGCGGTCATGACCTACGTCATCAACTTCGGCGATGTGGGACCAGGCGAGGTCGCCACAGCAGGCGGCAAAGGCGTCGGGCTGGGCGGCCTCGTCCGGGCCGGGCTGCCGGTCCCACCGGGGTTTGTGCTGAACACCGCGGCGTATGCGGATTTTGTGGATTCCAATCAGCTCCAGGCCGGCATCCGGGAGCTGGCCGCACTGGGACCGAATGCCGCTCCACAGGACTATGAGGATGCCTCGAAGCGGATTCGCGCCCTCTTCACCGGCGGAACCATGCCTGCCGCGATCGCTGCCGGACTCGACGGCGCTTACCGTCGTCTCGGCAACGGGGATTCCGCCGTGGCGGTGCGCTCTTCCGCGACGGCCGAGGACCTCGTCTCAGCCAGCTTCGCCGGGCAACAGGAAACGTACCTCAACATCCTCGGGACGGAGGCACTGGCCGCGGCCGTGACCGATTGCTGGGCTTCCCTGTGGACGGCGCGTGCCATGGCCTACCGGGCCCGTGAAGGCATCGGACCGGACACGGCGCGCCTCGCGGTGGTGGTCCAGCGGATGGTCGAGGCAGAGGCCGCCGGGGTCATGTTCACCGCCAATCCGGCAAACGGGCGCCGCGACCAGACCGTGATCAGCGCCGCGTGGGGCCTGGGCGAATCGGTGGTCAGCGGCACGGTCACCACGGATGACATCGTCGTCGAAGCGCTGACAGGCCGCGTGCTGTCGCGTCGCACCGCCGACAAGGAGGTCATGACTGTCTACGCGGAGCACGGCACCAGGGAACAGCCGGTGCCGGCGGACCGCCGTCGTCAGTCCGTCCTGGACGACCGGGCGGCGGCGGAGCTGGCCGGTCTTGGAACGCGGATCACGGACCATTTCGGGCCGCCGCAGGACATCGAGTGGGCACGGGCCGGTGACGCGTACTTCATCCTGCAATCCCGGCCCATCACCGCGCTGCCTGAACCGGCGGCTGACACCCCGGATACCTGGCCGGTGCCCTACCCCAAGGGGCTCTACTTCCGGGCGAGCATCGTGGAACAGTTGCCCGACCCGCTCTCGCCGCTGTTCGCCGATCTGGTGGACGGCTCGGTGTCCCGGTCACTGCGGGCCTTGATGGCCGAGGCCGTCGGCAAGAACGTCATCCGGGAGGACGACGTGGGACTGCCCACCATCAACGGCTACGCCTACTACTATTACCGGACCTCGGGAATGTGGCGTTTGATGGGCAGGTCGCTGACCGCAGTACGCGCGCTGGTCCGCGGCAAGGCGCACATGGGGCTGGCCGGCTGGCGGGAGGTCTCGCACCCCCGCTACGAGCGCGTGATCCGGGAATGGTCGGCGAAGCCCGTTGGGGAGCTATCCGGAGAGGAACTGCTCTCGGGTGTGCAGGCGTTGCTGGATGCCTGCACCGTCTACTACACCGCCGTGCAGTCAATCATTCCGATTGCCGCGACCAGCGAAATCTCCTTCCGGACGTATTACAACAAGATGGTTCGGCGCGATGGGGATCCCCCCGCCCTGACGTTCCTCCTTGGGTATGACAGCGAGCCCATCCGGGCGGAGAAGTCGTTGTACGACCTCGCAGCGTGGGCCCGCGGCGTTCCCGGGCTGGCCGCGACGATCCTCGATGAACCGGCGGCCGTCCTGGTTGAGTCCCAGCGCACGGGATTCCCGCCGGCCGGTGTCGACCCGGCACTGTGGCAGCAGTGGCATCCCCGCTTCCAGGCCCACCTCGGCCGGTTCGGCCATGCGGTCTACAATCTGGATTTTGTCTGCCCGGTGCCGTCCGACGATCCCTCGGCGCTGTTGGAGACGGTCAAGTTCTACCTGAGGGGACAGGGCAATGACCCGCACGAGCGCCAGCGTCTGTCGGCCACCCGCCGGGAGGATCAGACCAGCCGGATGGTCACCCGGCTCGGGCCGAAGCGCCGGGCTGCGTTCCTCCGGCTGCTGCGGTGGGCACAGAGCGCCGCCCCGATCCGCGAGGATGCGCTGGCCGACGTCGGCCTGGCGTGGCCGCTGCTGCGGCGGATGCTGCTCGAACTCGGCCAACGGCTGGTTGACTCCGCTGTCATCGCCGAGCCGGCCGACGTGTTCTGGCTGCGCAGCCAGGAGCTGCGAAGCGCCGCCGAGTTCGGCCTCGCCGCGCCGGGCGCAGCGGCGGCACCGGCAATTACCGGAGCGGACCGGCCAGTCCGCGCTGCCGCCGTCGAGGAACGCAAGATGCTGTGGCGGGGCCAGGCCAAGGCTGCCGCCCCGCAACTGCTCCCGGAGAGCCGGTGGATGGAGCGGGTGTTCGGGTCCATGATGCCGGCAGGTTCACAGGATCAGCCCGGCGACGTCATCAAAGGCGCAGGTGCCAGCTCGGGCCGGGTGAGTGCTCCAGCCCGCGTCCTGGGCGGGCCGCAGGATTTCGCCCGGATGGTGCCAGGAGACGTCCTGGTCGCCCGCATCACCACTCCCGCTTGGACCTCGCTGTTCGCGATGGCTTCTGCTGTGGTCACCGACGTCGGCGGCCCGTTGAGCCACAGCTCCATCGTGGCCCGCGAGTACGGCATCCCGGCCGTGCTCGGCACCGGTGTGGCCACCCAGCGGCTTACCAGCGGCCAGCTGATCCGCGTCGACGGCGACGCCGGCACCGTCACGATCGAGCATCCGGCCGATCCGCAAGGGCCGATCTAGTCCGTTTTGATTCGCCATGAGGAAGAGCGGCGCCTGGACCGGGCGGCTGCCGCGAGGATGAGCGCGCAGAAGCCGGCGATCCCGAGCGCTCCGAGGGTGATGCGGGCCCAGGGAGTCAGGTCCCACAATGTGGGCGAGGGCGACAGCACACCAAATACACCTGAAATCAGGACATATGCTCCTCCGCCGGCCAGGACCACTGATGAGACGATCAAGGCCCAAAACCAGACCCTTCGGGATCCCGGCGCAAACTGGTCCGCATACTCCCCCGGGCGCCCAAACGAGACGACCGGATCCTCGCCGGACTCCAACAAGTGGCTCTCGACCTCACGCACTATCCGGTCTGCGGCGTGCACTGGAACATCTCGAATTTCGAGCGCTTCCCGTAGCTCTTCAGAATATTCTTCATAGCGAGATTCAGTCATAGCCCCATCTTCTTCCCGAAATAACCGACGTCGCGTGGCCAGCGAAGGCCTGCCAGCCTGCCCTCAGCAATTTGAGCCGTTGTACTAGTTTGTAATACAACCTAGTTGGCCGGGTACGCCTCTCCGTATGGGGCTAAGCGTCGCTGGCACATGCCGACTTCAGCAGCCCGCGCCAGCAACTGCCGGGGCACGCCCGGGGGTGGCTGGGATAGGCTCGCCTGGCAGAGGATGATTCAGGTGGATTCACCGAGAGTTCGGTTGAACCCGTCGTTCATGTGGCGGCGACGGCTACAAACCGCGCAGTTGGATCAGTCCGGCGTTGGTGGGACTGAATCCGCATACGTCGAAATAGAAGCTCTTGAGGTGATCGTCTAAGTCAACATGGAGCCATTCGCAGCCGGCTTTCCTGGCTTCCTCCGTTGCGACAGCGACGCATCCCAGGCTGAGGCGCGAGAGCAGGTCCGTCCAATCGTCGCCGGAAAGACCATGATTGAAGCCTTCCGCGTGCAGCTGATTGATTTCGTCGTTCCGAATCGCTCCGCGCCATTCCCAGGTGACCGTCATGCTGAACAGCTTCGCAGATGGGAGCTGCTCACCGGCGAGCAGCCGTCAGGCTCACAGCCAGCGCCGTCGCCCTGGCCGCCGTCCACCAAGCACGGACGATCCGGCTCAGCAGCCGCGGATAAGAGCCAAGCGCCACCGACCTGAGGAAGATCTTAATGTCCGGCCGGGTCCGCGCCCTTCGCGAGCGGGGACGGGCCGCTCCAGCGTGACCTTTGACGTCATCCCGTGCCGGTCCTGTACCGCCCCCTCATCTCCGCGAGGACGGAAAGGGCCATCGAGAAGCGGCCCGGCAGCGGCATGTATGCCAGCCGGAGCCATCTGGCTTCCGAGTAGGCCTGGAACCGGGCCGGACTGACGTGCAGTTCTTCTGCGGCGCATAGCACCTGGGTGTGTGCCGTGAGGTAACGTGCCGGCGTAATGTGGTTCTTCCTCAGGCGAAGCTCAAGATAGACGTCCATGCTGGCCAGATCGAGGGCGGCCTCGGCCCGAGCCGTAGCGTCGAAGTCCAGCAGTCCGAGCGGGGATGTGCCGTCGGTTGAAATGATCTGCTTGTCGTGGAGTCCTCCGTGGGCCCACACCAACGGATCCGGCTCGGTCCGAAGCAGGTCCGTGGTCACTTGCTGTGCGGCGGCGCGCAAGGCATCGCCTGGAGTTTCCAGTTCCGGGACGCCCTCATTGTGCTGCAGCCAGAGGTTCACCAGCCGCCACACCTTCCCGGATTCCCGTTCTGCTGAATGGAGCGGAAGGCTGTTGAGGACGTCTTGTGCGGCGGGGCCGTTGGGGCTGCTCACCTGGGCGGCCCAGGCGCGCGACCATTTCTCCCACGCTCTGGCGAATGATTCATCGCTCGTCAGCGAGTGGACCTCGTACAGCGTCGGTCCCGGGATGGCGCTGAAATCGATGACGTCCTGGGATCTCCGAGAAAGGATTCCGGGGGTCGTGAAAGTCCCCTGGTCCAGCACGACGTTCAGTTGGGCGCTGCGCTCGGCGGCCACGGCGGCGCGGCCGGGCCGGAAGATTTTGGTATAGCGGCCCTCCCCCTTGACGACCGCCCGGTCGTAGGGCCGATAGGCGATAAGTTCCCCCTGTTCCGCTTCCGCCCGCAAGGCGGGCAGCCTGGGATCGTCCGGCGGGATGAGTTTGAAGCGTCCCTGGCGGAGACGGGCTCCCCGGACTCCGGGGCGTCCTGGTGCAGAGACCTCCAGGACGTAGTCTCCCGGCCTCTTGCCGGGCCAGGCCCGGCGGACGTGCCAGGTTGTGCCGGTATCGTCGTCGGCGGTCAATGGGACGGGAGAGGTCCAGTCCATGTATCAACTCCAGCACGCTATGTCCGGCTCACGTCTCGTGGCTTCAGCTTGAACCACAACCATGAGGGACGGATGAAACGGTCATGAAGAAACCCTCATGAACGGCGTGAGCGCGCAGAGACCGGGGCGTTCGCCTCGGGCGACGGGACGGACGGACGACGGTTGCCTAGGAAGATCATCTATTCACCCGTACGGGCCCACCGAATCTGGAGACGGCAGCTCGCGTTCAGCGCAACCTGCGCAAGTCCCGTTATTTCCAGCGCGATGGCGTGGGACCGTGCGCTCAGGGGTGACGGCGGGTAGGCGACCGAAACCGCGAGCTGACGGTTGCCGTCGGCACTGCTGATCGCGATAGTCCCATAGCCTGGAACATCGCCGGAATGGCCGTAGTAGAAGCCGTTGGTGCACCTGTCGTTCCATTGGTCCAAGCCAAGGCCGTAATGGGTGTCAGCGCGGCCTTTCATGGCCATGATGCTCTCCGCGGACAGCAGTTCGCCCCGGAGCAGCGCGGCATAGAAAGTGTTGATATCTTCGACCGTGGAAATCATGCCCCCGGAGGCGGATCCGCTCTGCAGGGCGGAGTAAGCGACGTCCACAAATCCGCCATCGACCAGCGCGTAGCCGTGGACCAAACCGGCCGGGGCAGGGCCGTCGCCAGTCATCGTCGTGGAATGCAGACCCAGGGGCTCCACGATGTCGGCCCGCAGGACGTCAGCGAGCGGCGCATCCCGGAGTCGCTCCACCAATAGCCCCAGGGCCACATAGTCCGAGCGGGAATAGCTGAACTCCAGCGGCCCGCGCAGCTGCCAGGGAACCGTCCCGGCGAGCGCGAGGCTCTGCCCGGGGCTGACCGGGGTGGTCAGGACTTGCCGGGGCGGAGCGGACTCCAGCAGGAGAGCGTAGAAGTCGGGGATGCCGGAGGTGTGGCCCAGGAGTTGGCGCACTGAAACGGGCCCGGGCGGGCGCACGAGTCCCGCCAGCTCCGGCAGATACGTGGTTATGTGGTCGTCAAGCGCCAGCCGGCCCTCGTCCACGAGCTTCAGCACGGACACCGCCACCATGGTCTGGGTAATGCCGCCCACCTGCATGGGATCACTCAGTTGGACGGGGTCGCCCCCGCGGCTCCTGACGCCTGCCGCGTGCGACCACTCCTCGTGTCCGGCTTTCGCCTGGATCAGAACGGCCGATGCACCCTCCTGGAGCATTTCCTCGCTGTACAGCTCAAGCATCGCCTGGAGCTCGCGAAGGGAGGACGACGCCGGCGCTGTCGCCGTCGCTGGCGGCGGGGCCGTCGTCGCTGGCGGGGTGGGCTGGAACGGCGCCGGCTCCGGTTCGCCGGTGCAGCCGCCGAGGAGCGCACTGGCCGCCAGTGCGGCAATGCCCAACAGCGCGCCCGCCCGGTTGGGCGATCCGGCGACGCGAGCCGCAGCCATTTGAGAACCTTCCGGGAAAGGGAGAACGGTGCCAGCACATTCCTCTCTACTTCCAATCTATAAGGCACCGGGGGGCTTGCCGCAAGCCCCGGGTTGGGCCGCAGAATTGAGAGCCGAAGCCGGAGCAACGGATTGGAGCGGCCATCAGCGAAACCAAGAGGAAACCCGCCGCGCCCGCACCGCGAAGCGCTCACCGGCCCGTTCGGCGCACCTTCAAAAAGGAGCTGACGACGTGCCCCTGACTACCCGCGCGTTCAACCTTCCCGACCACCTCACGCCCAAGTCCGACCCGACGCTGATCGCCGGCGATGAGCAGCACTTCGCGGAAATCGCGGAGAGCCTCGAGCAGACGATCGCCGATCTCTCCGACCGTCTCGATGCCACGCGCAAGGCGCCCGCCCGCTTCGGCCAGGAGGCGCTGGAGCGGGACGTGGAGATCCGCCGGCTCACCGCCCGTCCGCGCGCCCTGCGGCGCTTCGGTTTGGCCTCCCCGTCGTCCACGGATCCACGTCGGAGCTGGGCCCGGTCCTCGACACCTGGCTCGCCGCCCATGCCGACGGGATCGCCTGCGTCATCAGCACGGGCAACATCGGACACGGCCTGCTCCGGGCGACGGCCCGCGCCAGGATGCTGACCCCGGAGCTGTCGAAAGGACTCGAGCAACTCGTCATCCTCACCTAATCCGCGGGGCCGGTTCCGGCCGGCAGGCCGGCATCGACCGGGAAGGTCATGAACGGAGCGCTGAGGTAGCGTCGCGTATGAATCTTCTCGAGCGAGTTACTCGCCATCGTGTTGCCCAAGGCTTCCTGACGGGCTTGTCCGATGAGGACGTTGATGTCCTGCTGCGGCGGGCGGAGCCCCTTGGGGGAGGTATCGGAGGGCAGACGTTCAAGCCCAATGCGGGAGGTGTTTCCTGTCTTCGCCAAGCAGATCCCGTCATCACCGGCTTCCGCGGTCTACGCCGGGTGGATGGCGATGGCGGTGGCCTTGATAACGAAGTGGACGGTCATCCCTGGTGCCAGGCCGAGGTCAGCTGACGCGGCCGGGGTGATGTCGGCTGAGAGGCCTCCGGCGCGGACACGGATCTGATCGCCGTGCGGCTCCAGGTCCGTGATGGTCACCGGGAAGGAGTTCCGCGGGCTGCCGTGCTCTTCGCTGAGGAACACCGATACTGCCGAGGGGGGAAAGACCGCCACGCCGTCCTGCCCGTGGACGGCGGTGTCGTCGTGGTGGCCCGCGACCACCTGCCCTTGGGCGGTGGTGATGCCGGCGAGGGTGACGGTGCCGGTCATGAGATTCAGTCCGGCGAGGCCTGCGGCGAACCGGCTGCGCGGTTTTTCCAGGACTTCGCGGGTGGGGCCCTCTTCGGTGATCCTGCCGCCCTCGAGCACAATCACCCTGTCTGCCAGCATGAGGGCGTCAAGGATGTCGTGCGTGATGATGATGGCCCTGCGGTTGGCGAGGACGCGTTTGAGGAGCCGGCGGAGCAGTGGGGCCGCGTGGATGTCGAGGGCTGCCATCGGCTCGTCGAGGAGCAGCAGCTCGGGGTCGGCGGCAAGGGCACGCGCGACGGCCACGCGCTGGGCCTGTCCGCCGGAGAGCTGTCCGGGCCGGCGTGAGGCGAGGGATTGCGCACCGGTTTCGGTGAGCCAGTGAGTTGCTTTTTCGCGGGCTTCGGCTCTGGAGGCCCCGGCGCTGCGGGGGCCGAACGCGACGTTGTCCAGTGCGCTCAGGTGCGGGAAGAGGAGTGCCTCCTGCGCCAGGAGAGCCGCGCCCCGGGTGTGCGGTGCGGTCCAGATGTTCCTGTCTGCGGTCAGGTCGAAGAGGACTTTATCTCCGATCGTGGCCTTGCCTGCGTCGGGGCGCAGCAGCCCGGAGATGATGTCGAGCAGTGTTGATTTCCCGGCCCCGTTGGGCCCGAGGATGGCTATGGTCTCGGACGGTCCGAGGGTGAGGGAGACTTCGAAGCCCCGCGCTGCGAGGGTGGCGTGCAGGTGGAAGGTCATTGCGGTGCCCCTAGTGGTGCCGCGCCGGTTTGGGGGCGCCGGTAGGAGAGCCCGACGACGGCCACGGCCACGGCCACCAGGACGAGGGAGAGCGCGACGGCGGCGTCGGCGTCGGTTTCGCGTTGCAGGTAGATCTCCAGCGGGAGGGTGCGGGTCACGCCTTGCAGGCTGCCGGCGAAGGTAAGGGTGGCTCCGAATTCGCCCAGGCTGCGTGCGAAGGACAGGACTGCGCCGGAGGCGAGACCGGGCAGGACGAGCGGGAGGGTGACGCGGCGCAGGACGGTGCTAGGGCGTGCCCCGAGGGTGGCGGCAATTGCCTCGTATTTGTTGCCGGCGGTGCGCAGGGCGCCTTCGAGGCTGACCACCAGGAACGGCAGGGCGACGAAGGTCTGGGCGAGGACGACGGCGGTGGTGGAGAACGCGATTTGGATTCCGGCCAGTTCCAGGTTCCGGCCGAGGAGGCCCTGGCGTCCGAAGGTGTAGAGCAGGGCGATGCCTCCAACCACTGGCGGCAGGACCAGGGGCAGCAGGACGAAGGCGCGGAGGAGCCGCTGGCCAGGGAACGGGCTCCGGGCCAGGACGAGTGCCAGGGGCACGCCGAGGACGATGCAGGATGCCGTGCTTGCTGCCGAGGTGCGCAGGCTCAGGCCCAGTGCGGTGAGTGAGGATTCGGAGGTGACCAGCGGGATGAACTGCGGCCAGTTGACCTTGGCCACGATGGCCACCAGCGGCAGCAGGACGAAGAGTGCTCCCGCCGCCGCGATGGCGTAAATCCATGGCGGGATGCCAGTGTATCCGGTGCCGCTGCGTTTGTTCATGCGGCGCTTAGGGGGTGCCGAATCCGGCATCGGTCAGGACCTTCTTGCCCTCGCCGCCCGTGACCGCGGTGATGAAAGCCTTGGCCAGTTCCTTGTTTTTGCTGGTCCCAATCGTTGCGATCGGGTAGGTGTTCACGGCTTTGTCCGACTCGGCGAAGGGGATGCCCTTGACCTTGTCGCCGGCGGTCTTGACGTCAGTGACGTAGACGAGGCCGGCGTCCGCCTCACCCGAGGTGACCTTGCCGAGGACATCGGTGACGGATGATTCCTCACTGACCGGCGTCAGAGTGGTGCCGGTGGCTTTTTCCACAGTGTCGGTCGCTGCGCCGCAGGGAACCTGCGGTGCGCAGACGACGACCTTCACGCCCGGTTCAGCCAGGTCGGCGAAAGCGCTGATGGACGCCGGGTTGGACGGCGGCACCGCAATCTCCAGGACGTTTGTGGCGAAGTTGACCGGGTCGCCGTCGATCAGCTTCCCGTTGGTGAGCTTGGCCATGTTCTTGGTGTCGGCCGAGGCGAAGACGTCGGCCGGTGCACCCTGGGTGATCTGTGTGACCAGGTCCGAGGAGCCTGCGAAGTTCAGCGTAACTTTCGTGCTGGGATTCTTAGCCTCGAAGTCGCTGGCCAGCTGGGTGAAAGTCGCCTTCAGGGAGGCTGCGGCGAACACGGTCACCGTTCCGGAGAGTTTGGGGGTCTCGCCGTCCCCCGCGCTGGCGGCGGAGGAGGTTCCGGGTGCGCCCGGCGTGCCGGAGGCGCAGCCGGGCAAGGCGGCGGTCAGGGCGCCGGCAACCAGCAGCGCAGTGACGTGCTTGCGGGCGAGGCTCATATGAGGCTCTTTCCTTGGGGGGTTTCGATGATGACGGTGGTGGCTTTGACCACGGCTGTCGCAACGGATCCGAGCTCCAGGCCCAGTTCCCGGACGGCTTCGCTGCTCATCAGGGACACGACGCGGAAAGGCCCGCACTGCAGTTCCACCTGTGCCATGACCTTGTCCGTGGTGATGCCCGTGACGAGCCCGACGAACCGGTTGCGGGCCGATCTGCCCACCCTGGTGGGGTCCTCGGGCAGCTGGGCCTGGTCGCGGGCGACATGGGCGAGTTCCAGCCCGTCCACGGCCAGCCGGCCGGACTCGTCCTTGACCGGGGTCAGTGTCCCGTTCTCAGTCCAGCGCCGGACGGTATCGTCACTGACCCCAAGAAATCGTGCTGCTTCTGACACGCGAATTTTCGGCATAGGTCCATGATCCCCCATTTGCGGATATTTTGGGCGTTCTGATCCGCAAATCAGTATGCGCGCGCTTTTTGGGGTGTTGCCGGCGCGCTCAAGCCCGGCTTCTTCAGCCAGGAGCCGGATGTGTTCCCGGATCCTGGCGAGGTAGCCGATCCATGCCCTGCCCAGGGAATGCTCTGGGCCCATCTCCAGCAGGACATTGATGAAGGTGTTGGACTCGAAATCGCCTCTGCCGAACCAGACACCGAAGAGGTCAAAGACGGCCAGCAGCTGTTCGTCCGGCGTAGCGCCGCGACCCCGAACCTCGGCAATAAGTTCGTTGATCCCGACGTGACGGATCCCGCGGTGGCAGAACAGTTCGTAGGCCGTGTAGAGAAGATGGTCAACAGGCCCAACCGGTCCGGCCAGCGGTCTGCCGGGAAGGTTTGGGGACGTCCGGGGCCTCGGGGCTCGTCATGATCCACCCAAACTACACCCCTAGGTGCCGGGACGGGCTTCACCTGGGACCGTTTACTGCCGTTGATGGATATACCCCGTTACGATGACTGGCGGCGCCTGTGGGGGGCATCATTTGGGGGAATCATGGACTTCTGTCCGGCCGCGTCATTCCGCCGGCAATGTCGCTGCGGTGCTCATCGTGAAATCACTCCGTACAGCGAAGCCGGCCACTCCACTTGGGCGCGAACTGACCTACCACAGACCTCACCCGAACACACGGGGAGAATTTCATGACCTACACACCGCAACAGCAACATGCCCGGCCGGCCGGCCGGCGTGCCGCTCTCGGCGCCACTCTACGGCGCGTCCGCCCCGGACGCCGTCATTCGGTTCTTCAAGAAATTCACCACGTTCTCGGGACGGGCCAGCCGCAGCGAATACTCGTGGTGGGCGATCGTCGACGGCATCGTCAACACCCTGTTTTGCGCCGTCCTTACGCTTACCAGCCCCAAAGGCACCGGCGAGACCAGCCTCGGAGTGATCATCACCCTGATCCTCACGGCGGCCTGGCTAGTGGTGACCCTCGTCACCGGAGTGGCACTGCTCGTCCGCCGCTTGCATGACGCCAACTTCAGCGGCTGGATGGCGCTCCTCCGCAGGGACGTCCGGTGCTCGTCTGACCACCTGCCTTCTGGCATCGAAGGCCAACTGTTCATGGCCAGCCGTTCATTCGAAGCGGGTAGCCGTCATTGCCGTATTGCCCCGGATGAGACTGAACGTCGCGGTGACCGCGCCGAGGGCCAGGAGCAGGCTGAGGCCCAGAGCTATAAAGTAGGCGGGCGCCGGCCAGGTCACCCGATAGGTGTCGTTGATGAATGTCACCATCAGCCAGGCCACGACGAACCCGAGGCCGACCGAGAGTAGCAGCACGGTCAGGAGCGGGACTGCTGCTTCGCGGGTGATGATGCGGCGCAGGACGGAAACCGGCATCCCCATCAGCCGCATCAGGCCGAGGACTCTCTTCCGGTCCAGAACGGCGGCGGCGGTGGCGACGGCCAGGGACAGTCCGGCGATGGCGATCGCGACGAACATGCCCAGGTAGGCGAGCACGGCCAGACCCTGAATCAGGCGGCCGGTGGACTGCAGCTTGAAGTCCACCGGTGAGGTGGCCGGGATGGCCGTGAGGCCTGAACCGTCTAACGCTGTCCGGGCGCGGTCCATGGCCTCGGGGGTCCCGTCGGTGCCGAGCACGATCACGACCGGTACCATTCCGTCCAGTTGAGCGGCGGGAGCCGGGGTCAGTGTAAGTGGCTGCGCTGTCCAGTAGTGGAGGAACGATGTATCGACGGCGACGGTCCCTGTTGCCGGGATGTCCTCAAATCCGAGGCCGGGAGCGTCCGCGGCGCGAAGGTAGATTTCAGGGCCGGCGTCCCTTTCAGAGAGGACTGCCGGGCCGTAGCCGACGGTGGCGCTCCGGATCCCCGGCAATTTGCTGGCTTGGCGCGCGGTCTCCGCGGCCTGGGCCGGGGTGTGTCCGGCGCTCACGGTGGCGTGGAGGCTGGTGGGCTGGAGCAGGCCGGGCCGGGCCGGAGGCGCCTCAGTGGACTCGATGATGCTGGATGCCCCGGCGAAGACGGAGACGACGAACACGGCGATCACAAGCCCCGATACGGAACGGAAGGTCGCCCCGGGCGTTTTTTGGATGCGGCTGGCGGCAATAACTGCCGCCGCGCTCCGCGCCTGGCGCAGCGCCATCCGGCTCACCAGGCGGGTCAGCCACGGGCCGATGACCACGATGCCGACGACGATCAGCAGAAAGCCGAGGATAAGGAGCGGTGATTCCAGCCACGGCACCCGCACCTCCAAAACCCGGATCATAAGTACAGCCGTGATCATGGCGGCCAGGCCTGCGAGCAAGGGAACGATCCGCCACATGGTGGGCGCTTTTTCGTGCACGGCCCTCGTCACCCCCAGGGGACCAATGCCGGCACGGGTCGTGCGGTGCGCCGCCACGAGTGCCGAGGCCGCGACCACCACGGCGACGACGACGGCGGCGGCCCACCATCCGGTGGTCAGATCGGCGGCGAACATCCTGGTGCCGTTAACCGGGATCTGCGCGGCGGCAGGCCTCAGCACGAGGGCCAGCACGATGCCAAGCACTGCCCCGATCAGGCTGGGGACGGCGGTTTCGACGGCGGCGATCCGGGAGACAACCTGTGGGGATGCGCCGATGAGGCGCAGGGTCGCGAAGCGTTCCCGGCGCTGGGCGGCGCCCAGGCCGGTGACAATGCTGATCAGCAGCAGTACCGGGAAGAACACCGCGATGGCCCCGATGGACAGCACCGTGTTGTAGGCGGCCGCGCTGCCACCGTAGGGGTCGCTGGTGAAGCCTGACACCAGGAAAGCCCTTCCGTTCCGGCGGAGTTCGGCTTCCGTTGCGCCCGTGACGACGATCAGGGAGTCCGGTCCGGGCAAGGCGGCATCGTCCATCGTGCCGGCAAACGTCCCGAAACGGTCGCCAAGCTCATCGCTCGGTGTTGATTCGATCAGACGCTGCAGCGCCGGGGATGCATAGTAATGGCCCGGTTTCGGAGGTTTGCCGATCCCGGGGATCCTGACGGTAGCCGAATCCAGGGCCGCGACGTCGCGGCGGTTAATCAGTTGGTCCCGGAAAACCTCCACCGGGTTGGCTTCCATGAGCACCGTGGCGGGGGTCAGCGGCACCGGTGTCCCCGGTCGTGAAGTGGTCGGATCCTCCGTTGGCGAGGCGGCGACGGACGGGTGCCCGGTTTCGCGCAGCCAGGCACCGCGGTCATCGCGTGCGCTTAGACCGTTGGCGCCGCCCCACAGTAACAACAGCAGGCATACTCCGATGGCGACCCCGCCGGCGATGCCGGCGAGCCTGCCGTAGGCCGACCGGCTGCCGACGACTGCCAGCTTGAGCAACCCGAGACTCATGCGGACACCCGGTATCCGGCGCCGATTGCACCGTCGCGTACGATGACTTCCCGGTCCGCATACGCGGCGGTGCGCGCGTCGTGGGTGATCATCACCACGGTGGTGCCCGCTTCGCGGACTAGCTCGAGCATAAGAGTCAGGACGTTCTCTGATGCGAGGGAATCCAGCGAACCCGTGGGCTCATCGGCGAACAACACGGCAGGGGACGTCACCAGTGCCCGGGCGACGGCGACGCGCTGGGCCTGGCCCCCGGACAGTTCGCCGGGCAGCTTGGCGCCCATCCCGTCCAGACCAAGGCGTTCCAGCAGATTTGTGGACCGACGCAGCGCCTCGGGCCGCCGAGTACCGGCCAGCAGGAGCGGGATGCTGACGTTATCCGCGGCCGTGAGCTCCGGCAGCAGCTGGCCGAACTGAAAGACGAACCCGAAATCGGTCAGCCGCAGCCGGCCACGTTCCGGCTCCCCGAGGGCACTGGTCTCCATCGGAGACCGCCCGGCGGGACGGTAGGTCACCGATCCGCCGTCTGGGACAAGAACTCCGGCCAGACAGTGCAGCAGCGTGGACTTGCCGGATCCGGACGGGCCCATGACGGCTAATACTTCCCCTGCGTGGACGTCGAGGTCGACGCCCCGCAATGCCTCGGTCTGTCCGAAGGAGTGGTGCAGGCCGCGGGCACTAAGGATGGGTGCAGCGGTGGCATGGGTGCTCATGCGCTCTGGAGCTCCTTCTTGAGTTGGGTCAGGCGGGCGCTGGTGAGGTCGATCCAGCGCAGATCGGCTTCGATGTGGAACAGGCCGTGGTCGCACATCAAGACCCGGAGCAGGTCCGCGTCCTTCTTCAGCCTGGTCAGTTCCCGCATCCGGGCCATGTGTTCACCGCGCTGCACATCGAGCAGCCGGTCGGCGTCGTCGTCGAGCAACAAGGCGATCACCGTCTTGGCAAAGAGCTCGCTTTGCAGGGACTCGGAGGGAACGTCGGGAGTGAACAGCCACTCGCGCACCCTGTCCTGTCCTGCAACGGTGATTTCGTACTTCTTGCGGTCCGGACCGCCGCCGGTCTCCTCACCCAGGGCCCGGATCAGCTCGTCCCGGACCATGCGGGCCAGGGTGGAATACACCTGCCCGAAGGCCAAAGCCTTTCCGGCTCCGAAGTAGCGGTCATAGGAGTGCTTGAGGTCGTAGCCGTAGCTCGGCTCGCGGCTCAGGAGGCCCAGCAGGGTGAGTGAGTTGTTCACGCGTCAATCTATACACCGAGTGAATAGTGCAAAGCCAGCTTTGCATCTAAGGGACCTGGCCGTGTCGCGGCCTGTGTCGAAGCCAGAGGGGTGCAGACTCCGCGCAGCGGACGCCGCCGCGAGCGCGGATCAGGTGACGCGGAGGCGATCAGGGGTTGCATATGACACCAGCGTGGTGTCACACTGATGCCGTGGATATTTCGCGGCACGTACAAGAACTTCAGGACCAGCTGGTCGAGGCGACCGAACTCGGCGGCGAGCAGGCGAGCGAGATCGCCCGCAGGCTGACGCGCTCGCTCGACGCATCCCTACGCATGGTCATTTTCGAGGTCTTGTCCGAGGCGGCCGGTGAGATCACGGCCGAGCTTGCGCCCGGCTCGGTTGACGTTCGGCTGCGTGGGCGGGACCCGGAATTCGTGGTGACACCACCGATGTCACATGACACCACGGAGCCCCCCGCTGCGCAGGAACCGGCGTCGTCCCCGGACTACACCGTCGACGGCCGGGCCACCCGCACCACCCTGCGCCTTCCGGAGAACCTCAAAGCCAAAGCCGAAGCTGCCGCGGCTCGTGAAGGTCTCTCCGTCAACACCTGGCTGGTGAGAGCGGTCGCGATCGCTCTCGCTGATCAGACCACCATCGCCCCGATGCCGCCCACCAACAGCGGCACCCGATTCACCGGCTGGGTCCGGTAAGGAGCTCTCATGCAGTACACCTACGCTGCCTCCGGCGCCATCGACGCCACAATCAACCTTGTGATGGGCGAGTTGGTGGTCACCGCCGACGACGTCGACGAGGTCACGGTCGATGTCACGCCCACCCGGGCGGACCGCCCTGCCGACGTCCGCGCGGCCGAGAATACCGCCGTCGACTTCGCCGGTGGCCGGCTCACGATCACCCAGAAGCGCGAGAACGTGCTCAGCACATGGGTCAACAAAGGCTGGTCGATCGACGTGCATGTCCGCCTCCCCAAGCGATCCCGCCTCGAAGTGAAATCGTCCTACGGCAGCATCCGCGTCCGCGGGCCGATTGGACCGTCCTCGCTCACCACTGCCTACGGCGACATTACCGCCGGTGATGTCGCCGAACTGAACGCCAAGTCAGCCCACGGTGAGGTCAGCCTCGAACGGGTCAGCGGCACCAGCGGGCTCACCGGGACTAGCCTGCACGTGGGTGAGGTGTACGGCAACGCGACGGTTAAGTCCTCACATGGAAACGTCGCCATCGGACTGGTCATGGGGCAGCTCGCCGTGGCCAGTGGATACGGAAACATCGACGTCCGCACCGTGATGGGCGGCCTCGAAGCCCGCGCCGCGCACGGCAAAATCCGGGTCAGCGACGCGGTCAGCGGCACCGCCCGGCTTGAGGCCAGCTACGGCGACATCGAGGTCGGTATCCGCCAGGGCACTGTCACCTGGCTCGATCTGGATGCCAAGAACGGCGCCGTCCGCAACGAACTCGACGTGGCCGTGCCCGAACCCCAGAACGACGACGGCGCCGCCGATCGCCTCAAGGTCACTGCGCGCACCAACTACGGCAGCGTCCGCGCCTTCCGCGCGGCGGTGCTCTAAAGCGGTGCTCTAAAGAAGGAGACATCATGACTGCCACAGTCACTGCCACGGACCTCGCCTTCGATGTCCGTGAACTACGCAAAACCTATGGTGATCACACCGTCCTGGACGGCATCGACCTGAGGATCGGACGCGGCAGTGTGTTCGCCCTGCTCGGCCCCAACGGTGCCGGCAAGACCACCACTGTCCAGATCCTTGCCACCTTGCTCAAGGCGGACGGGGGCACGGCCGTGGTGGGCGGCCACTCCGTGACCGACGAACCGGGCCGTGTCCGCCGGGCCATCGGCGTGACGGGGCAGTTCTCCGCAATCGACGAGCTCCTCACCGGCGCCGAAAACCTCCGGCTGATGGCACGTCTGCGCCATGGGCCCAAGAGCGCGAGGGAGGCCTTGATCGAGCGTCTGCTGCGCCAGTTCGATCTGACCGAGGCCGCCGGACGGCCCGCATCCACCTACTCGGGCGGCATGCGGCGGCGGCTCGACCTCGCCATGACCCTGGTGGGCGACCCGCGGATCATCTTCCTCGACGAGCCCACCACAGGCCTCGACCCGCGCAGCCGGCGAGCCATGTGGGATGTGGTGCGCACACTGGTTGCCGGCGGTGTCACCCTTTTCCTGACCACCCAGTACCTCGAAGAAGCCGACCAGCTCGCGGACCGGGTGGCCGTGCTCGACGGCGGACGCATCGTCGCCGAAGGTACGCCGGCCGAGCTCAAGGCAACGGTCGGCGAGGAGCAGCTGCGGCTTCGCTTCGCCACAGAAGACCAGGTGGGCAGGGCGCGGCTGGCGCTGGCCACCGTCGTACCGGACGGCTTGCCGGCCTCCGACGACGAACTCGAGCTCCGCGTGCCAACCCCGGCCAACGGCGCCGCCGTGCGCGGCGTGCTGAACCTGCTGGCAGCCGCCGGCGTGGAACCTACCGAAGTCACCACCGCCGCGCCGGACCTTGACGATGTCTTTTTCGCGCTCACCGGAGCACCCGCCAAGGAGGAAGCATGACCACGATGACGGCACCGGCTGCGGGCCGCGAACCAAGGGCCGTGCAACACGCCCTGGCGGACACCGCGACGCTGACGGGGCGAGGCCTGAAACGACTGGTCCGTTACCCGTCGATGGTCATCATGATGATCGGTTTGCCGGTAATCTTCCTGCTGATGTTCGTGTACGTCTTCGGCGGCATGCTGGGCGCGGGTCTGGGCGCAGAAGCCGACGGCGGAGTCGCGGCCTACCTGCAGTACGTGGTCCCTGGCATCGTACTTATGGCCGTGGGCACCGGGGGCGCCGGTACCGCGATCTATATCGCGATGGACATGCGACAGGGCGTGGCGGCCCGGTTGGCCACGATGGACGTCTCCCGCGTCGCGATCCTGTCCGCGCACGCCCTGGTCAGCGTTGTGCAGGCGCTGCTGGCGACACTGGCGGTGGGGGCTGCCGCGATGCTGCTGGGATTCCGGCCCGCCGGTGGGGTGCCGGGGGTTCTGGCAGCGCTCGGCGTCGTTGCCCTCATCGCCTTCGCGCTCACCTGGCTCTGCCTGGCCCTCGGCATTGTTGCCGACACCGTGGAAACGGCGAGCAACCTGCCCATGCCCTTGTCCTTCCTGCCCTTCCTGAGCAGCGGGTTCGTCCCGACGGATTCCATGCCCGCGTGGTTGGGCGCGGTGGCCGAGTACCAGCCGTTCACTCCCTTCATTGAGACGGTGCGGGGGCTGCTGATGGGTACCGACGTTGGAAAGTACGGGTGGCAGGCACTGCTGTGGTGCGTCCTGCTGACAAGCCTGGGGATGCTGTGGTCGCTGAGCAAGTACGACGCCAGCCAAACCCGCTCATGACACCCACCGCCTGACTGAGTGCCGCACTTCTGCGGTGCCACTTGGGTATTTCCCGCTCCGGGCAGGGCCCCTATGATCAGGGCATGAGGCCCCGTCCGCAGGTTTTGATTGAGAGCGCCGTCCACCTCTACGGCGAGGATAAAGTCGTCGAGTGGGCGGTGGCGCTTCTTGCCGGGCAGGCGGCCGGGGACGGCCCGGATATCGGTTTGCTGGGCGGCTCCCCGGGCTGGGCACCCTACTGGCCCCGGGTCTGGGGAGCCCGGGCATTCCTCTACGCATGGAACGAGTCAGCAGCACCGGCCGCGGTCAAGGGCCTCGGTGACGGGCATTGGCGGGTCCGGGAGATGTGCGCCAAAGTCTGTCGCCGCCGGGAACTGACAGAGGGATCGGCTGCCCTGGTCGAGTTGACCTCAGATCCGGTTGAGCGCGTCCGACTGTCGGCGCAAAAGGCGATCGGTGACATCTGCGAAGCGGACGCGGCCGGCCCCCTGCTGGCCGCACAATTCGGAAGCCGCCGAGAAGCCGACGTGGCTGCAGCGGCACTGCGGTGCATGGAGCAGAGATTGGACCGACGGCTGCGCTGACTCGTTTCGGCCAAAGCGTCCGTCAGGAATCCCAACATTTCCGTTTGAGCTCTCCGCCGTCAGCTGACGCAGCCACACGCCCACCGCCAGCACATGAAAGTATTCACTTATGAATATCGACAATGATGCTGCCAACCTTCCGGAGTTCACGGACTCACACGGCACAGACGCCTCGCCCGACGTCAGCCGTGGCTGGGACCACATCGGGGCCATCATTGTCGATGCCACGTTGCAGCGACGGCAGAACTACCACGCGACCGTCAAGCCGCGTGTTCTCGCACTGGTCGCGGCATGGCCGGATGCTGCCACGACCAGCGGATTCCGCCGTCACCTCGACACGGGGAAGCTCTCGGACGTTATCAGCTGGCCCTCCCCTGGCCGTCTCGCCCAGGTAGAGGACTTGACGTGCGTGCTCGAGCGTCAGGGCATCGAGACGGTACTGGAACTCCAAGGCGCACTCGGCGACCACGCCAAGAGAGCCGTTCTTCGCGAGGCCCTTGCCGCCGTGCGGCATGTGAGTCCCAAAACGCTGGATTACATCGACACCCTGAGCGGAATCTCAACGGTCGCGGCCGACGACGTACAGGGACACGGAGAGTAGTCCGGGCTGTCGGCGTTGAGGACTTGACCGGCGGGCACATGACCGATGGCGCCACCGGCGCTGCGCCGGGCAACCCATTGGCGCGCAGGTTCGATCGCGGCCAGATCCCTGATATGGCTATTCTGGCTTGTGTATCCGGATCCGCCTCGAGCTTCGTGTCGACAGAAGGTTCAGTGGGACGGTGCCCCCGGTGGCACAGGGTGACCCACCGGCGCGGAGAGAGCCTCGGCCTTGATGAAGGCCTGGTCTTGTGGGGAGAGCGGGAGCTGGCCGTTTCGATCCACTCCCTCGAAGATTTCTTGCCGGTCACTAGCTCGCTGGAGCACATCCGTCACGCCCCGCGGAAGGATGACGCTGCCGGGATTGGCCCGCAACCATTCCTGCGTATTTGGATCCAGCTTGTCCCACAGGTTCTCGATTGACGGTCTGCTCACTGTTTCCTCCACTTGGTCAATATTCTGAGGCCAGGAACCCGGGCCGGTGCGGCGGCGGTTTCCTCTGAAATTCATTTGATTCCGGTGCGCGACACACGACAAGACCTGTCGCCTATTCTTCCTTCGCACCCGAGCCTCGGGTCAGGGGCTAAAGACCCGCATGGGGAACATGGATGTACTGCCCTTGTTCCCGACGCGGGTCTTTGACGCAGCCCCCTGCCGGTCCAAAATATGCCGGAAGTCGTCAGGCCCCGGCGGCCGGTTTCAGATCATCGCGCAGAGACCCGGAGTAGAGACCAGGAGTGCCCTTCCCTGCGGGGCCGGGTTGTCGGGCCGGCTGGACCGGGAGGCCGGAGCGAAGGTGTTGGCCGGCCGGGGCAGCCCGTAGTGCTCGCGCAGGGTCCGTCCGGTGTATTCACGCAGGAAGAGTCCGCGCTCCCGCAGGATAGGGATGACGTGGTCCACGAAGACGTCAAGGCCGGACGGGAACACAGGCTGCATGATGTTGAATCCGTCCGCGGCCCCTGCCTCGAACTTCGTCCGCATGTTCTTCTGCGTCGCGTCCGTGTAACGGGTTGGTGACGGTTCGGGTGGGACCCATCCGGGAGGTCTGTGTTGTCGAAGTACTCCTGACAGACCAAGCCGGACCCGCAGGAAATATGTCAGGCCGTGCACCACGGCCGCGGGTACGGGAACATCCCGCTCACCGATTTCAAGGAGTACTCCCATGCGTACATCGATCAAGACTTTCCTCGGCGTTGCCGCTGCCGGTTCGCTGATGCTTTCCCTGGCCGCCTGCGGCCCGTCAAACACCGCCTCCACCGCCTCCTCCGCCCCGGCCGCCTCGTCCTCGGCATCGGCCGAGATGCCGAAGCCGCTGGCCGCCATCCCGGCACTGACCGGCACGAGCACCGCGGTCAAGCTCGACGCCTCCTTCGCCAAGGCCCTGGAGACCCTGCAGCTGACACCCGGCGTTGTCGGCACCGCGGCGCTGACCGACGGCTCGCTGGTCTTCCCGATCACCGGCGGCAAGGTCGACTACTACGACCCCGCCAAGGACTACCGCCCGTACGTCCAGGGCCTGATCAGCCACGCCGGCTCCGGATTCTCCCTCACCGCCGGCGAGACCAAGGTCGACCTGACCAACTTCACCATCGACCCGGGCAGCTCCAAGCTCTACGGCGACGTCGCGGTCAACGGCGAGACCGCCGCGAAGCAGGCCTACATCTTCAACCTCGACGGCTCCACCCTCAAGCCGCTGGCGAAGTCCGGCGACACCGCCATCCTCGAGGGCACCCGCGTGCTGATCTCCGACACCGCCGCCGGCCTGCTGAACAAGACCTTCAAGACCGACGCCGTGAAAGCCGATATGCTCGTCGGCATCGCCAAAATCACCGTCAACACCAAATAAGACCCACCCCAGGAAAACCTGCCGGATGCATGGTCTGCACCGGTGGGAAGTGCCACGGTTCCTCCTTGGGGAGTCCGTGGCACTTTTCTGTACGGGAACCGTTAGAAATCCCGCGCGAAACGACGTCGCGGGAACCAAGCCTTGAAGGATGTCTGAGATGACCGGAGCCATGGTTGATGTCATTCTGCCGTGTTTGAACGAACGGGGCGCCTTGCCGTGGGTGCTCTCCCGCATGCCGGAAGGGTATCGGGCCATTGTTGTCGACAACGGCTCCACGGACGGGTCCGCTGAGCTGGCGGCGAGTCTGGGCGCGGCAGTGATCGCTGAGGACCGGCGTGGATTTGGTGCCGCCGCCCACGCGGGCCTGCTCGCGGCCACCGCCGAGTTCGTCGCCTTCTGTGACTGCGACGGTTCACTCGACCCTGCCCAATTGCCGGCCCTTCTGGCTCCGATCATGGACGGCACTGCGGAGCTGGTGCTGGGCAGCCGTCAGCCGCAGCGCGGCTCGTGGCCCCTACACGCCCGCATCGCCAACATTGTCCTGGCATGGCGGCTCCGGCGCCTGACCGGTGAACGGGTGACTGATCTCGGCCCCATGAGAGCAGCACGCCGCGTGGAGCTGCTGTCCCTCGGGCTGGAAGACCGCCGGAGTGGCTACCCGTTGGAGATGTTCCTCAAGGCGAGCCTGCGCGGCTGGCGGATAGAGGAGATGCCTGTTCCCTACGCACCCCGTACCGGCAAGTCGAAGGTGACAGGAACGGTACGCGGAACTGTGACGGCGGTGCGGGATATGTCGGTCCAGCTCAAGGCAGCCGCAGCGGCTTCGCCGTCCAGACCGGTCCGGACGGGTTCCGGCAGCGAATGACAGTCATGAGCAGCAGCATGGAACTGACAGTGGCGGTCATCGCCAAAGAGTGCTTGCCTGGGCGCGTCAAGACCCGGTTGAGTCCTCCGCTGACGCCCGAGCGGGCCGCTGCCCTGGCCCAGCTGAGTCTGAGCCGCACGCTGGGCACCGTCCGGCTCCTCCCCGCACGGAACCGGCTGCTGGTCATGGACGGAACGCCGACCGCCGCGGACGCCGCCGGCTTCACCGTTGTACCGCAGGCAGCCGGAGGATTGGACGAACGCCTCGCTGGCATCTGCGATGCAGTCACTGGTCCGCTTCTCATCGTCGGCATGGATACACCCCAGTTCGCTGCCGACCATGTGGCGCCACTGTTTAATGATTGGTCCACCGGCGCGGGTCATGAGGCTTGGATAGGTCCGGCCACGGACGGCGGCTTTTGGGCCCTCGCCCTGCGCCGGCCCAACGGAGATTTGATCCGGGGCGTGCCCATGTCCACTGACACAACCGGGGCCAGGCAGCTCGCTCGGCTGGTCGCCGCCGGGCTGAGCGTCGGACTTCTTCCCGAGCTGACTGACATGGACCGCTTCGGCGATGCCCTCGAGATCGCCGCCCTTATGCCGGGCACGGACTTTGCCTGCGCTGTCGATGCGGCTGCACACCTTGTGCGGGGCTCGCTGCTCGGCGCCGGTGCGCGGCCGTGACGGCCACTGTTGTGGCTCCTGCCGCCCACTTCGGCCAAGGGCACCGCGAGCCCTACGCGAAGGCGCTTGCGGATGGATCCGGGACGCTGACGCTCCGTCCGGACAGCTCCGACCACGAAGCAGACGCCGTGGACTTTGATGTCCGCAGCTGGTGCGAGGACGCAAGCCCCCTGGAGCGTTCGCTGCTGCAGAGCCTTCAAGGTCCGGTCCTCGACGTCGGATGCGGCCCCGGCCGGTTGCTGGCTGCCGCCCAGCGGATGGGCCTGCCCGCCCTGGGTATCGATACCAGCGCCGAGGCGGTCCGCCGGGCGCGAGGCCGCGGCGCCCGTGTACTTGAGCAATCGGTGTTTGCCCCGCTGCCGCAGCCCGGTCTGTGGCAATCCATCATCCTGCTCGACGGCAACGTCGGCATCGGCGGAGGCATCACCTCCCTGTTGCGGCGCTGCAGCCAACTCATTACACCGCACGGAACTCTCCTGGTTGAGGTGGAAGCCGATGAGGACATGGACACCGTCTACTCCGCCGTGCTCGAAGACGGGGATGGAAACCAGAGCGAGTCTTTCCGCTGGGCACGGACCGGCAGTGCCGGGCTCGTGTCCCGGGCACGGCGCAGCGGGTGGACAGTGACTGCGATTCAACGGCTCAATGGCCGGGTCTTTTGCCGCCTGACGCCTGCCGCCGAACCAGGCAGGATCGCAGGGTGACCATCGCTCCCCTCTCACCAATCCGCGCAGCCGGCACCACACTCAAGCTGTACGTCGCCTTGCCGGCTCTCTTCCTTGTCATTGCGGTCCTGCTGTGGTGGATGGTCGTCCCCGGGAACCCCTTCGAATCGGCGCCGATCGTCGGCACGTGCATTTCGTGGGTGGTGCTGCTCGGGGCAATCAGTCTCCTCAGGCATGTTCCCCGGCGCCGGGTGGGTGCCATCATCGTCGCGGGCACGGTGCTGCTCGGCCTGCTCGCCGTGGCCGCACCGCCGCGGACCAGCAACGACTCTGCCCGGTACGCCTGGGACGGGATCGTCCAGAAGGCAGGAATCTCCCCCTATTCCCACGTACCGGTGGACGAGACCCTCGGCGATCTGAGGCCGGACTGGCTATTCCAGCCGGGGGCCTCCGGCGACGACGGACGGACGGCCTGCGCCAAAGACCTTTTCGGCACGGAATCTGTCGCGGCCTTCGGTTACCCGTCGGGCAATCCCCTGTGCACGGCCATCAACCGGCCGCATGTGCCCACCATCTACCCGCCGACAGCGGAAATCTACTTCGCCGGGGTGCGGGCCGCCGTCGCTGACTCGGTCGGATACCTTCCCTTCCAGCTGGGCGGGCTGTTCATCAGCGTCGCTGTCGGGCTGATGCTGCTCGTAGTCCTGGCCCGACGTGGCCTGCCCCTCCACCTCGCCGCGGTATGGGGCTGGAGCCCGTTCGTGCAGCTTGAGGCCGTGAACAATGCCCACGTCGATCTGCTGGGCGGCGCGCTGATCCTGGCCGCCGGGATGCTGCTGACCGGCGGCAAACCGCTGCGCTCGGGGGTCGCTTTCGGCGCCGCGGTGGCCACGAAACTCATTCCGGTCATTGCAGCCCCGGCCCTGTTGTTCCGGCGCCCGGCCAGGTTCATCGCCGCAGCCGTGGCGACGTTTGCCCTCCTGTACGTCCCCTATCTCGCTGCCGCCGGCGAAGGTGTCCTGGGCTTCCTGCCCGGCTACCTCAAAGAAGAGGGCTACAGCCAAAGCGGCGGGATCCGCTTCGGCCTCGCGCAGCTCGTCTCCGCCGGTCCCTGGCCGCCGGTGCTCAGCGCCGCGGCCCTGGCAGTCGTCTCCCTCGTTGTACTGCGGCGGACCCGCGCGGGGAATGTTTGGGAACAGCAGACCGTGATGATCGGGCTGACATTGCTGATTGTCAGCCCCAATTACCCCTGGTATGCGCTTATGCTGTTGCCGTTCGTCGTCCTGAGCCGGAGGTGGGAATACGTGGCAGTGATCCTTGCCCTGGACGTCATTTACATGGTCCCCACGGTCGCCCCCTTCAGCGGGCCGCTCAACCAGGGCGTCCTCCTCCTGGCAGCCGTAGCCATAGCCTCAGGTGCATGGCTGCGTCACCGCGGCAGGTCTCGAGTGGCTGTCATCCAAGGCCTCCAAACTAAGGCGCCTCACTCTCCGGCGGCGGCTCGATGACGGGCCACCCGCTGCCCCTTAATCACTCCGACGAATGGCAGGATTGCATCATGGACACATCAATTCCCGGCGCGGCACGGGCGCGCATCGGCATCATCGGCGGCTCCGGGACCTACCGGCTCCCCGGGGCTACCGTCCGGTCGATTGTCGACGTCGAGACCCCGTACGGGCCGACGTCGGCCCCCGTGACGCTCGCCGACCTGGCCGGACAAAGCGTGGCTTTCCTCCCCCGCCACGGCGGAGACCACTCTGTCCCGCCCCAGAAAATCAATTACCGGGCCAATCTGTGGGCGCTCAAGAGTCTCGGAGTCGAAGCAGTGCTCTCATCCTCCGCCGTGGGCGGGCTGCGGGAAGGATTCGGGCCTGAGACCTTTGTGCTCACCGACCAACTGATCGACCGCACATGGGGACGCACCGATACGTTCTTCGACGGCTCCATAGCCGACGGCGTCGCCCCTGCCGGTGTCCAGCACCTGCCGGCCTCCGAGCCGTTCTGCCCGACCCTGCGTTCCCATCTGGCCGCCGCCCTCGCGGGGCAAAACCTGTCCTTCGTCCCGCAAGGAACGGTGGTGGTGATCAACGGTCCGCGCTTTTCAACGAAGGCAGAGTCGGCATGGTACGTCACCGGCGGCGCTGACATCATCAGCATGACCCAGTATCCCGAACCGGTTCTGGCCGCCGAACTGAACATGGGCTTCGCCAACCTGGCTTTCGTCACGGACTCCGACACAGGACACGATGGCTCGGAGCCGGTGACGGCCGACGCCGTCTTTGCCCGGCTGAAGAATGCCCAGCACAGTGTCCTGGCCGTTCTGGAAGCGACCGTCGCCGCGATCGGCGCTGACTACTCCCCCCGCCCGCTGATGGATCAGGTAGCCGTGGCCAGGATCATGGCCCTCCCCGTTGTCCGGGAAGCTGTGACGACCCGATGAGACTCCTCGTCACGGGCGGCGCCGGTTTCATCGGTTCACATGTCGTCGATGCCGCCCTGGCCGAGGGCTGGTCCGTGCGGGTCCTCGACTCACTGCATCCTGGCCTGCACCCCCGCCCTCCGGCCCTGGACCCGCGCGTGGAACTCCTGACCGGCGATGTCGCGGACCCGGCCACGGTCGGTGCGTCATTGGAGGGTGTTGATACGGTCTGCCACCAAAGTGCGAAAGTGGGGCTGGGCGTCAGCTTCGCCGACGCGCCGGACTACATCCGCAACAACGACTACGCCACTGCCGTGCTGCTGGCCGCCATGGAACGGCTCGGCGTCACCCGCCTGGTTTTGGCCTCCTCGATGGTGGTCTACGGCGAAGGCGCCTACGTCCATCCCACGACGGGGGTGCCGGTCCGGCCAGGACCCCGGGACGAGGCCGATCTGCGAGCAGGCATCTATGATCCCCGAGACCCGGAAACCGGCGCGGTCCTTGTCCCCGCGATGGTCACCGAGGCCGCCGCCCTGGATCCGCGCAACGTCTACGCTGCATCAAAATTGAGCCAGGAGCATCTTGCCGCTTCGTGGGCCCGCAGCACCGGCGGCTCGGCAGTAGCCCTGCGCTACCACAACGTCTACGGCCCCAGAATGCCCAAGGATACGCCCTACGCCGGGGTCGCTTCCCTGTTCCGCTCGGCACTGGCCCGCGGCGAAGCGCCGCGGGTCTTCGAGGACGGCGGGCAGCGGCGCAGCTTCATCCATGTCAGGGATATCGCCGCCGCCAACATTGCCGCCGCCAGGTTGCTGTCCGACGCCGATGCGCCGGGATTCCGCGCCTACAACGTCGGCGCGGATGATGTACGGACGATCGGTGACGTTGCCACGGCACTGAGCACCTTCGCCTCCGGTCCGGCCCCCGTCGTAACCGGCGAGTATCGGCTCGGCGACGTCCGCCACGTCACCGCTTCCTCCGAGCTGATCAAAGCCGAACTGGGCTGGGCCCCTGCTGTTGGGTTCGACGAAGGGATGCGGGAATTTGCCACCGCTCCCCTGCGCGGTGAACCTGTCTGACCGTTACAGAGTGGCAGCCCGGCGATCCGGTCAGGGACGGATGCGCCCTGACCGGCCGGCACGGCGTTCGAGCGTGACGGTGGCGGCGGCGGAGCCGGCGGCCAATAGTACCCAAAACCATATGAGGCTCCCGGCGTAGTCTGCTTCCAGGACCGTGGCGGATCGCGCCACGGACTGGGCTTTCAAGAGGACCCCCGCCACCAGGGTGACTACCGCGCCTGTCAGCAGGGCGCCACGGAGCACGGCAGCGGACGGCGACTGGAGTTTCGAGCCTGCTCGGGTCAGACCTGCGCCGGCGAGGGTGGAGAGCGGCACAATGACGCCGTCATGGATGAGGACCGCAACAGCCATCCAGGTCAGCAGACCGATCAACTGTTCCGGACCCAGTTGGGTGGGCAGACCCAGCAGCCCGTAGCCCAAAATTGCGGTGCCGGCAATGCCGAGCGCGGCCCGGACGCCTTTCACAGTTCTCGATGTTTTCACAGGACCTCCACGCTGTGCAGCCACTTGGTCTGTAGGACCCCGGGACGCCCGGGGGCGATGATTCTGGCCGGGTAGCCATGATCCAGATCGAGCACGGAGCCGTTAAGTTCCAAAGCCACGAGCGTTTTCCCGTCCTGGGCGTACTCCGCCGGCATGTTCATGATCCGGTATGCCCCTTCGGGTTCCAGGCTTGTGACCTTGAGAGCTGATCCTGCCGGAGCCCTGACGGCATCCATGAGGTCCTTCATCCGCACGCCGCGCCATGTCGCCATCTGGCTCCAGCCTTCGACGCATGCGATCGGCAGCTCCTGGGTGTGTTGCGGCAGCGCCCGGAGTTCGGCAAGGCTGAAGGCATGCTTAGTGGATCCATGGCGTACGTGGAGGACCCAGTTGTCGGAACTGGCCAGCTCCATCACCTTAGCGTCGGCAGCGGTCCGGTTGACCGGGACGCCCTGGGGTCCCGTGCCCATTTTGCGCGGGGCGAAAAAGTTCGCCGGTGCGAGCCAGGAGAACGACTGTCCCGCCGTCGTCAGGACGACGGTTCCTGTCGCCGCGGCAACACCGGTCAGGAATGCCCGTCGCGACCACCGGCCGGGTCCTGCCCTGCCGGAGCCGGATGCACGCCCGACGGCGGTCAGGCCGCCGTCGTCCGCCGCTGACGTGTGGGTGCTCCCAGGCGCCGGGCGCGCACGCCAGTGGGCCGCAATGACTGGCAGTTTGAATGCGATGTGCACAAGGAGCGAACCCCAGATCACCCAGGCCAGCCAGTAGTGGGTCTCGCGAAACGGAAACGGCCACGGATACCACTTGTAGGTATTGATCAGTCCGGTGGTCAGCTGAACAAGTGACGAGGCAATAAACACCGCAATCGAAGCCCGCTCCAGACCGTGGGTCAGCGACCTCACCGGTGGCCACTTGAGCAGTTCGGGGTACACGGACCACAGCTTCGCCAGCAGCAGCGGAATGGAGGCGATTCCCGCCGTCACGTGCAGCCCCTGGGTCAGCTGATAGATCCACACCGGGCTGGTGGGAAAGATCATCCACGACGGCGGATTCTGCAGTCCGTGGCTGAAAAGTCCGGTCAGGAAGCAGATGGTGAAGCTGACGCCGAGCCAGCGGCCTAGGACGACGGTCAGACGCGAGCTTCGTGTGGGCGAGCAGAACTTGGCCGCCAACGCCTCGGTCAGCCTCTGCGGGTCGGGCTTATGCATGACTTGATCTCCACCATTCCGGGACCGCCAGGGACCCCTCTAAGAGCCGAACCGAAACGCCACGGACCCCCAAGGTCCGTGGCGTTTCGGTTATCGGGGTGGGTCTTATTTGGTGTTGACGGTGATTTTGGCGATGCCGACGAGCATATCGGCTTTCACGGCGTCGGTCTTGAAGGTCTTGTTCAGCAGGCCGGCGGCGGTGTCGGAGATCAGCACGCGGGTGCCCTCGAGGATGGCGGTGTCGCCGGACTTCGCCAGCGGCTTGAGGGTGGAGCCGTCGAGGTTGAAGATGTAGGCCTGCTTCGCGGCGGTCTCGCCGTTGACTGCGACGTCGCCGTAGAGCTTGGAGCTGCCCGGGTCGATGGTGAAGTTGGTCAGGTCGACCTTGGTCTCACCGGCGGTGAGGGAGAATCCGGAGCCGGCGTGGCTGATCAGGCCCTGGACGTACGGGCGGTAGTCCTTGGCGGGGTCGTAGTAGTCGACCTTGCCGCCGGTGATCGGGAAGACCAGCGAGCCGTCGGTCAGCGCCGCGGTGCCGACAACGCCGGGTGTCAGCTGCAGGGTCTCCAGGGCCTTGGCGAAGGAGGCGTCGAGCTTGACCGCGGTGCTCGTGCCGGTCAGTGCCGGGATGGCGGCCAGCGGCTTCGGCATCTCGGCCGATGCCGAGGACGAGGCGGCCGGGGCGGAGGAGGCGGTGGAGGCGGTGTTTGACGGGCCGCAGGCGGCCAGGGAAAGCATCAGCGAACCGGCAGCGGCAACGCCGAGGAAAGTCTTGATCGATGTACGCATGGGAGTACTCCTTGAAATCGGTGAGCGGGATGTTCCCGTACCCGCGGCCGTGGTGCACGGCCTGACATATTTCCAGCGGGTCCGGCTTGGTCTGTCAGGAGTACTTCGACAACACAGACCTCCCGGATGGGTCCCACCCGAACCGTCACCAACCCGTTACACGGACGCGACGCAGCTTGAGCGGGAATGGCAGGCGAGGGAAGCTGCGCAGATCCTTCGGTTTTCCTGCGTGAACGCGCCGGATGCGATTCTGCCGGTATGGGACGGTAGATTCACCATCATCTGAGTATGAACAGACCGGCAGCTGGGAATTGAATGTTTGACCGTCAACGGGCCGGAACCGCCGGGGCTAAGCGGATTTTGCCCCGTGATTGCCCGATGGAATCGAAAAACCACTCCGGCGCCGGAACGGCATCCCCGGCAGTGCCAAAGCTGATCCGATGTGGCCGGAACGCCGTCTACATCGACCCGACCGAGGCGGACAGCTTTCCCGGCGTTCCCGCCGTCGTTTCGCTGGCGCTCTCATGAGAGCGCCGCGCGTAGTCCCCGTACGGTGGCTGATGGCTGCCGCCTTCACGGCGTGTGCAGCCCTGGCCGGAGTCCTGGCAGCTGTCCCGGGAACGACCCTGGCGCTGACGGTCGGCGATTTCGCGATTCTGCTCGCCGCACTCGTCGCTGTGGCCAGCTGCGCGCGTGCTGCCCGGCGCCCGGATGCAAACGCGGCCGGCTGGCGGTTCATGACCATCGCGTTCTCCTTCTGGGCGGCCGGGCAGGGAATCTGGACGTTTTTCGGCCTCACCCGGGACCACATCTATCCGTTCCCGTCGCTGGCCGACGCCGCATTCCTCGGCTACGCGGTACCGGCGGTCGTTGCCCTGTTTTCCTTCAAACGGCCCCCGGGCTCCCGCGTTGCCCTCATGCGCACCCTGCTGGACGCAGCGGTCATCGCGAGTGCAGTCCTGTTCATCAGCTGGGCCACGGTGCTCGGTCCCGTGTCCCAGACGGAAGGCCAGGCTTTTCTCGCCCACCTGACCGGAGTGGCCTACCCGGTGGTTGATGTCCTCATGGGTTCGTTGGTGCTGGTGCTGACCATGCGCAGTGCGCCCGGAGATCGGCTGCGGTGGCTCTGCCTGGGCGGCGGCATGCTCGTCCTGGCCCTGACCGACAGCGTCTATGTCAGGCTGACCTTCGAAGGCGTCACCGGAGTGACCGGAACGCCGCTGGCGGCGGGATGGGTCTTTGCGTTCCTGCTGATTGCGCTGGCCCCGTTGGCCCGCCGCACGGAACGGAGCCGGGTCGACCGGCGCAGATACACCCTTGCGCTGGAACTGCTGCCCTACTTGCCCGTGGCGGGCGCAATCCTGGTCTCCCCTGACCGCCTGAGGCAGGAAACTGATCCCTTCCTCCTGCTCACCGGACTAACCGTGGTGGTGCTGGTCGCCGCCCGCCAGTTCGTCATCATCTACCAGAACGTCACGCTGACCCGTGATCTCGAGTCGAAGGTGGCCGAGCGAACCGCGCAGCTCGAAGGCCTGGGCGCGATTGTGAATTCCTCGGACGATGCGATCCTCGGCTCGGACAGCCAGGGCTTGATCACGATCTGGAACCCCGGTGCGGAACGGCTCTACGGCTACGCGGCGTCCGAGGCGATCGGCCGGAACCGCGGGTTCCTCATGCGGGATCCGGACCGCGAGTCCGAGTTGGCCACCATCAAGGCAGCATTCGACAGCGGGGATGCCTGCAGCTACGAAACCGAACGGGTCAGGAAGGACGGGACCGTGCTGCCTGTCTCGATGACCGTCTCACCCATCCGGGGCGAGCATGGCGTCCGCGGGGTAGCAACGATTGCCCAGGACATCACCGCCCGCCGGGCAGCCGAAGCGGAACTACTTGTTGCCCGTGAGGCGGCGGAAGAATCGAGCCGTCTCAAATCGGAGTTCCTGGCCACGATGAGCCACGAAATCCGCACTCCCATGAACGGCGTCATCGGCTTGACCTCGCTAATGCTGCAGACGGACATGGATGAGACTCAGCGCCAGTACGCCGAAGGCGTGAAGGGCGCCGGCGAAGCCCTGCTGACGTTGATCAACGACATCCTGGATTTTTCGAAACTCGAGGCCGGCAAGGTTGATCTGGCCCCCGCACCGTTCGATCCGCGCGTGCTCGTCGAAGAAGTCGCCGTTCTCCTGGCCGAATCCGCGAAGGCCAAACGTCTCGAACTGATCGCCTACTGCAGCCACGACGTCCCGGCGCGGCTGCTTGGGGATGCGGGCCGCATCCGCCAGATCCTGCTGAACCTGGCCTCTAATGCCGTGAAATTCACCGCCTCCGGCGAGGTCGCGATCCGCGTCCACGTTGAGGAGGCCGACGCCGATTCCGGCCTGGGCGTGGTGCGCTTCGAAGTCCGTGACACCGGGATCGGGATCGACTCCGCCGACCACGACCGGATGTTCGAATCATTTTCACAGGCCGACGCGTCCACCACCCGTCGCTTCGGCGGGACCGGCCTCGGCCTGGCGATCTCGCGTCGGCTCACCGAGGCCATGGACGGGGAAATCGGAGTCATGAGCACCCCGGACCAAGGAAGCACCTTCTGGTTCGCCATCCCGCTGCCGGCGGCCCCTGCCCCGGCCATTCTGCCACCGGATCTGCTCACCGGGCTCCGGGTGCTGGTGGTGGACGATAACGCGACCAACCGCCTGGTGCTGGAATCGCAGCTGGCGGGCTGGGGAATGAAACCCGACGCCGTGACCAGCGGCCGGGAAGCCTTGGCCCGGTCCAGGGCAGAGGAAGCGGCCGGCCGGCCCTACGACATCGCCGTCCTGGACATGTGCATGCCACACATGGACGGGCTGGAGCTTGCACACATCCTCAGCACCGAGGGAACCGCAGTGTCCGCCCGGATGATGATGCTGACCTCCACGATGCAGGTCGACAGGGCCGAGCTTGCAGCGGCCGGTGTCCGGGAATGGCTGACCAAACCCGTGCGCAGCTCAGCGCTCTTCGACCGGCTCATGCGACTGGTCGCCGCCCCGTCCGCAGCAGCCGCAGGGCCAGCAGCTGCCCGCCCCGGGCCCGCGCAGTCAGCGGCCGCGCAGCACATCGGTCCCTCACGCGGCAGGATCCTCGTCGTCGAGGACAACGACGTAAATCAGCTCGTAGCGCAGGGTATGGTCGCGAAACTGGGATACCAGGTGGACGTCGTCGAGGACGGTGCACAGGCGGTCGCTGCAACCGGGAAGGTCCGGTACGCAGCCGTGCTCATGGACTGCCATATGCCGGTCATGGACGGCTTCGAGGCCACCGGGGCGATCCGTGCGCGGGAAGGAAGCGGCCGCCGGCTGCCGATCATCGCCATGACGGCCGGCGCCTTGGACGAGGACCGCGAACGGTGCACCACCGCAGGCATGGACGACCATCTCTCCAAGCCGGTGGATCTGGCCAAACTGGAGGCAGTTCTCGCCCGATGGATCCCCGCACTCCTTCCGCGCGGCCACGAGCCCGTACTCGATCCCGCCAGGCTGTCGATCCTTCGGTCCCTCGGTGCCCGGGACGGGCACGGGCTGCTGCCCCAAGCCGCAGAAGCATTCCGGCAGGACATTCAACCGAGCATGGACTCCATGCGCCGGGCCTTGGACGAGGGCCGTGGCGACGCCCTCGCAGGAGCCGCCCACAAGCTCAAGGGCGCCGCGGCCAGCATCGGAGCCAACCGGGCGGCTGCGCTCTGCCACCAACTCGAACACATCACGGACACACCCGATCAGACCCACCCGGAGCTGTTGGCGAGGCTCGAGGCGGAACTCGCTTTGGTCGACGAGGCCCTGGGTCACGCACTGGCGGGGAAGCCATGAAAGTCCTGGTAGCGGACGACGACTACATTTCCCGGCTGGTTGCAAAGGCTGCGGTAGAGCAGTCCGGGCACGAATGCCTCGTCGCCGCTGACGGCGACGAGGCCTGGGAGCTGTTCCAGGTCCACCGGCCCCAGGTGGTGGTGACCGACCTGAAAATGCCGGGCCTGGACGGGCTGGCCCTCTGCCGCGCCATCCGGGCTACCGACGAGGACTCCTACACCTACGTTGTCCTCGTGACCTCGCACGGGTCGCAGGACGATGTCCTTGCCGGGCTGCAGGCCGGGGCTGACGACTACGTGACAAAGCCCCTGGACCCTTTCATCCTTCACACGCGCCTTCTCGTAGCGCTCAGGGTAACTTCGCTGCACACGGACCTCGCCCGCTACCGCACCGCCCTGGCCGAACAGGCACGCCGGGATCCCCTGACAATGCTCTCCAACCGGCTCCAACTCTCCGAAGACATCGAACGGCTGCACGAGAGCAGCGAGCGGTACGGGCAGGACTACTGCGTCGCCCTTTGCGACGTCGACAATTTCAAGGCGTACAACGACCTCTACGGACATCCCGCCGGCGATACTGCGCTGCAGACCGTCGCAGACACACTCGCCAGCCATGCCCGGAGCAGCGACGGCGTCTACCGCTACGGCGGAGAGGAATTTCTCCTCATACTGCACAACCAGAAGATTTCCGGGGCCCGAATGGCCGTGGAACGGGCAAGGGCGGCAGTCCAGGCCATGGGAATCGCGCACTCCGGCGGTCCCCTCGGCGTCCTGACCATGAGCGCAGGAATATCGGCCTACTCATCCGGCCACCGCGTCAGCACAGAACAGCTCCTAAAGGAGGCCGACGTCGCCCTGTACGCCGCCAAAGCCGCGGGCAGAAACACCGTCGCCGGGATAGATGCGGCCAACGCTGAACTGCCGGCTGAGGCACCGGTGGCCGCTCGACCGTGGGACCGGGTTTCGCAGACCACTCCAGCCGTCGCACAGCCAGGGCACAGGCCAAGCTAAGTTCCCGACAATTCCGCTGCAGGAGAGTGGTCACAGGAACACCCGCCCCTAGGAGGACCCTGATGATCATCTACCGTCCCATCGCCCCGCTGACCACCGGCCGCACTGGCCTTAT
Source organism: Arthrobacter sp. UYCu712 (assembly GCF_040547005.1). Classification (NCBI taxonomy): domain Bacteria; kingdom Bacillati; phylum Actinomycetota; class Actinomycetes; order Micrococcales; family Micrococcaceae; genus Arthrobacter; species Arthrobacter sp. UYCu712. The sequence continues at coordinate 324,833 of NZ_JBEPOZ010000002.1, forward strand.
GCCTGCGCTGGCCGCCGTGGCCCTGACGGCTGTCCTAGGCACCACCTGGCAGGACTCCGATGAATTTTCAGGCCCGTCGGACATCACCGGGGAAACGGCGCCGAAGCCATGACCCGCCTAAGAGGGGCCGATCTCAACCCTTGACCCGCGATACTCACCGATATATCGTTAACTATCGCCGAAGGATCGGTGACCATCAGTGAAACACAAATGCAGTGGAAGGACGATGCCACTATGAAAGGCACTCCAGACGATAAATTCACAGACGACGGAGCCTACTTGGGACGCTTCGGGCGCAGCAGGAGCCGCCGCGGGCCCCACGGACACGGCGGTTTCGGGCCGGGCCGCGGGTTTGGGCCAGGTTTCGGGCCGGGCTTTGGACCCGGGTTCGGTCCCGGCGGTTCACGTCGGGCCAGCAGGGGCGATGTTCGTTCGGCGATTCTCTCGCTCCTGGCCGAATCACCCTCCAACGGCTACGGCCTGATCAAGACAATCGCCGAAAAGACGTCCGGAGCCTGGCGTCCGAGCCCAGGCTCCGTGTACCCCACGCTTCAGCAGCTCGTTGATGAAGAGCTCATCGAGCCGGTGGGTGATGGCCGGGGCACCGAGTTCGCGCTCACCGATGCGGGCAGGGCCTACGTGGCCGAGCACGTCGAAGAGCTGGGGAACGCGTGGAACACCGACCCGCAGGGATCCGGCCCGGCATTCCATCAGAGCGTGGGAAAACTCATGGGCGTTATCCACCAGTTCCGCTTCTCGGCCACCGAGGAGCAACGCAATGCCGCGATGGAAAAAATCGATGAAACCCGCCGCGCGCTCTACCACATCCTCGCCGACTGACACCGTCGCCGGGGCGCCCGTCACATAGCGGACGCCCCTCGGCGGCGGCTCGGCGGCGAAGGTGCTGGATCGCCTGTTCCGCTCGCCCGAATTCTTCGTTCGCCCAGCGGCCCCGGCCTATCCTTGGGTTACGTCCCGTGGAGTGGTGTAGTTCCCGGCTTCTGAGTATCTGATTCCCGACGTGAAGAGCCATCGTGCGATGGTCAGTGAGCACCGATCAAAGAACTCACAAAGGACACAAACACACGATGCTCTAGACCAGTCCGCCCTGCTCGACCTGCTTGGACAACTGAAGCTCACCGACGTCTCGGACCGGATCCCTGCCGCGACCGAAACGCTGTACCAGCAGCTCAGCGAGGCCGAGGCGACCGCGTTCATAGGCGCCGCCCCGTTCGAACGCACCGAGGCACGGACCACCCAACGCAACGGGTCCCGGCCCAGGACGTTGACGACCACCGCCGGGGACCTGAACCTGAAGATCCCCAAGCTGCGGAACGGGTCGTTCTTCCCGGCCCTGCTTGAGCGCCGCCGCCGCGTCGACCAGGCCCTCTACGCGGTCGTGATGGAGGCCTACCTGCACGGGGTCTCCACCCGCAAGGTCGACAACCTGGTCAAAGCGCCCGGGGCCGATACCGGGATCTCCAAGTCCGAAGTGTCCCGGATCTGCGAGGACCTGGACCACGAAGTCGGCGCGTTCCGGGACCGCGACCTCTCGGCCATGGACTACCCGTATGTGTTCCTGGACGCCACCTACTGCAAGGCCCGCGTCGGGCACCCGGTGGTGTCCCAGGCAGTCGTGGTCGCCTTCGGGGTGGCCGCCGACGGACGCCGGGAAGTCCTGGGCTTCGACGTCGGCGACAGCGAGAACGAGGGATTCTGGACCACGTTCCCGCGGTCGCTGAAGACCCGCGGGCTGGACGGAGTGAAGCTGGTGATCTCCGACGCCCACAGCGGCTTGAAGAAAGCCATCGGGACGGTGTTCCAGGGCGCGGCCTGGCAGCGCTGCCGGGTGCATTTCATGCGCAACGTGCTCTCGACCGTGGCCAAGGGATCCCAGGACATGGTCGCCTCGATCATCCGCACCGCCTTCGCCCAGCCCGATGCCGGGCACGTCAACACCCAGTTCGACGAAGTCACCCGGATGCTTCTCAAATCCCACCCGAAGGTCGCCGCGATGCTCGGCGACGCCCGGGACGACGTGCTCGCGTTCACCGGGTTCCTGGCCAGGCACTGGCGCCAGATCTGGTCCACGAATCCCAGGGAACGGGTCAACAAGGAAATCAAGAGGCGGACCGACGTCGTCGGGGTCTTCCCCAACCCCGCGGCCCTCCTCCGGCTCGCCGGCGCGGTCCTCGTCGAGCAACACGACGAGTGGGAAGCCGGGGACCGCCGCTACCTTTCCGAGGCCTCCATCGCCGAACTCAAGGCAATGAACACGGCACCCGCCGAACCGGTCGAGGAGGCGATTTTGCTCCCGAACTCACTGCAGCACAATCAGAGAACTGACCCGCACGGTGTCGAGGCAAACTCCACCACTCAGCGGGACGTAACCCCGGGGCGCGGCCCGATCCCACTTTCCCACGGCTCTTCAACCCGGCACTGCGGACCCAGCCGGCACATGTCGCGGCGTTGAATCCGAGCTCCCTAGCGGCCGCCGTCGTACTCCCCAGGCGGTCAAAGACCTCGAAAAACGCCTTCTTCCGGTCCGCTCAGACGAACCACGGTCGTTGCAACGCCCAAAAATAGTCTGGGTGTTGCAACGACCGCTGGAACCCGCATCTGGGCACGTCCACGACAGGGCGCTGATCATCATTTCTTGCGGCGGTATCTCATGGTCTCAGTCGCCCGGGTCTGCATAAAAGTTCCGCCTTCCAGGAAGTGGCGTCGCCGGAGGCGCTGCCACTCTGGCCTGTTGCATCGGTGGCCTCCACGGAAGTCAGGAGGATGCCGAGGTCACGGCGAGGGCCGGCCTGATCGGCGACCTCGTTAGGCGTTGATGAACGCGCCAGACTCGATCGGCAGGCCCGCTTGTACCCAGTCCTGAATGCCTTCGCGGTACTTGCGCACATTGGTATACCCAGCTGCCACCAGTCGGTTCGCTACGCTCTGACTATTCGGGCAGGACTCATTGGAGCAGTAGGTAACGATCGCAGCATTCTGGTCCGGGAGCAGGCTCGGTGCCTGTGCCGCCACGTCGGCTTCCACGAGTGGCAGCGCCTTGGGCAGGTGCTGCTGCTCGTAGTACATGCCCCCCAGCGCGTCGACTACAGTGACAGTTCCCGAGTCAATTGCCAGCCGGAGTTCGTCGCGGCTGATGAGTTCGACCATGATGCCTTCTTTCTCTAGTTATGTGCGTGTGCACACAACTATAAAGGAGTGTGCGTGTGCACGCAACATCGAATAGGATTGGCTTATGCCTTCCCGCAAGAAGCTCGCCTCCGATGCTTGGGGCGCACTGCTCCAAGTACACGCCGCGCTTGTCCCAATCCTGGACAAGGAAGTCCAAAGTCAGACCGGATTACCGTTGTCGTGGTACGACGTTCTGCTCGAACTGGCAACCGAGCCAGAGGGACGACTGAGGATGAGCGACCTCGCAGAACGAGTGGTCCTTAGCCGAACACGGGTCAGCCGGCTCGTGGACGAATTGGTCGTCCGAGGCCTGATCACCAAGGAGGGCCATCCTGATGACCGACGCTCGGCATACGCTGTCATCACGAAGGCCGGATTGGCCGAATTCCGCGCCTCGGCCCCGGTTTACATCCGCGCGATCGAGAGTAAGTTCGCGTCCACCCTCACCAACGAGGACCTCCTGCTTCTGTCGCGGGTCCTCGGCAAGATCCAGAAGCCAACCGCGTGACTCCATGATGGACTCCCGCCCCCACAGAAGCACCCGATCCGTCGGCCTCCTCTCGCCAAAAACAGCCGATGCCTTCACCGGGACATGCTGGGCCCCGTTGCAGTCCGGCTTCTATGCGATAGCTAAATTGGTTTTCTTGGGTCCAGGTTTCCCACTACCGTTTGCCTTCGGCCATGGGGTCGTTGATTTCTCCGGAGAGTTGTTCCCTTCTGAAGTGGGCGTCGAATGATTTGACGAAGCCGTTCTGCCAGGGCGATCCGGAGTCGATGAATGCGGTGGACACCCTGGCGGTGTTGCATCAGCTGACCAGAACCTCAGCGGTGAACTCGGGCCCGTTGTCGCAGCGGACGTAGGCCGGTGTGGTATCCGGTTTCGGCGATGATGCCCTCCCGCGCCGCGACCACGTCGGAGGCCTTGAACGACCGGTGGAGAACCGGATGTGCCGCCCGCAGGAGGCCACATCGGACTGGAAGTCGAAACTGAAGGCTCGAACGTGAACTCGCAGCCGCCTTAATAGATCCAGAAGCCGGCGCCCACAGACTATTGACCGGCTGACGGGGCAGATCTGGCCGATGCAGAGCGTTCTGCACTTGAAGACCCCGGCTTCTGAGCTGCTGCGGGGATTTCGGACAGCGGATTGAGTGGGTTTTCTACGCTGCCAGGGCTGGCTGTTGATAACCAGAGTGGACTTCGTTGGGCCGCCGGTAACCGGGCGCGGAGTGGCGGCGCCGGCTGTTGTAAAGCCCCTCGATGTAGCGAAGGACGTCGCTGCGGGCTTGTGATGTGGTCGCGTAAACGGTCCGATACACACGCTCGTTCTTCAGGGCTGAGAAGAACGATTCGGCCATGCTGTTGTTCCAGCAGACGCCCGTGCGTCCCATCGGGGAGCGCATGCCCAGGCCGGCCACCAGTGCCCTGAAATCCGTTGAGGTGTAGACGCTGCCCCGATCAGAGTGCCAGATCGCGGACGGCTCGATCCGGGTCGTAGCGGCGGCGTTCTTGAGCGCGTCTGCGACGAGTCCGGTGCGCATGTGATCGACGATGGACCAGCCGACGACTTTCTTCGAGTAGCAGTCGATGACGGTGGCGAGGCAGAGGAATCCTTGCCAGGTGTGGATGTAGGTGATGTCGCCGACGAACTTCACCCCGGGGCGGTCCGCGGTGAAGTCCCGCTGGACGAGGTCGGGCATGCCCGCGGCCGCCTCAGCGCCAGCCTCGGTGGTGATGCGGAACGGGCGTGGTTGACAGGCCACCAGGCCCTGGCCGCGCATGATCTGCCGCACCAGCTCGGGAGAGCACCCGGTCTGTTCCGCGGGAATCGATGAATTCATACGTGCTCACTACCGCTGCTCCCGCGCGAAGTAAGCGCTGGCTTTTTTCCGGAAGGCAGTCTCCGCCCGCAGCTCTTGAACTTCACGCTCGAGCTCCCTCAGCCGGGCCCGTTCAGACACCGTCAGATCCGCCTCCGTGCCGCCGTTGGCCGCGCGGTACTTGACCAGCCAGTTCCGGAGCGTCTCGGGGCCGACACCATACGCGGTGGCCACGTCCTTGATCGGCTTGGACGTGTTGATCACCTCCCGGCACAGCTCGTCCTTGAACTCCTGGGTAAATCGCTTGCGTGATGCGGTCATGCTGATCTCTACCTTCGGTAGACCCTCATTTTAAGAGGGCCCACTGTCCGAGATCTCCGCGGCAGCTCATTCCTAGTGGGGCGCGTTTCTTCCCTGGCCTGTGGTCGCTCGCCGTGATACGACCCCTCTGGGGCGTTCCCCTGCCTTGAAGGTGAGCGTGCAGTGGACACGGAGTGGACGCCGGCTAGGAGTCACCACCCGGGCAGCGGGGATTGTGGCATTGTGATGACGATCTTGCCGAAGTGTTGGCCAGCTTCCAGGTGCTTGAGTGCCTCGTGGATCTTCTCGGCTGTGTATGTCGAGTCGACCAAGGGGCGGATGGAGTGTTGGTCGATGAACGCGCCCATTTCCTCATACATTTCACGCGATCCGGTTTCGACGCCATGAATTGTGACGTTTTTGCTGACGAACTCATAGGTGTTGATGAGCGCCGCCAAACCGGCGATGAGTCCTATGAAGGCGATGGCTCCCCCGATTTTCACGGCCCTCAGGGAGTGGTTAAGGTTCTCGCCGCCAATCGTCTCGATGACGTGGTCAACGCCCTCCCCACCCGTAAGTCTTAGGACTTCCGAGGCCACATCGGGAGTCTTCCGGTAGTTGATCGTCTTGAGGGAACCCAGCGCGTGCAATTTTCGGATTTTGTCGTCGCTGCTGGAGGTGATGATGGGGATGGCTCCAAGTGCGAGAGTGAACTGCAGCGCGAACAACGAAACGCCGCCCGTGCCGTGAATGAGAACCGTTTGGCCTCGCTGGATGCGTCCGCGGCGCACGACAGCGTGCCAGGCAGTAAGGGCAGCGACCGGCAGCGTTGCGGCGTGCTCATCATCAAGAGAGCGTGGTGCGCTCACGGCCTCGTCCTGATCGATCGTGACGTATTCGGCAAGCATGCCGCGGTTAGCCGGGCCACCTGTTGGAGTCACATACGTCTCACGCGTGAGCGGGCCCGACTGCCACTTGGGTAGGAATATCGCAGAGACCCGGTCGCCGACGGCGAACCGGTTGGTTCCCTCTCCGACCCCGACAACGGTGCCCACCGCGTCAGAAACTGGCACCACGGGGTGGGCCGGCTTCCAACCACCCAAACCGCCGACGACCAACAGGTCCCTGTAGTTAAGGGACAGCGCCGCGATCTTCACCAGCACTTCACCAGGCCCTGGTGTCGGTATCGGCAGCTGGCGTGGTGAGATCTTTTCGATCCCGTCACCGTGGGTGGTCCAGGCAGTCATGGGGCCGGCGTGCCCGTACATCACGGTCGGGCTGGCGGCTGGTTGAGTAGTCATAGAAGCAATATTCCACCGGCAAGTTATGCAGCGAAAGTGGCGTAAACGCTGTTTATAGACAAAATTCGGCCATATCATGATGAGGTGCTTAAAAAGATTGCCGTCATCCTGCAACCACCGGTGTCTTTGTTTGAGTTGGGCGTCTTGGCGGAGGTATTCGGCGTCGACCGTTCTGCCGATGGCGTACCACGATTCGAATACTTGGTGTGTGCCGAAACCCCGGAGGAGCCTCTGTCGGCGGGGGCAGGTGCGTTCGTCACCGCGACCGGCGCGCTGGCCGACGCCGCAGACGCTGACCTGATCGCAGTCCCCTCGTCCTCGCTGACCAC